>JAQXNC010000001.1 GCA_029097145.1 Bacillota bacterium
ATGAAACAATCCTAAAAATGCAAGAAAAGATTAATGAGATCAACGAATATGTTAATCAAAAAATAGAGAATGTCGATGAAGAAACCAAGGCTAAGATTCTGGATATCAAGAATCGTACAGTTGATGTGATTATGTCAGCAGCTGAAAAGGTTGAAGAAACAGCCAACGAAGTAGCCAATGATGATTCATTCAAAGAGTTCCTTTTAAAGGTTGAAAACAAATGTACTGAAGCAGTTCAGTATACAATCAAAAGAGTTAATGAAATGCTTAAGAATTCTGATCATGAAGAAAAGATTAAGGAAGCAACCAAACAGGTTCAGGATGCCTTTGAATCTATCACTAATAATGATGATGTCAAAGATGCAGTATCTTCAATCAGAGAAGTAAGTCAGTCAATCCGCAAAGAAATTGAAGACTATATGGCTAAACCTGAAACTCAGGAATCTATCCGCAAGGCTAAAGTCACAACTATCAGACTGGCAGAAAGAGGACTTGATGCCTTAAAGACATTCCTCAAGGTTGAAGAAGAACCAAAAGAATAACTGATATTCAATAATCTGATTATGCATAAAACCCACCCCATATTAGTGGCCATATACTGGTCACAATATATGAAAAGGTGGGTTTTAATATATTTACAATATTATTATTTATTCATTCGGAATATATTTTTCATAACGATAACAACCATCAGGATGTCGATAAAGTGTCTGACTATTACCATCAATTTCTGGATAAGATGGGCAATGCTCTGTCTTGGTAACTGTTGTATAATCTTCGCTATATTCATAGGTTGCAAAATATCCTTCAGGGTAAAAGACATCTCTTCTTATAATTTCTTCTTTTATTAGATAACCATCATCATTATATTCATAGCTCCATTCAAATGGTTGTTCATATCCGTTGTTATAGCCTTCATAATTATTAGCTGCATAATTAATAACACGATTATTTTCATCATATGTTGCGACTACTTCGCGTTTAAGGATACCAAGCTCATAATATTCTTCTTTTAAAAAACGCTCATCTTTTGTATAGGTACTAATTCTTGTATATTCATTAACATAACTCTGACGATTTTTTATATCATCTATATTAATATCTAGATCATCTCCAAGAAGAAAATGATCCATAATTTCACAAATTTCTCTGTCAGTAACGAAACATTTTCGATTATAGGTATATTTTTCTAATGCACCATTTTCATAATAGATGAATTCTTCTTCTAATATATTATGATTATCTACCTCAATCGGATAATATGTTTCATTTGCATATTTTTGTATCTTAAAATCACTATCATATGTTCTTGTATAAATATCTGTTTCCCACACACAATCAAAACTACCCTCTGATACCGTAAAGGTATCTAATTCTCCATCTTGATAATTAAGAGATACTCCAAGACTTTCATAGCCATGATTAAATGTATCGTAAAGCCCTTTCTCGCTATAGTAACTAGTTAAAAACTTATGATTATCACTTGTATTATCTATCTCAAGGACCATAAGATACTGATGGTATTCACTTACTGGATGTGGCCCTTGTAGATGGGTACTCTCGATAATATATCCTTCCAGATTTAAACCGGTTATATAACCCGGGTTTTTATCAACACATATCTTAACAGTTTTATGATTAATACCATCTTCATTAATGAGATCATAACCCTTTAATAATTCATCAATAAATTCATTCGTCTTATTACCATCTGTTCCGTCCAGTATTTCTACAGCTTCTATATATTTACCGAGATTGATATATGCTTTAGAAAGTATTATATTTATATCTTCTTTATTTATACCATTATCTTCTATTAAGGAATTCTCAAGATATGTAATAGCTTCTTCATAATTATAATTATTAAAGGCTTGTAAACCTTTTTCATAATTAGTTTCGCTTTTGCAAGAGAAAAGCAAAAGTGATAAGAAAATTGCGAATAATGCTTTAGTTATTTTTACCATATATATACCAAATATACCGAAGCATTCAAAAATGAGATAGCGAGAAATAATATAAGAGTTTTTACTATAATACTTTTCATACTTCATCCTCCGATTTTTATTTTATTTTCAAGTATCGATACTTTGTAATTTTATAAAATCATAAACGAAGAACAGTGTCAAATCAGAATTCTCAAGAATTTTTTAACTGAATTATGTGATTTTCTTTATTTTTCTGTTCAATAAAGGCTTCTTCATATCTTCTAATTCTTTCAAGAAGCATAATCTTAATATCCATATAGAAAATATATGCATCATGTATTCTTTTATTAAAATAATAATTTATTATCTTATCAGTTTTAACTATTATCTTATCAGGATTTGAATTAATGAATCTGTTAAAGTTTATCCAGTATTTTAGTTCAATAAGATTATTCTTCCCTTTAATGATGATACTACCCTTTTTAATCCATTTTTCTGCTTCTTTATAATTCTCAGCTAATGAATATGCATAAATATACTCCAGTATCAGTTCTTCATTCTTATCATCATCTATGGCAGATTTATTCAGATAATCAATAGCTTTATCATAATCTCTGTTTAGAATATACGCCAAACCAATACTTCGATAAATAAGTGATCTATGCATTGATGGCAGACTCAGTTTTTCTGCAGAATTTAAACACTGATCAGCTATTTCAATCGCGCTTTTATATTCTGAGTTAATCAAAAGAGCTTTAAATGTCAGATAATCGCAGGAATACATCCTCACATATGCTGACCCTTTCATAAATAACAGTTTTGATATTCTTATAGCCGATAATGCATCATAGATTTTAAAGTTCCTGATATACACATAACACTTTTGATATTGCGCTATAGCCCTTAACCTATAATCCATATGCATGATCATTGATTCATCGAGTATTCTGATAGACTCACGATAATTACTATCTATATATTTATATGATTTATATATCATGTAAAGAGAACCTATTCTTTTATCATCAGTAATATTGTTAGGGACATTACTGTCATCATAGTTCTGATACAGAATACAGTTTATGACAAATTCAAAAACAGAAATATAATAATTATATTTTGACTCATTACATTCAGTCTTTAATTTATTTATTTCTTCTTCAAATGGTGTTATATCTGAATATCCATTAAATAATACATCAATAAATTTTTCATAATAATCAATAATAAGCCTATCCTCAATAGAATCTTCCATGAGTGATATGCCAAGAGCTTTTTCAATACTGCAGATATATTCATCTGAAACCGGGCATAAACCTCTTTCTATTTCAGACAGTTTCTGAAATGAAATTCCTGTAATACCTGATAATTCCTTTAAAGTCAGATTCTTAGACTTTCTAAGGAGTCTAAGAGATGGTTGATAAATACTGTTCATTTTACTCCTTTAAACTGTTATTGATTTTATGACCAATAATCCTTAAATATTCTCTGACATTAGTAAGTGCGTCATCAAGACTCTGGCTGTAATTCATAACCTCATAATATTCATCAAAGTATTCATCGAGTTCAGGTGTATATTCTAAGGACCCGGAGACAGCGATAACTCTTTTATTGTATTTTTTAGCCAACCTGGCAATACCTACTGGAGCTTTACCAGATAATGTCTGATAATCAATCTTACCCTCACCACATATCACAAGGTCCACATCCTTTATGATCTTCTCAA
>JAQXNC010000002.1 GCA_029097145.1 Bacillota bacterium
TCGGACCAGAGATTTGCTTACAGCTTCCTTCAGATTCCACCTCACGATGGACACCCTTGCTGTTCGACTATACACTTCCCACTATCTGGGCATGTTTGGGACTTTCACCCTTTAGAGCGTGCCCATGGCGCGCAAACTATATAAAAAATCAATCAAACTGATTGATTTTTTTGTTAGATTCTTGCAAGTAATTTTTCTTTTTCTTCAGATGATAGAAAAGCAGCATTTATGGCATTTCTTGTCATTTTATCAATATCAGCAACTGTAAATCCCATAAGAGTCAGCGCCTTATCAATCTCGCTGTTAATATTAACTCTTGATAAAGTCATATTATCAGAATTGATAGTAACATTTGCACCAGCCTTATAAAGTTCAATGATTGCATGATGTTCATAATCTGGTTCACAACAGCACTGAATATTACTAGTTATGCAGACTTCAAGTGGAATCTGAGTATCGATTACTCTTTGCATAACTGCTTTATCTCTTGTTGAATGAACACCATGTCCAATACGTATTGCCCCCATGTCCATTGCATCTGCAACAAATGAAGCATCAGCGTTTTCTCCAGCATGTAAAACGAAAGGTAAACCTATATCATTTGCCAGATCGAATACCGGTTTAAAATCAGTCATTGGACATAAACCTTCTGCACCAGCTAAATCAGCGGCTACAACCCCTTTTCCAAGGTATTTTCTGGCACTTCTGATAGTCTCCATATTAGCTTCTTCATTCAACTTAGCATCACCATAAGTCATACAACAGCAGATGATGTTTGTCATAACCTCTGGGAAATCATTTAAGGCGCGATTACGGCCGTCAATGACAGCCTCAATAACTTCATCCTGAGATAAACCCTTCTTACAATGTACCTGTGGGGCAAATCTGATTTCAGCATAAAGAACTCCAAGGTCATTTAGATTTCTGACTAACGCATAATATGACTCAGATAAAGCCTCTTTGTCCTGTAATATCGCAATTGGGAAGTCAAAACATTTAAGGCATTCTTCAAGACTTGGATTATCATTTGGCACCATCATCTTAGATGAAAAAATTTCAAAATCCATATCTTCATCAATAATATGACGGTCTTTAGCCAGTTTATATGACGTCTCAAGATCCATTGAACCATCAAGATGTAAGTGTAATTCTATTTTTCCTAATCCCATGTATTATTCTCCTTATTCAAACAGATTATCATTTTCATTATTATTAAAATCAGGTAGTTCTGGCAGTTCTTCTAAAGAATACAGTTTAAAGCTATCCATAAATTCATCAGTTACTTCATATAATATTGGTCTTCCTGGAGCTTCACTTCTGCCAGCTTCCTTAATAAGATTACGTGAAAGCAGTTTTCTTAACATCATATCTGAACCTACTCCACGAAGTTCTTCAATTTCTACTCGTGTAACCGGCTGTTTATAGGCGATTATTGCCAGTGTTTCCAGAGCACTCTGTGATAATGATGATGATTTAGCTGTTTCAAAGAGTTTAGTTGCATATGGATAAACACTTTTTTTACTTAAAAACTTATATACTCCACCATAATTTACCAATTCAATTCCATAAATTTCAGACTTGTATTTATTCTCGATATTATCAAGATATACCTTGGTATCTTCAAGACTCTTTTCAATCACTTCTGACAACATAGAAGCTTTTATACCATCTTCACCAACTACATATAATAAACCTTCAATAATAGCTTCAATATTATCTGGTTCCTTCACATCATTTTCATTTAAATTTTCGTTTTCAATTAAATTCTCTTCCATTAGTTATCACCTCTTGTAAACCAGATATTATCATTATCATCGGTTGAAAAAAACAGTATATGATTCTTTGCGAGATCTAATACAGCCAAAAAAGTCACAATAACTTCATGTACTTCTTTGCAGTCATCGACCAGTTTTTCAAAACTGAATGTATCATCAAGATCTTTAAGACGGGCTTTTATCGCAAGTATTCTATCATCAACCGAAAGTTCCTTACTAGTATATTTTGTCTCTATTGGTTTAGATAATTCCAATCTTCTGATTACTCGACTCATGGCTTTTAGAAGATCGTTAGGATTACCATCATATGGCGAATTAGACTCCTGTACCTTGAATTCTTCACCATCACTGATAGGTTTTGATAGCTGAAAACTGCGATCGCTATATGCATCATATAATGTCTTTGATACTTCCTTATACTTTTGGTATTCAAGAAGTCTTCTGACTAACCTCTCCTTAGGATCTTCTTCATATTCATCTTCTATTTTTGATTCATCTTTAGGTAAAAGTTTCTTTGATTTATATTCAACAAGTGTCGCAAGTTCAACAAGATATTCACTCTCGACTTCAAGTTCAAGATTCTCCATCTCTTCAATATATAAAAGATACTGTTTGGTAAGGATATCTAAATCTAAATCGAAAATTTCAAGTTCCTGTTCCTTGATAAGATGCAACATTAAATCCAATGGACCTTCAAATTGTTCAATATTCGCCAAAAAAGACATAAAATCACCTTAAGATATTATACCATAAGACCATATTTATAGTATGATATTTGTGGAAAGAAGGTATTTGCATAAATGATTATCGCAATCGGAAACGATCATGCTGGTGTAGCACTGAAAAATTCAATTAAGGAACATCTGATAAATAAAGGATATGAAGTGCTGGATTTGGGTATTCAAGAAGGAGAAAAGATTGATTATCCTCTAATGGGTGAAATGGTCGGTAAGACAGTAGTTGAAAAAAAGGCTGATCTTGGTATCGCTATCTGCGGCACAGGCATCGGCATATCAATTGGCGCCAATAAGGTTAATGGTGTTATTGCAGCCTGCTGCAGTGAACCATATAGTGCGAAGTTATCAAGACAGCATAATAATTCAAATGTCTTATGTTTTGGTGCCCGCGTCGTTGGTGATGAACTGGCAAAAATGATGGTTGATGAATGGCTTGAGGCTGAATTCCTCGGTGATCGCCATGCCCGTCGTGTAGCTATTTTCAAAGAGATTGAAGAAAGGCAGAAATAATGATTATATCAATAAAGTCGCTATTTAGCGACTTTATTATTAAATAACGATATTGATTATTTTTCCCTTGATAACGAAATACTTCTTGATTTCCTTATCATCAGTGAATTTCTTAATGTTTTCTTGTGCAAGAGCTTTTTCAAGAATTTCTTCATTACTTAATCCAGGACGATCCATGAATTTAGCTCTGACTTTACCATTGATCTGAACGACAATCTCGATTGTATCCAGTACCAGTTTACTCTCATCGTATTCTGGCCATGGACGATATGCTAGATCATTTTTACCAGTCAAGATTTCATACATTTCATTACCGATAAATGGTGCAAAACAAGACAAGATCTGTGTAAAGTTTACTGCATATTCCTTATAAAGTTTTTCTTCTTTGTAACAGTCATTGATAAAAATCATCATCTGTGAAATAGCTGTATTGAGATTTAAAGATTCAATATCTTCACTGACTTTTTTAACCATAAAGTTATATGAATAATCAAGCTTATGGTCATTTTCATCACTCAGTTTATCTTTGGTTTCAATCAATAGACGCCATACACGATCAAGCCATTTTCTCGATCCTTCTACACCACTTGTCGACCAAGGTTTATCAGCTTCTAAAGGTCCCATGAACATTTCATATAATCTTAAGGTATCAGCACCATATTCTCTTGAAATATCATTTGGATTTACAGCGTATTCAGGATATCTCTTACCCATCTTAATGCCATTAGCACCAAGTATCATACCCTGATGAACAAGTTTCTTAAATGGTTCCTTATATGGTACAAGGCCCTTGTCATAGAGATAATTGTTCCACATTCTTGAATAAAGAAGATGTCCAACCGCATGTTCAGGTCCACCAACATATAAATCAACCGGCATCCAGTGTTTCAATAAATCATAATCTGCAAATCTTTCATCATTTTTAGGATCGATATATCTTAAAAAATACCAGCTTGAACCTGCGCTTCCAGGCATTGTACTTGTTTCACGTTTACCTTTTTTACCATTAACAGTGACATTAACCCAATCTGTTGCCTTATCAAGTGGCGCACCACCATTAGCTGAAGGACCATAATCTTCAAGTTCTGGCAGAATCAGAGGTAATTCATCGTCTTCAAGAACACCTATTGTGCCATCTTCGTAATGAATAACCGGAATAGGTTCACCCCAGTATCTTTGACGGGCAAAAATCCATTCACGGATACGATAATTAATCTTCTTTTTACCAATGCCCTTTTCTTCAAGCCAATCAATCATCTTACTGATAGCTTCTTCCTTACCTAAACCATCAAGGAATCCCGAGTTGACATGCGGACCATCTTCAGTAAATGCTTCCTTGGTAACATCTCCACCCTTTAAAACTTCAATAATTTCAATATCAAATTTCTTGGCAAAGGCATAGTCTCTATCATCATGAGCAGGAACGGCCATAATAGCACCGGTACCATAACTCATTAATACATAGTCAGATATCCAGATTGGTATCAGTTTATTATTTACAGGATTAATCGCATAGGCTCCAGTAAAGACACCTGTTTTATCTTTATTTAATTCAGTTCTCTCGAGGTCTGATTTTGATGCACAGATACGTTTATATTCTTTAATAGCCTCCATCTTATCTTCTGTAGCAATTTCTTCTACAAGAGGATGTTCAGGAGATAATACACAATATGTAGCACCAAACAGAGTATCACAACGTGTAGTAAAGACTGTGAAACTCTTATCTTTACCATCTACCTTGAAATTGACCTCAGCACCAATGGATTTTCCTATCCAGTTACGTTGCATTTCTTTGGTACTCTCAGGCCAATCCAGTTCATTCAGATTATCAAGCAGTCTTTCAGCGAACTTAGGAATATCCATAATCCACTGTTTCATATTCTTTCTGATAACTGGATATCCACCTCTTTCTGATTTACCATCAATAACTTCATCATTGGCAAGTACAGTCCCTAATTCTTCACACCAGTTAACAGGCATCTCAACACACTTGGCATAACCATCAAGGAACAGCTGTTTAAAAATCCACTGTGTCCACTTATAGTAATCTGGATCAGATGTAGAAATCATCTTTGTCCAGTCATAAGAAAAGCCAAGCATCTTTAACTGATCTACGAAATTATCAATATTCTTTTTTGTAAAACCAGCTGGATGATTACCGGTTTGAATTGCATATTGTTCAGCTGGTAAACCAAATGAATCAAAACCCATTGGATGCAGTACATTATAACCCTGCATTCTTTTCATACGACAGATTATATCAGTTGCCGTATAACCTTCCGGATGTCCTGCATGTAAGCCTACACCACTTGGATATGGAAACATATCCAGTGCATAGAATTTTGGTTTGGAAAAGTCGTGGGTATCAGTTTTAAAAGTTTCATTTTCTTCCCAGTACTTCTGCCATTTCTTTTCAATTTCCTGATGATTATATGCCATAATTTCTCCCCTTTGAATAAAAAAACGTCCCATATCTAAGGACGTTATTAACGCGTTACCACCTTAGTTCATATATGAAACATATATGCCCTCTAATCTTTATCGCAGATATACGATTAATCTTCATATTAGACGAGTTCATCCATATCCACTGTCTTTTCTCACCACCCAAAGACTCTCTTGAAGCTTATCTGGATTACTACTTCTAATGATTACCACTCAATAATAACCTTTTTATCTCTTAAAATCAATAATCATCATACATATAGATATTTGATTCTGCTACAATATACCTATGAACAATCCATTTAAATATTCACTCGATAACAAACGTTATCATACGTTTAATTATCACTTAAAAACCAAATATAACCACAAGGTCGCCAAGGTTATTCTTGATGCCGATTTTACATGTCCAAATCGTGATGGAACCAAAGGCATTGGTGGATGTATATTCTGTTCACTAAGAGGCAGCGGTGATTCAAGTACTGCATTTGAAAACGACATACTCAAACAGTACTATGCAAACAAAGAAATTATTTCGCATAAATGGCCAGATGCCTATACTATCCCTTACTTCCAGTCATTTACCAATACATATGGACCACTAAAGAAAATCAAGGGATATGTCGATCAGTTTTTAGATCTTCAAGAAGTAGTTGAGATATCGCTTGGTACAAGAGCTGACTGTCTTGAAGAAGATGTGATTGAATATCTTGATTCAGTAACTAAAACCAAGGAAATATGGTTAGAAATTGGTCTTCAGACATCAAATGATGAAACAAGCAAATATATTAATCGAGGTCATGATTTCAAGACATTTACCGATGTGATGAAAAGACTTGAAAACACCAATATTCATACCTGTATCCATATTATCAATGGATTACCAAATGAAACTGAAGAAGATATGTTAAGAACCATCGATGATATAAAAGATATCAGATTTGATGCGATTAAGATTCATATGCTGCATATAATCAAAAATACAAAACTGGCTGAAATATATAAGAAAGAGCCTTTTAAAATAATGACTAAAGAAGAATATATTGACACTGTTATTAAACAGATTGAGAGATTAAGACCTGAGGTCATTATTGAAAGACTGACAGGTGACCCTATTAAGGAAGATCTAATCGCTCCGATGTGGGTTTTAAATAAAACACAGTTATTAAATGATATAGATAAAGAAATGGTTAAACGTAACACATATCAGGGAAAATACTATGAGACCAACAACCTATAATCAGAAATACCTTAAATATCTTCTAAAGGATGATATGGTTGCGGTCGATATGACCATGGGTAATGGAAACGACACCTTCTTTCTGGCATCAAAAGTCAAGGAAGTTTTCGCCTTTGATATCCAAAAAGAAGCTATTGAACATACTATGCAGCGTTGTGCATTATTCAATAATATCCACTATATTCTTGATGATCATGCGAATATCAGAAAATATGTCAATAATGCTGATATTGTATTGTTTAATCTTGGATATCTGCCATATAGTGATAAACCCATTATCACAAAAAGTGATTCAACCATTAAAGCCATTAAGGAAGCATATGATATTTTAAAGACAGGTGGTTATATGTCGATCATAATCTATCGAGGTCATAAAGGTGGACTTTATGAATATCACGCAGTTATGCAAACAATCAGTAAGTACAATATTATCGAATCATACAAAGCCCATACCAGTCTCACTGAACCAGTAGTCTATATAATCAAAAAATAGAGTACATTACTCTATTTTTTGTATATATAAGGGGATAGAATATTTTTGGCTTATTGCCAGTAAGGTTTAGCTCCTTACATCTACTATCATAATCATTTCGTATGTTAGAAATATCAATTAAATATGTGAAGTAATGTGAATTCTTAAGCATGAAAAAAACTCCTTACGGAGCTCTTTTCATTGTTTGTTATTATTATTTTAAGGGGGATAGAATTTAGTACTATAGGGTATCGTACCAGTAAGGATAACTTCCTTACACTTATATGATATAAAATTTTTATCCATAAATTATCGTTTAAATATGTAAAATAATGTGATTTATCAATATATTGATTTATGATAGAATTTATCTATGAAAATTAAAAAGCTTTTAATTGTGATTATAACTCTTTTAATCACTGTTTCTTTAGTATATATCAATGCTTTCTATATCAATATCAACACTCTTAAAGTCAGAGAAGAAACTATCAGATCAGAAAAAATCAGTCAGAACCTTCAGGGATTAACAATAGCTTTTGTATCAGATCTTCACTATTCAAAAAGAATCAGTGAAAACATCATGAATGAATTGGTAGAAAAAATCAATATGTTCGATGTAGATGTCATTCTGTTTGGTGGAGACTTATTTGAATATGAAATCGATGATCTTTCTTATGATATACAGAATGAACTGATTGATTATTTAAAACAGTTGAATGCTCCTTATGGGAAATATGCAGTATTAGGAAATCATGATTTATATGACACTGGTATCAAGGAAATCGTTGAAAGAGTGCTGTATGAATCTGAATTTGAAATCATCACCAACAAAAGTGTCATGATTCGCAAGAACTCGAATGAATATATCAATCTTGTAGGTATCGATTCACTCTTAAACGGCAATCCTGATATCGAAGCTGCATATAGTCAAATCAGAAATAATGCATATACCATTGCCTTATGTCATACACCAGATACATTCGAAAGCATTCCGTATGAAAAAACTGATCTTATGTTAAGTGGTCACTCGCATGGAGGTCAGATATATATGCCATTTATTAATTCACTATTCAGACCAATAGGTGCTAAAAACTACTTTAAGGGTAAATATACACAAGACGATACTATACTCGACATTACAAATGGTATTGGAACCACAAAAAAAGACATCCGCTTATTTGCAGATGCCGAGATTGTAATTTATAAGTTCATGAGCAATTAACGTTTCATGAACTTTTCTATATCTTCTGTTGTCTTGATAATATTAGCCGACAGATTTATACATCCATCATCAGTAATCAGTATATCGTCTTCAATTCTAATTCCAAGACATTCGTCTTCAATATATAATCCTGGCTCATTAGTCATTACCATTCCAGGCTTTAATACGATATCACGATCACTATTAGAAATATCATGTGTATCAAGACCTAACATATGACCAATGCCATGGAAGTAATATTCACTGACATCTTTCATAAGATTGTGTTTAGGAAGCTCTTCACGATAGTACTCGATTACCATGTTGTTCAATTCCTTGATAGATAACCCTGGTCTGGCATTGGCCTCAACCATTAACTGTGCACCCAGCACGATATCATAGATTTCCTTTTGACGTTTTGTGAACTTGCCATTTACTGGGAAAGTACGGCTGATATCAGCACAATAGAAACCATCCTGTGCACCTAAATCGCACAATAATAATTCGTTGTCATTTAAAACACAGTTATTTTCAGAATAATGAAGTACAGTCGCATTTTTACCACCGGCAGCAATTGTCTTAAATGAATTAGCAGGACAGCCATTACGCATTAGAGTAAAGTTAAATACACCTTCCATAACCATTTCATTCATTCCTGGGCGAATATTATGCATCATGGCTTCGATGCCTTTTCTGGTTAATTCAATCGCTTTTGAAAGATGTTCAACTTCAGTTTCATCTTTAATCATACGCATAGCTGAAACATATTTATGCAGATCACTTACTTTTGATGAAGGATACATATCAGAAATATATTTAGCGAGTTTTACAGCCAGTGATGCATCCTGTTTGGCAGTGTAACGCCATAAATCAAGATAAACATGTAAACCATTAAATGAACGTTCATAATTATACATTGATGACAGGTAATCATAGAATGTTTCAACATTTCTGACATAGTCAACTTCACTGATTGCCTTAACTTCATCACCTTTCATACGTCCACCTACCCACTTAGCTAAAAGTTCATCATAAGGCAGAATAAACATTGTAGAAGTAATCTGATTATTACGTTTAGCCATCAAAAGAATCATTCCTTCTGCATCAATACCCGTATAGTAATAGAAACTTCTGTTGACATCAAATGGATAACACTCATCCTCTGATTTCATGATAGCTTCACCAGAAAAGAATAAGGCATATGAATGATCTTCAAGCTTATCCATCAATTGATTTCTTCTTTGAGCAAAAATATTCATTTAAATACCTCCAATTTATAATTAAAATATATCTTCCTCTTCTTTAGCATCATTAAAAACAATCTTTACAGTCTCGATGTTTTCGATGCATTCATTAATTAAAGTTTCATAGTCAAACTTGCTTTCAAAGTATTCAGTTTTATCAAGTTTAGGTTTCGTAACAGGATTCTTTGGATCAAAAATTGTGCAGCAATCTTCATAAGGTAGAATTGAAGTCTCATAAGTTCCAATCTTCCTTGCAAGATCAATAATCTCAATTTTATCCATTGAACATAATGGTCTTAGTATCAGATGGTCGCTAACCTTTGAAATTACATTCATACTTTCGATTGTCTGTGAAGCTACCTGACCAACACTCTCACCATTGGTAATCACACCTATCTTACGTTTATCACAAAGTCTTGAGGCAATTCTATACATCATACGACGCATAACTGTAATTGCATATGATTCATCTGCATGTTCATAAATAGCCAATTGCAGATCGGTAAAAGGCACAATATGAACAATGATATCATTCTGATATTCACTAACTATCCTAGCGAGTTCAAGTACCTTATCTAAAGCCTGTTTTGAAGTATATGGCATAGAAGCAAAGTGAATACATTCAACCTTTAAACCTCTTTTCATAGTAAGATAAGCAGCTACAGGTGAATCAATACCACCTGACATCATCAGTAAAGCTTTATGATTAATACCTACAGGATATCCACCTGGAGCTATAACCTTTTCATCCATGACATAGGCGCAGTCTGTTTTAACAGTAATATAAACCTTTAAGTCAGGATTGTGAACATCAACCTTCAGTTCACTGTTTCTTAAAATATGTGTTGCGACATCACGATTAATCTCATCTGAGGTTTTAGGGAATGTTTTATCATTTCTTCTAGCCACAACCTTAAATGTCTTATAAGAATTTTTCTGACTGATCATCAGCGCTTTAGCCTTGATGTCATCCATATCTCTTTCACATCTGATAGCGCCAGCAAAATAACTCATCCCAAATGTTTTCTTAAGATGTGCTGCAACTTCATCATAGTCAACTCCATTTAAATGAATAAATAGTCCATCGTGACTTTTAACATATTCAAGTTCAGGATAATTCTTTAGACTCTTTTTAACATTAGATAAAAGGCATGCGATAAAATCCTTGCGATTCTTTCCCTTTGTCGACAGTTCACCATAACGACATACTATATAATCATATTTAATCTCGTCCATATTTCTTTATATTCCCTTTCAGTATTTTAATAAATTCATCAATTTCCTGTATTGTGTTTGTATTGTCAAACGAAATACGTATAGCGTTATTGTCATCAACTCCTATCGAAAGAAGTACACGCGATGGTTCATTTTCTCTTGAACCACATGTTGACTTACTGGATACCATAATACCCTTGAGATTAAAGGCATTCATCATCACTTCACTTTTAACATTCGTTGAAATATTAATAATATTATAGATGGCATTTTTTGGACTGTTAATAGTAACTTCATCAATTTTCGCAAGCTCTTCAAGACAGTAATCTTTTAATTCTTTAATCTTTTTTGCAGAAGACACCATCTCATCTAAAGCCATTCGAACTGTCTTTGCCAATACAATATTTGTGCAGGCATTTGATGTACCACCACGAATCTTAAATTCCTGTTGACCTCCTGAAATAAGTGGAGCAATTTCAATATAATTACGTTTATAAAGGAAACCACTACCCTTTAAACCATGAATTTTATGAGCACTGAAACTTGCCATATCAATATTATCAAGATTGATAGCAATCTTTCCTAAAGACTGCGTCATATCGACATGAAAATATGTACCTGAATGTTTTTTAACAATCTCAGCAATACTTTCAACATCGTTGATTGACCCTATTTCATTATTGACATGCATTATTGATACAAGTAATGTATCGCTTCTTAAAGCTTCTTTGACTTTCTCCGGTTTGATTACACCTTGATCATCTGGATAGAGATATGTTACCTCAAAACCCAGTTTGTCTTCCATTTGCCTGATTGCATTGTAGACACTTGAATGTTCATAGATCGAAGTAATGATATGTTTTCTTTCTTTTGAATTCAGGCAGATACCCTTTATAGCCATACTGTTGGCTTCACTGGCTCCACTTGTAAAGATAATTTCATCACTTCTGACATTCAGCATGTTTGCAATTTTGGCACGTGCTTCCTCTTGTAAACGATAAACAGCGACACCGTCATCATATAACGCGTCGCTATTGTAGTAATATTTTTCTAACAGTTTTGTATATGTATCAAGAACTTCCTTATGAGGTTTGGTAGTTGATACATGATCTAAATAAATTTTATTGGACACCTTTTGCATACTCCATAATCTTATCGTCGCCACTCTTAGGGAACAGTTTTTCAATACATGCAATTGCGATTGTTAAACTCTGGGTATATTCTCCGTTAAGATAAGCGAATTCAGCCTTCGATAATTCTGCATCGACTTCAGGATACGATGAACGATACTTGTTACCAAAAACAATTGCGTTTTCAACCATCAATGCCATACCAACCACATTGTTGACATTGTTATAAAGCTTGTAGATAAAATCGATCGCTTCATCAAGTTTGGTATTTAATAAAGTGATATTTAAAGGGATACCCGTAAGAATTTCTTTGATTTCCTTAACGTAATCATGTCCCTTTCTTAAATCTTCCTTATATGAATCTGATATGGCAGGCAAACGGTATTGAGCAATCTTAACTTCAACTTCATTTAAGACAATCTGCAGTTTAACTACCTGTGTCTGAGCACGACTTTCATCATTTGAAGCCTTATCAATGTGATTCTTGGTCTTTAGAAGTTCGTTCTTATTCTTCTCTATATCGTTATATAAAACTCTTGTATCATTCAAAAGGGCACTGGCAGCTGTATGTGATTCTTTTAGCTTAAAGAGAATTTCATTATATGATACAGAATATCTCTGAATTGTATTGTCACGATTCTTAAGAATTTCATCAAGACCATTCAGATCATATTTCTCTTTATCGATATCATATACTTTCTGAATGTAATAATATGTCTTGTCAATTATTTCAAGATCCTTGTGTATTTCTTCAAGACTGGTCTTAACCTCTTCATATGCATGATTTTCATTAGCGATATCATTCAAAATGTTGTCAAGATCACCGCGAACTTCATCCAAATGCTTCTTAACACCATCAGTATCTGCGCTTACAATACTCTTTAGATTCTCATTTAGATTTTTTTCAACTTTATTAACCTTATTTTCAATATCGAGATGTTCAAGATAAATACCACGATCAAGTGCGTCATTATAACGGTTATTTACTTCATCTATAAGTGTTGGAATAATACCCTTGGCATTTTTTAATAATTCTGGCATTTCATCAATACTGTCTTCAATCTTTTTAAGACTGATACTGATGGTTTCTAGGTCATTTTGAGCCTTGGCAAATTCGTTGGCATATATCTGTTCTTCAAAAGATGAAAACAGATTTTCACAGTTTCTAAGTTTATCTTCAATTCCATCATATGCCAAAGAAAGTTCACTGACATTGGTTGATACTTTACTTTTCAATTCGCGATACTGTTCCTTCAGCTGATTAGAATATTCACGCTGAACGTGTTCGCGCTGTGTTATAGAATCGAGGAATGTTTCGATCTCCTTGACCTCTTCTTCAGAATCCTTTAGGTTTTCTTTGACAACCAGAATTGATTCTTTGGCCTGTTTGGTCTTTTTAGTTGCAATATCGTCTTCGATGCCATCTATTAAAGACTGCAACTGTTCCATATTCTTCTGGCATGTATCAAATTTCTCACGATATAAATCGACACTGGCAGCAGTTTCTTCATTTATTTTGGCAATATAGGTGGCTTTATTCAGTTTAAAAGCTAAAGGAACAGATTTAATAGCGTTAAATCTTACATTAATGTCATTAAGATCATTCTTAATACTGTCAGACTGAATCTTTTTTATTAAAACAAATAATATTATTAAAGCCACAACCACCAGGACTGCAACTATATATTCATAAGGTAAATTTGGCATAACGAATCCTCCAATACATACATAGTTATTTTAGCATATTTATGACACTATAAAAAAGTCAAAGAAACAAAATGAAATGAAATCTGTGATAGTTCAATACATTTAAATTATATTTTATGGTAGAATACTTTATCGTGAGGTAACTGGTTATATGAAAAAAGCTGTTTTCTTTGATTTTGATGGAGTTATCTGTGACTCAGAAATGCTTCATGTACAAATCGCGCTTGATTTTTATAAAAAAGAGAATATACATGTATCTCCTGAAGAAATATATCGTTCGATTGGTGGAAACCGCAGAATGAACAATCTTCTGAAAGTCTATAACGATCACATCGATGAAATACCATATGATTATGATACATTTAGAGAAAGAAAAAGTATTCACAGAGAAAAATATAAAGATTTCAATTATGGAACCATAGTATTTAAAAATGTTAAGAAAACACTATGTACACTTAAGGATAAAGGCATCAAACTGGCTCTTGCCAGCAGTTCAAGCATGCCATATCTGCTTAAAAACATTAAAGACTGTGATCTTGAAGGCATCTTTGATTATGTAATCTCTGGTGATATGTTCAAACAGTCAAAACCCCACCCTGAAATCTACAATACATGTCTTGATTATTTCGGCATAAGTCCCAAAGAAGCTCTGATTGTAGAAGATTCTCCATATGGAATAGAAGCAGGAGTTAATGCCAACGTTGAAGTTATCGCTATTAAAGACTATCGTTTTGGTTTAGATCAAAGTAAGGCAAACTATTACGTCGACGATATAATTGAAGTATTGAATTATATTGAAAAAGATGAGTAAAATGTAGCTGAAATGCCGATTTTATCGTTGTTTTCAATTGACATCAGCATATATCTTTGATATATTTATTAAGCATAAATTTAGCAGCATGTAAAGTTATGAAATATGCGTTGATACCGTCATTTAGGCGATAAGTAGTTCAGCTGTCAAGAACAAAAAATCAAATATCAACACCCTTCATAATGATTTACACCTGTTATTGTGTTTGCGACAATAAATTAGGAGGAAATTATGGCAAGAAACACAGGCCCAGTATGGCGCATTTCAAGACGTTTAAACTTCTCTATTCTTGAAACTGGTGAAGAATTAACAAAACGTCCTTACATCCCTGGACAGCATGGTAGTCCAACAAAGAAAGTAAAACAGAGTAACTACGGTTTACAGAAAGCTGAAAAGCAGAAGATTCGTCACATGTACGGATTAAGCGAAAAACAGTTCTTCAATACTTTCAACAAGGCTTCAAAGATGGCTGGAGTTAAAGGTACAAACTTACTGATTTTACTTGAATCTCGCTTAGACAACTTAGTATATCGTTTAGGTTTCGCTACAACAAGACGTGCAGCTAGACAGTTAGTTAACCACGGACATATCCTGGTTGATGGTAAGAAAGTTGATATCCCATCATACAGATGTAAACCTGGTCAGACTATCGAAGTTAAGGAAAGCTCTCGTAATATGGAAGCGATCAACAACGCTTTAGAAGCAAGCGTATCTACAAAAGATTTCGTTAGTGTTGACAAAGAAAACAAAAAAGGTAAATTCGTTCGCCTTCCTGAAAGAAATGAATTAAATACAGAAGTTAACGAATTACTGGTTATCGAATACTACAACAGATAGTGAGTATCAAAAGATTCCTTCGGGAATCTTTTTTTATGCCTTACATAATAAAAAAGACAGTTAACACTGTCCCTTACACATACATATGAAATAATCAAATATCTTTTTCTGATCATCGATATCATATATCTTTTCTGGATGCCATTGTACTGCGATGATATTTTTACCTTCAACAGCTTCAATGGTTCCGTCAGGTGCTTTAGCTACAACCCTTAATTGATCAGAAAGATCTTTAATTGATTGATGATGGTAAGAATTTACCATAATCTTTTTCTTTTCGAGGAGTCTACATAAAAAAGTTCCTTCTTCTATAATAACCTCATGTGATAAACGGTTATCAATTAAATTATTTTTATGTAAACCATCAAGATTTTTATAAAACATATCGATATCCTGATAAAGTGTGCCACCAAATGCGACATTGATTACCTGGATACCTCGACAGATACCAAATATCGGCTTATTTAAGTTACTAAAAGCTTTAATGAGTTCGATATCAAAGATATCATATTCATAGTCAAATGAATCACTGCCAAAGACTCTTTCTTCTCCATATAATGACGGTGTCACATCAACGCCTCCAGTCACCAGAAGACCATCATATTCCTTAGCGAATTCTTCAACTCTTTGATGATCGATAGTCATCAAATCAATTCTGGCACCAGATCCATGTACAGCATCAATATAAGACTGGTTAATACCTTCCTTGACGAATTCCAGATCACAAAGACGCGGTGTAGCACATATCTTAACATTCTTCGTCATAATCTTCCATCGATTTATTAATGATATCCTTAACCTTCATCACTGCATTTTCAATATTATCATTACATACAACATGCTGATAGCGATAAGTTTCTCTTAATTCCTGAGTAGCTTTAAAAATACGTTTCTTTATCACTTCTTCGCTTTCAGTCTTACGTCCTCTAATACGTGATTCCAGTTCTTCAATACTAGGAGGTACAATAAAAACAGAAACACAACCCTTATCATCTTCGTAATGATTCATTACCTGTTTAGCGCCAACGGTCTCAATTTCCAGCAATACATTCTTTCCTTCATTACGCATCTTTTCAACATATGCTTTTGGAGTTCCATAAAAATTATCCACAAAACATGCATGTTCGAGTAACTCATCATTATAGATAGCTTCATTAAAACGTTCCTTTGAAACAAAGAAATAATTAACTCCATCTACTTCCCCTTCTCTTGGAGCTCTTGTTGTCATGGAAATCGAATATACAAGATTCAGATTCTCATCATTCATCAGTTCTTTAATAATAGTTCCTTTTCCAACTCCACTTGGGCCAGAAAACACAATCAGTAATCCTTTTTTCATATCACTATCTTACAACATATTATCCATTAATGGTATAATTTATGCATGGCTTTAGATGGAATTATATTAAGTAAAATAAAAGATAATCTAAATAATTATCTGCCTATACGTATTAATCGAATAACACAAGTTTCAATGAATGAAATCGTTTTTAATGTACATGCAAAAAATGAACGCAAAAATCTATTGGTTTCTTGTCATTCCATATATAATCGCATTCATTTTACGAACAATGACTACAGCAGCTTTGATGAACCAACTGGTTTTATCATGTTGCTTAGAAAACATATTCAGGGTGGAATCATTGAAGAAATCATCCAAAATGATTACGATCGATATCTTGTCTTTAAAATTCGTTCATTAAACGATATGTATGACGAAACACATTATACGCTGCATATCGAACTAATGGGTAAATATGCCAACATTATTCTTGTTGATGAAACAGGTCATATTCTTGATGCCTTAAAACGTATTCCACCTTTTGAAAACAATAAGCGTACTATCTGGCCAACATCAGTTTTTGAATATCCTGAAGTTCAGATTAAAAAAGATCCATTTATCAGTAATGAAATAGATGAAGATAAATCACTGGTTTCTCAGTTTCAGGGTTTCTCACCACTTCTTTCTCGTGAAATTGAATATCGTCTAAATAATTCATCTTTTAGAGATATCATGAATGAAATTTCTGCATCAGGAAATCTTTATATCAGTGAAGATAATGATATCAATACTCTACATATCATCCCACTTTTGCATACCGGCAAAAAGTTTAAAGCTTTCATGATAAACGAAGGTTTTGACTATATCTATTATCAGCTTGAAGAAAACGAAAGAATAAAACTGATTACCGGAAATTTATCCAAAACTATCAAAAGGCAGATTAAGCATCTTACCAACAAAGTTAAAAAACTTGAAGATTCTCTAAATGAAGCATTAAATGCCGCATATCTTAGAGATTATGGTGATTTACTTTATACCTATAGTAATTTAACCCTTAAAGGCCTTGATAGAATATCTCTAACAGATTTTTATGGTAACGATATAACTATACCACTTGATCCAAAACGTAATATCAAGGAGAATGCTAACCGTTACTATCTGAATTATCAAAAGAAACGTAAATCTGAGAAATTCCTGATTGAACAGCTTGAAATCACAGAAGATGAACTTGATTATTTCATTTCAATTGATGAACAGCTGACATTTGCCAATTACGAAGATGCACTAATGATTAAGGATGAAATGATTTCATATGGATATCTGAAAGACACAACAAACAGAAAAAAGAAGAAGAAAAAGAAGGAATTGCTTCATCTTTATCAGGTAGAATTCGAAGGATATCACATCACCTTTGGCAAAAACAATATTCAAAACGAAACTTTGACTTTTAACTATGCCAAAAAGAATTATACATGGTTCCATGCCAAACAGTTTCATGGTGCTCATTTGTGTATTGACAGTGATCATCCAAGTGAAAATGCCATAAGATTCGCCGCAAATCTTGCAGCCTACTTCTCTAAAGGACGTTTGTCATCTTCAGTTGGAGTTGATTATTGCCTTGTAAAGGATGTCAAAAAAATAAAAGGATCGAAAGCCGGTAAGGTTTCAATCCATAACTATAAAACTATTTTTATTGATCCAGAACTTGATAGTGAAATCTCATTCACCATTATTTAGATACCTTTTAAGCGATACGACCTCAAATGGTTTTAAACGACGGTATGCACCAGGTTTAAGATTGCCGATTTCAATGTTGGCTTCTTTAATTCGATGCAGTCTTGTAACTGTATATCCAAGGGTCTCAAACATCTTACGTATCTGACGATTATGTCCTTCAAATATCGTCATGGTCATGTGAGATGTTTTTTTATTGTTGTTAGAGGATACCAAAACTATCCTGGCTTTTGATGTCACATAATCATCAACCCTGATTCCATTTTCAAGCGTCTTAATCTCATCAAGAGTAATAAGACCATTAATGGTCACTTCATATACTTTCGGAATCTTATATCTTGGATGAATAATCATATTGGTTAATTCACCATCATTTGTCAGTATCAGAAGCCCGCTGGAATCAAAATCAAGTCTGCCGACTGGGAACAGACGGTATGGCGAATCAACCAGATCTATGACAGTATCACGTCCCTTTTCATCTTTGACGCTGGAAATGATATTCTTGGGTTTATTGATAATATAGACAACCTTTTCTTCTTTATTGATTACATTATCATCAACCTTGATAACACTATCGCAAGAGACCTTAAAACCTAATGTATCAACAACCACATCATCAACCTTGACTCTTCCACTAAGTATCAGTTCTTCGGCTTTTCTTCTTGAGGCAACTCCGCATTGCGCAATGACTTTTTGTAAGCGTTCCATTCTCTTTCTCTTTCTTTATTTAATACCGGATACATTATCAGTAATATCAATGCAACCAATAACACTACCGTAATTCGAATTAAATGATAATACATATCATTTAAATCAACATCATCATTGTTTTTATTGAGATTCAGTTCAACGTTTTCGAACTGATAATCATTATTTGAATCCATAGCCATGACCATAAAACTGCCATCACCAGTTGTAGTAAACTGTATATAATCACTGCTTCTAACAGTTTTACACTTGTAGACATCTCCATCAGGGGATAAACGATAGACTGTATAGAGTTTATGAGTATCCAAATCTTTTATACGAATACTGATAATAAATGGTAATTCAGATTCAATACTGACTGCATTTCTTTTAAACGAAAGACTGAATGAATCAGTTAATTCAAATCCATAGGCATCTGCAAAACTCTTGAGACGATAGAAATCATCACTGTTAATGTGTGACATATCTAAAAGATAAGTGTCCTGATACAGGAAATAATCTCTATCTTCAGAGTATTGGACATCGAGTGTCAAAGCCATACCAGAAATACTTAAATCATATGGGTTATCTTCAATGTGAAAATTGACAATATTACGATAATAATCAAGTCTTATTTCATCAAGTATTGTAATAACTTCATCACTCAATGTATAATCAATTTCCTTAATCTTTTCAATTACTGAATTAACACTCCTAATGCTGTAAGTATGTGTATCACGATACTGATCAATAATTCCACTTATCTCATTATCTAAAGCTGTTCGATATTCATCAAGCGTTTTTGATACCTCAATCTCATAATAAGTTACAAGACCACAATATGAAACCTTTACCTGGCTGATGCCTTCGCTTGATAAATCGTAACCACTGACCATATTGGTATCTAAGTCAATGAGTTTCTCTTCGCCATCATCATAAACAACTTTCAAAACACCACCTTTAAGACTTATACGGTAATTAAGCTCAACTACAGTCTCCGGAAGTGAGACCAGTTCAATTCTGTCAATCTTTCGATAATTAGCGACATAGACATCATTTTTATAGGCAGACTGTATCTCAGTATCAAAACCAGTAAATTCATAACCGTCTTTTTGCGGATTGGAAATAACTGGCTTATGTCCCTCTTCAACTAGATATTGTATTTTATTATAACCATCGATATAGCCACCATTAAGATCGAAAGTAATTTCATAATAGCTTATTGGTCTGATTTTGTCCTTGTTGATAATAGTTTCAAAGGTATCTTTTGATACATAACCAACCGATTTAATAAAACTGTAACGATAATCATCGCTGTGGCTTGGATCAATCTGGACTTTATAGTTAGTTTCATTATCTTCAAGAATAACCATCGAATAAGGTGCCAGATTATCAATTTTCAGCTTAACATTCAAAAGTTCATAATCATCATAAATAACTACTTCATCATCAACCGAAATACCAATAGCGTAACGATTATAGTCTTTTAATCCAAGAGATTTATCAAACTGAAAATAATATGAGCCTGCTTTTTCTCCCCAGTATGGATCTGATGCATACATGACATTCATACCACTTTGCTTATTACCAAAAAAACTGCCAAAATAGGTTGAACGTTCTGGATTACCATATCTTTCACTGATATAGTATTTGGCATGAGAATATATCGATGTCCCAACATTTAAATACCTTGATGCATTTCTTTCAACATCGCTATCAAATGCTGCATGACCAAAAAGATTATTTCTACCATATGCCAGTGAAGATTTTCCATAAGCACTCTCATTAATACTTAAAGATATCATCATAGATGCATTGGCACCGTATAAATACTGAGATTCAAAAAACTTCGTGATTTCCCCAACGTATTGTGAACGATTAAGGGCGTCATTGGCACTATCTCTATTGAAATCCAGATATGAATCAAGCTTCTTATCAAATTTCAATGTATCTGTCATATAACTTTCAATTTCATCGTATGAATAATTGGTCAAAGTACGATGAGGAAGATACAGATAGTAGTTATAGTATGGATTACCTGCATTCACTGCATTATCATAAGTTTCTGATTTCAGATCATCAATCATCAGATAGAAGTCATTATAGAAGTAATGACCATCATAGCTATAGTAATCTTCTCCTTCTTTCAGATATTCCATCATGAAATCCAGAAGAATATTTGAAGAATAAAAATCAGTGTTCAATTGAGTTTTAACCTGATGATATAAATAACCGTTTTCAATGGTATATGTTGATAAACGGACATCAAGACTTTCATAAGGATGTAAAATCACATTATCAGATGAAGTATATCCAAAGGAATTTGAAACAACAAAACTAACATTTTTTCCATCATTACTTGTGCCAAGATATGCGCCATCTATGCCATAACAGCCATTTAAATAACGGTCAGAGTTATTATTGATATCCTTATATGAAATATTGTACTTACAACCATCTTCCACCTTGAACTCTACAATTCCATATTCCATATCTATAACTCTGTCATTTTCAAATAAAACCAGGTTATGATAATCATCTTTGTTTTCAAGATAGAAAGTATACGCTTCTTCGTAAGATGTCGTCTTTAAAAGTTCATCATATCCACTATATGATGAATCCGATACTCGATACAGATTTTCATCAGCTTTTACACCAACAAAAACCATTGTAAGCACGACAAAAAATACCAGAAAAAATCTTTTCATAACTATATTCTAAACTATGTTAACAAAAATGTGAACCTATGCTTCTTCAGACGTTACAAGCGATATCTTGCATGTAACTCCTTGAATTTCTTTATAAGAACATCATACAGCAGTACCATCAGAATAAAATTACCAAGCGCATGAACAACCGAAAAGACAGCACCATTTAAAAGATAGGAAATGCCTGTGTTAACACTGAGTATGAAAAAAGGTATGCTAAAAGGTAAATCAAAGAGAAGACCAAACATAAAAGACAAGATAGACGCCTTTATATAATTGTTGATACTCTTTCTTAATACATATGTAATAAACACAATCAGAAACCAGACGAAAATATATGGAATGGTATGAATACCAAATCCATATAGTATTGTCTCAGTAATGACATAAACCAAAGTAATCAAAAGTGCATCTGACAGATTGAATGTCATGGTTATTATCATAATAAGAAGCGTAACTACCTCAATATTAGGCAAAAATGTCAGCGCTTCCTTTAAAACAATAATAGTCGCCGCTAGTAAGGCATCAATAACCAGATTCCTTATTTTCATTTTTATTCAAATTTAGTGTAATCAAAGACAAATACATCGCCATCACTTATTTCTAAAGAAGAAGCACCAGGACAGTATGATTCCTTAAGACATGTTTTATTATTGTCAGAAGAATAAGTCCAGTAAAGCTTTTCACTATCATCATTAACATATAGTTCTTCATTGCCAAGACCAGTGATATACATGCCAAATTCGCTGTCCTGATATTCAAGCATCAGTTCTTTGTTGTCTCTGGCTTCTATCAGTAATTCTTCAAGGGTTCCACTGGTTGTCGGTATTTCCTTATGGAAAAATTCTTCCCCTTCTTTATTCATAATGATTGTCACAGTTTTAAAGTCATTATTACCTATAGATTTTTGATAAAGATGATTTCCGAATAATATTGCGAAAACCATCAAAACTGCTGCACAAATTAAAATAAGTTTCTTTTTCATTTTTTAATTCTCCTTGGTTTAATCAGACATTTTGGTCCATTACCAACCAAATCAAGTCTGCCAGCCGTCTTTAAGGCTTCATATACCAATGAATAATTCTTTGGATTCTTATATTGCATAAGTGCTCTTTGCATAGCTTTTTCATGCGGATTCTTAGCTACATAGATTGGCTTTTTAGTTACTGGATGAATACCAGTATAGTATATGACAGTTGAAATTGTACTAGGTGTTGGATAGAAATCCTGAACCTGTTCAGGCTGATAATGAATATCTCTTAAATATTCTGCAAGTTCAATAGCACTGTTTAAATCACTTCCTGGATGTGAAGACATAAGATAAGGCACCAGAAACTGATTCATACCGCATTCTTTGTTTATTTCACGATAACGGGCACGAAATTTTTCAAAGACATCATGATGTGGTTTCCCCATAACATCCAAAACTTCATTAGAGACATGTTCTGGTGCAACCTTCAGTTGTCCTGAAATATGATACTGAACAAGTTCTCTAAAGAAGGTTTCATCTTCGTCATAAATAAGATAATCATAACGGATGCCACTTCTGACAAAGACCTTTTTAACTCCTTCAACCTTTCTTAATTCTCTTAATATATCCAGATATTTTTCGTGGTTGACTCTCAAATTCGGACATCTTGGTGAAAGACATGGACGATTTGTGCATACACCATGCGTCTTCTGTTTTTCACAGGCGGTATCATAAAAGTTAGCAGTCGGCCCACCAACATCATGGATATACCCTTTAAAATCCGGCAAATGAGTCAGTATTTCAGCTTCTCTTACCAAAGATTCTTTAGATCTCGATTGTATTATGCGTCCCTGATGAAAGGTCAAGGCACAGAAATTACAGCCACCAAAACATCCACGATTAGATGCCAGAGAAAACTTTACCTCATTAATTGAAGCGATGTGTTCGCCTCTATCTTTATACAGTGGATGATAGTCTCTTTCGTATGGCAGTTCATATGTATCATCGAGTTCCATTCTTGTAAGCGGTCGATTTGGACGGTTCTGAACAACATAACAGTCATCATATTTTTCTACCAGTGTCTTGGCACTGTAATGATCGGTATTCTCAAACTGAATTCTAAAAGATTCTGCATAATTCAGTTTATCTTCGAGATTATCTTTATATGAAGGCAACATGATGTAGTCACTGAGATATGATATATCATTTGTCTTGTAAACAACACCATCAAGATAGACGAGATCCTTGGCTCTAAGGCCACTGTCCAAAGCTTCAGCAATTTCAACAATTGAATTATCACCCATACCAAACATTAGAAGGTCTGCATTTGAATCAAGAAGAATTGAACGTCGCATAGCATCATCCCAGTAATCATAATGAGATAAACGTCTTAAAGAAGCCTCGATACCTCCAATCAGAATATCAACATCAGGATAGGCACTTCTGGCAAGATTTGCATAGGTTATTAAAGCTCTATCTGGGCGATGATTTTTCCCATCATGCGAATAAACATCACTTTTACGGCGTATTTTAGCTACACTGTAATTATTGACCATTGAATCGATATTACCACCGCTGATTAGAAATCCAAGACGTGGTTTCCCAAAGCGTTTAAAGTCGTGATTATCATGCCATTCTGGTTCCGCCAAAACACATACCTTAAATCCACGTCTTTCTAAGATTCTTGTGATAATTGCAGCCCCAAATGATGGATGATCAACATACGCATCTCCAGTAACATATACAAAGTCAGGAGTATCAAATCCTGCTTCAAGCATTTCTTTTCTTGTCATCGGTAAAAAAGCCATATCATTATCCCCTCTTATCAATAGTAACAGATTGCATTATCAAAAAATACATACCTAAGTATGTATTTTATCATATACGATTACCAATTACATAAAATATTTCACCATCAATAACTCCGATGTTTTCAAGCCTAGTATCAACATCCACTAATCTTCCATTACTTTTTCTATATATGAGATAGTTTTCATAATGATATAAGGTTTCTATTAGTTTGAAACTTTCTCTTATTGATAATTCTGGATGAAAATATACTTCAAACTTCTTCTTGTTGATATCGATAAAAATCATTCGATAATAATTATGCATATCTGACTATTCTGTGTATATCACCTTTGACATAATAAGCTTCGTTTGACTTGAGCTTTTTAGATATTCTCGGAATAAAGAGATATTGATTGGTGAGTCCTGACCCAATCCAGATATAACTATCATATTCATTAAATTCAGAAACATCGCGATACCTCTTAAATTCAAAAATCGGATTATTAATCTGGAGCTGTTTATATCTTATAACTTCATCATAATCATAACCAGTGACAAGTATGTGATGCTCAGAAACATTAAGTGGCTCTCTTGTCATCACATCATATCCAAGCATATTCTTTTTTAAAACAATCTTTAAAGGTATGGTCTTTAAGAGTTTTCTCTCACATATCAGATTCTTCTTGGTATCATTGACATAAGCCATAAGAAATCCAACGAGAAAATCATCTCTTAACATGCAGACATTATTCTCACTGACAGGATTGTAGTGATTAAAAATACCAGTAATGTCATCTTTCATACTGATTCCAAGTAGATATTTTTTGAAAACAGTTCGATATTTATATGGAAAGATTGATGATAAACGCAAATTAATTACCATATGAATATTCCCATGATATATATTTGTGAGCATCATTTCAAAATCAGTCTTTATCTCTTCACTTTGGATAAACATTTCATAATCGTCAATAATAATAAATGTTTTATATCGCATAGCGATTATCTCATCGATAACATATCTGGTATCTTCGATGTTACTGTAGTCAATACACTCAATAATATTATTCAATTGATTCTTTTTGGCAGTCAAATATAACATATAATCATATCTATCTTTATTTCTTGAAAGGTAATGCATAATCAGTTTTATAAAATTATCCCTTTCATCCACTGACTGGTAATAGCTTAATATCACATTATCTGTATCAAAATCATGAGTCAGTACGCCTTGTTTCAGATTTAAATAATCATCAAATTCACCAATGACAAAAGAATGCTCATCATTTACTTCAAGTTCTTTGATTGACTTCCTTTTAAGTGGTAAAAGATAAATTGAAGAAATCTCAATATCACGCATTTCATGATAGCTGTTTATCAGACTGATATAATTCTCTATCTGTCTTTCCAAATGGGGTGATCTATATTTTCTATCAAATATTACCCTTCCATCATAATCAATTACCATGGCTTTAGCTTCATTCTTTTCATCCATAT
Organism: Bacillota bacterium; assembly: GCA_029097145.1. Classification (GTDB taxonomy): domain Bacteria; phylum Bacillota_I; class Bacilli_A; order Erysipelotrichales; family Erysipelotrichaceae; genus JAHHTG01. The sequence continues at coordinate 25,994 of JAQXNC010000002.1, forward strand.
AAGCTCTTGAAAACGGTGAATACCCATGTATCAAACCACCATTATATGTCATATAGAATTCTCCAGGACGTTTAATATAATATGCATCAGAGGTTCCTATCAGTTCTTTTGAATCAGAAGGACTTTGAACCTTGAGAGCTATTTTTGTCTTAACGTTTGACCATATTTCTTCGTCAACAGCCAGTGATGGTTTTTGTGTCAGAAGAATCAGACTAATACCTAGACTTCTGCCGATTCTGGCAATCGATATAATATCATTCATGAAATCAGGACGATCATTCTTAAGTTCAGCAAATTCATCGATAACAATGATTTCAAATGGTAAATTAGGCAAATTATAACGCTTTTCATAAAGACTATGATATTCCTTGATATTCATAACACTTCTTTGGACAATCGATGACATTTTAGCGAAAGCAGCTTCACGTCTTTCACACTCCTTATTTAAAGCGATAATTGCCCTATCCAACTTATTCTTATCAGTGTTACTCAACGATAATGTTATGTGTTTTAAAAGCTTGCCATTATATGACAGTGAATCGGAAAGACCATTACCCTTATAATCAATCAGGGTAAAATTCAGATGATCAGCTCTATAGAAAAGGCTTAAAGACATAATAAGGGAAATAATAAATTCACTCTTTCCACTTCCAGTAGATCCACCAATCAGAAAATGTGGTCCCAATCCAGTCTCTTCGATATCTTCCATTATCCTTCTGCCGGATGCATCAATCCCAAATACAGCTTTAAGATTTTCAGAATGTTTAGAGTATATATTATCGATATTAATATCACTGTATAGATCATTTAATGTGACTGTTGTATTCTTTCTATCTGTGAGGTTGAATATATTAAGTTCATCATAGTATTTTGAAAAATCATTCAAGATATAGGATGACATAAATTCCGTTATATTTTCACTTTCAATTATCTGTCCTTTATCACCTTGAATTTTAACGAGTACTTCACTTTTTCTGCCATAGTTACCATCTGTCATAAAACATACTATGTGATTATTTAAAGCGACATCTGTATCAATTCTTTTTAGGGAAAGTATCAGATAATTCTCATACTGTTTTAAATCATCTTCACTAAATGTTATATAACGTTTATCATCCTTAAAAAGATGAACAATATTCCTGAGATATGGGCGATGATCATAGAACTCTCTTGTCAAAAGTAATGCAAGCCTTAAATCTTTATGAGAGATTACCAGACGTAAAAGAAAGCTCTCAAAACATTTAAAGAGATTATCTTTATCTGTCTGAATACTGATATAATGATATTTTTTTAAATCGAGACATATGGGTACATTTTTATAACACTTATATTTATCAGATAATTGTTTCAATCTTTCATGATTAATCCCATTATCGTCGATAATTGTAATATTACTATCGATGTCGCCTGTTCCTATTGCTACCTTAAGATAATCGTCGTCATCATCTTCCAGATAGTATACCTTTCCATTTTCTAACATTATTCTTAAATCATCATCACTGACACTCAGATGTCTATAGAATAAATCGCATTTTTTATAATCATCACCGATTTTTCTTTCAAGATTATCAATTATCAGGGTATTATTATAATCTGTCTTTCCCTTTTCAATCCGATCTTTTTTAATATTCATATGTCTTGAAATCAAAGGAAAAGACAAAGAAGATATCATCATCACAAAAGGCATCAGTATTGTCGGCAACATTTCAATCATTTCGCGATGATTGCGATATCCGATATAGATATTGATAAGCGCCACAATAATCATACCTGCTGACATGATAATACTCTGCAGAACGCTTGTGATAAAAGATGATTTCTGATAGGTTTTATGATATTCTTCCAGTTTTAAATGATATTCCATTACTGGTAAATGGTAAGATTTTTTTAGATAGTGGCTTACTCTTCTGTTTTTTATATTTGGTGTTATCTCAAAATGGTGTTTTGTCTTATCAAAAACCTGTAATAAACACTTTTTATATCCATTGTTTATAAATAGAAATTCATGAAAATAGATGATTTTAAGCGAAAATATTTCTATGACATCATTATCATTCAAAAGTTCATTTCTATATCTCTTACCGTTAAGATAAACATATTTAAAATCGGAAATAATTCTCTGATTCCTGATAAATATATGATACCCCATACCATTTTCAATATCAGGGATAACGTTAGCCTTTGGATGATTTCCAATGAATACCAGCTGGTTCTCATAGAATTCAAAGTGTTCACATGACATCTTATAGACATATATCATGATTTCATAGAAGGTATCTTTCTTTTTAAGGAAATAGATACCTTCTTTTAATGGTTTTTCAACCTCACCATCAGTGAACTTTGCATTTTCAGCCTTTAGAAAGAAAAGATTGTGACATGTAATTACCTTAAGATAATCAAGTTTGATTTGTATTGCATCGCACGCAACAACTTCGTTATAGTCATAAACCTTAATTTTCAAATGCTGCATCAGATACTAAACAATTAATATACGATTCATATTTGTCATCGTTTGTGTATACACGAATCTTTGATACTCCAGGTTTTATGGCATTAATAACTCCATTGTCAGTTACTTTTAAAATATTATTGTCACTGCTTTCAAATCTCAGATCTTCTAAAGTATATCCATCAGGAATACTTAAAATCACAACTGTTTCTTCCTTATTCTTGATGACCATCGAATAGCTTTCCAGAATGATTTTATCAGTATTTAATTTAATCTCATCGCTTTTTAGAGTAAATGGTATATCACGCGTACACTTATTAACAAACATTCCGTTTTCAATGTGATGTCTGTTATTAAATATCTGATTATCTTCATCAAGGATATTAATCTTTCGATAAAGCCCTAGACGATAAGCCATTGTATCAGCTTCATTAAAGGTCAGATTAGCCACCCAGTACAAAGAGAGGTCACCACAGGCCATGACTTCACCGTTTTCATTAAGTAAAGCGTTAAGGATATCATAAGGTGCACTACTGTTTTCACTGATATGTAAATCATCATCATACATATGTACAATAGTATCCATTTTTGCTTTGATTCCAGCTTCGGCATCGACATTCATGATGCGTTTGTTTAGTGCCTTAAGACTTATGTCAAGGTTGGTCTTACACGAAGTACTGGCTTCAAGATTAAAATCAATATCTTTATTGCTGTCATTAATAATTCTCATGGTGCCATTACGATATTCAAAACCTAAATTGTGTGTACTAGTTAAAAGAAGTTCAACTTTACCACTTACATATATATTAACCTTAAGTTCTAAAAGGATTTCCAGTGTTGGAATATTGCCAACAGGCACATGAATCCTACAGATTGAAAATGATGTATCGACCATATCTTCTTTCTCTTTTAAGAAATTTTTAGCTGTTTCGAAAAGATTTGTTTTATCAAGTTCGCTAAAATCGCCATAAAGATACTGATAGCTACCGATACTCATACCTGTTTCTTCACTGGTCTTGAATCCTAATCTCAAATATCCTTCTTGTAGTTTACCGTTTTTATAATTCCATTTATATGAAGGTTTAATGTCATATATATCAGAATCGAAATAGAAGTTTATCCCATGATCATTCTTTTTGGATATATGTAAATGCAGTCGATTTAAAGCGGCACTGTAGCTGACTTTATAACCATTGATTTCGAAAGTTTTAACTCCAGATTGTGACGATTGTCTTTCAAATTCATCATCTTCGTATATTGAACTGTTTTGATAGGTTTGATGAATTTCTTCAATATATGCTGAATCAAAATCAATCATTTCACTTCCGCTGATATAACTGTCATTTAAAATGTCTTCTAAATCGACCATTTCATATAACCCATCCATTACCCGATAAAGATTTTCACCATCATATATCACATCACCACTTTGATATTCTGAATTCTCATCTAGATAGATAATTTCTTCGCTGAATTCAAGATTACTGACATTTTCATAATCCCTGTTATTGATATAATCAACCGCCATTTTCAAGTATTCAAGCGCTTCATCTTTGGATACTTCTTTTTTTGGATGAAACATCTGGTCATTTATATTTATGTATGAATAAGACACAAAATTTAAAATTTCATCGCGATATTTTGAATCATCAATATCATTTATTACAGAATTATACAGATGATTATTTTCTCCCAACAGATTAGATAATGTATAGGCCATAAACTCGCGTTTCAGGCTTTCATCATGATTATACCCTTCCTTAATTACTCCATAATCTTCTAAAGTCTTATCAATATTGTCTTCACAAATAAAACCACTTAATTCACATACATCTTCAAGCCACATATAATTGGTATAACTATCATGTTTATTTTGGGGCATACAGGCAGCTAATAATATTAAAATCCCCATAAACAAAATAGTTATTCTTTTATGTAAAGTTTGATGCATTTTCAGTAATCGTACTTTCTAAAGAATCATATGAAGTGACAATATGATCCAGAAATCTGGCATAAGCCTCAATTGTTTCCTTCTCTAAAGCGAATTTCTTTGCGAAATACTCATATCGCTGACGAATCATTTCAGAACCATCTGATTGCCAGATATTATTTAATGATTTCATTTCATTACGGGTATATTCCAGAATATCATCGAGATTCGCATTGATTCTCCTGAGTTCTGATGCAATCTGATTGACTTCAGAAAGCGAAATTTTTAAATTACTCATACTAGCATTTCAGACGTGAAGCTTCCATAGCCAACTCTTCCTGGGTTGAATCATAGGCTCTGGCACTGTTTCTTAAAAAATCACTATATTGTGTCATAATTACAGAAATCCTTCGAAAATCATCCTGATATGCCTTTATACGATTAGTGAATGCCTGATTGTCCTTACCATTCCAGGCTGCTGATAATTCATCAATACGCTGATATAAATCGACATATAATCTCTGATAATCCTGTCTTGCAATATCAATATTGGCAGCGGTTTTCAAAAGCTTATCTGTTTCAACAGTAATATATCTCACGTTTTAACCTCCCTTCTACTTCTTTATTAGTCACAATAGTTCAAAATCCCAATAAAAAAGTCGGATTTTTATTCCGACTATATTTCCATTAAACTCAGTTGAACTTTGTTGCGTTTAAGATCAATATCCGCAACATATACATCGATGATATCACCAACCGCAAGTACTTCAGATGGATGGCCAATACGTTCTTTTGACATTTTTGATATATGCACAAGTCCATCATCATGCAGCCCAATATCTACAAATGCCCCAAAGTCAACGACATTTCTGACAACTCCCTGTAGTTTATCACCTTTTTTGAGATCAGTAATCTCAAGAATATCACTTCTTAATACAGGACCATCAAAATTATCACGATAATCACGAAGCGGTGCCTTTAATGCATCAACGATATCGTTAAGGGTATATTCATCTGTACCCAGGGTCTTTGCAAGTTCATTCACATCTAAACTATTGGCTTTTTTCATAAAAGCTTCAGTTCCGATTGTTTCATTATCACAAAGTTCAATAATTTTTAAAGCGATATCATAACTTTCAGGATGGATACTGGTTCTATCAAGAATCATATCACCATCACTGATTCTAAGAAAGCCTATTGATTGTTCATAAACTTTCTTAGTAACTTTCTTAACCTTTAAGAGTTCTTCACGATTCTTGAATCTGCCATTTTCAAAACGATAGTTGATTATCGCTTCAGCAGTAGTGTTATTTAAACCTGAAATATGTTTTAAAAGCTCTTTGCTGGCAGTATTGACATCAGCTCCAACCCGGTTAACAGTTTTAAGTATCGCAAAATCCAGACGTTCATTTAATTCTTTTAGTGGAAGATCATGCTGATACTGACCAACACCTATACTCTTTGGATCTATTTTTATCAGTTCAGACAGTGGATCTTGAACTCTTCTACCAATAGATACAGCACTTCTTTCTTCAACATGTAAATCAGGAAACTCTTTTCTGGCAATTTCACTTGCACTATATACACTAGCGCCAGCTTCAGATACAATTGTATATTCAACATTGAGATTATTTCTCTTAATCACAGCTGATACAAAGCTTTCTGATTCTCTTGACGCTGTACCATTACCAATAGCTATAATTTCTATATCGTAATCCTTTATTAGTTTTAAAAGAATAGCTTCCGCTTCTTTTTTCTTGTTTACAGGTTCGTGAGGAAATATCTTATCTATCTTTAACATTTTACCAGTCTCATCCAACACAGCCAGTTTACAGCCAGTTCTAAAAGCCGGATCAAAGCCCAAGACACGTTTACTTTTTAAAGGTGGCTGCAATAACAGCTTTTCAAGATTCATTGAAAATACTTCAATCGACTGTTTTTTTGCCTCTTCACTAAGCTCTCCACGAATTTCTCTTTCAACACTTGGATATGCCAGTCGTTTTAACCCATCATCAATTGCTTCCTCAATCAGTTCTTTTCCTATACTCTCACGATTCTTAATAATACCTCTTTTCGCAAACTGTGAGATATAGTCTTTATCATAATTAAAAGAAACGGTAATAACTTTTTCATCTTCAGCTCTTTCAATCGCCATAATACGATGAGGTTTTAAATATTTCACTTTCTCTTCACGGTCATAATACATCTGATATACACCATTTTCATCAGGATTATTCTTTTTGACCTTAGTCACAATAACACCATAGTTAAGTATGGAATCTTTAATCTTTGCCCTGATTTTTGCATTATCCGCAACACTTTCAGCAATAATGTCTTTAGCTCCATCTAACGCATCATTTACGGTCTTAACTTCATCATTCAGGTATTTTCGAGCTTCTGTTTCAAGATTACCACTTCTTGGCATCTTCATAATTAATTCATATAAAGGTTCAAGACCTTTTCTTTTAGCCTCTGTAGCTCTTGTTTTACGTTTTTGTTGATAAGGACGATAAATATCTTCAACTTCACTAAGTTTTTTGGCATTTTCAATATCTCTTACAATCTCGTCTGTCAGTTTTCCTGTAGCCTCAATTAGTCTTAGGACATCCTCTTTACGCTTTTTGAGATTACATTCATACTCGTATTCCTTCTTAACAAACAGAATCTGCTCTTCATCAAGTGATCCTGTCATCTCTTTACGATAGCGCGCAATAAAAGGCACGGTATTACCTTCTGATAAAAGTTTTAAAGTATTGCTAACCTGTAATTCTTTGACTTTCAAAGCCAGAGCTATTGGTTTAATTAATTCTTCCATATAAAATCCTCATTTCCATTAAATGATAAACTATGAGTTATGATATTAAAAGACTTGTAATTTTAAATTATTGAGTATATCTTATTTCTAAAAGAGAGGGATTTAAATGGATATCATTCAAAGATTTTTAAATTATGTCAGCATTGATACACAATCTGATGAATCATCACTGACAAGCCCAAGTACTGATAAACAGTTTAATTTGGCTCATGTGCTCTATGATGAGTTAAAATGCCTTGGGATTAGCGATCTAAAATTAACTGACAATTGTATTGTATATGCCAGAATACCAGCTAATACCGATGAAGACTATGATAGAATCGGTTTCATTGCACATATGGATACATCACCAGATTTCAAAGGAAAAGATGTAAAACCGAGAATTATTAAAAACTATGATGGTTCAGCTATCACATTAAATGAAGAACTACAAATAGTACTCGATCCTCATAACTTCGAATGTCTTAAAAGAGATATTGGCTCAGATTTAATCGTAACTGATGGTACTACCTTGCTTGGAGCTGATGATAAAGCAGGAATTGCAATTATTATGGATATGGCTCAAAGAATTATGAGTGATAATACTGTTAAACATGGCGATATTGCCATAGCCTTTACTCCTGATGAAGAAGTTGGACGTGGAACAGAAAACTTTGATACTGAATATTTTAATGTCGATTATGCATACACTGTTGATGGTGGAAATGCTGATGAGATTGAATACGAGAATTTCAATGCTGATAGTGCCTGTGTAAAGGTTCATGGACTGTCTATTCATCCTGGAAGTGCTAAAGGCAAGATGCTTAATTCACAACTTGTAGCCTTTGAATTTAATTCACTTTTAAGAACTTTTGATAATCCTGCATATACTGAAGGATACGAAGGTTTTAACCACCTTACCAGCATAAATGGTGATTGTGAGAATACTGTAATGAATTATATTATCCGCAATCACGATAAGAACCTACTGTTAAAACAGGAAAATGATTTTAAAAACGCCATGGAATTCCTAAACAGAAAATATGGTGATGGTACTGTTGAAGTTGAAATAGTTCATACATATGCAAATATGCGTGAATTTATTGAAAAACGTATGGATATCATAGATAAAGTTAAGAGAATTATGCGTGAAATGAATATGGAACCTAAATCAAGTCCAATTAGAGGCGGAACAGATGGTGCTTCTTTAACCTATATGGGTCTTCCTTGCCCAAATCTGGGTACTGGTGGACGTAATTATCATGGCAAATATGAATATCTTTCCATAAATGAATTTCTGATAATGAGCGAGCTAGTATATAAAATAGTCACCAATAAATGATAAAGGTCACGAAAGTGACCTTTAAATACACATTTTATAGATTTCGATAATATCTTTTTCATCAAGCGGCACATATGATGCCTTCAGTTTTTGATTTCGATTAGCATGTAGTGCCATCTTTTCAAAATTTATATCATCAATTCCAAGTTCAGTTAATGTCATTGGCAAAGATGTTGATCTGATATACTCCTCGAATGCTTCAATACCTCTTATGGATAAATCATATGAATCTTCACCCATTAAACCCATAACGTTTCTGGCAAATCTTGAAAATCTTTTAATTGTTTTAGCGTCTTTTTGCAGTATATAACGCATCCATCTTGGAGTAAGAATGGCTAAACCCGCACCATGTGTGATGTCGTAATAAGCTGATAGTTCATGTTCCATGGAATGACAAGGCCATGGAACTTTTCTTTTACCATATTCAGGTATTCCTGAGCAGGCTATCGATGAACAGTGCATAAGATTAGCTCTGGCAACATAATCATCACTGTCACTTAGGGCTACAGGTGTGTATTTCATTACAGTTCTCAAGATACTTTCGGCTATATCATCAGCCAGATCACTATCGTCACTATCAGAAAAATAGCCTTCGATCACATGTGACATGATGTCGAATGAGCCAGCTGCCGTCTGATAATCAGATACAGAAAAAGTATATGTCGGATCACAGAAAGAAACTCTGGGATATGTATAAGAATTACCCATTTTTTCATTGGTATCAAGATTTGAAATAACACCAACACCATCAAATTCAGAACCAGTCGCACTTAGAGTAAGGATATCTATAAGTGGTAATGATTTTTTCAAGGATCTTGGTCCTTTAACCATTTCCCATAAATCACCATCGTAATAATAACCTGATGCGATTGCTTTGGCACAATCAATAGTCGATCCTCCACCGACCGCCAGTATTACATCACATTTAAACTCACGACAGAGCTTTACACCTTCTATTACTGATTCAATCCTTGGATTTGGTTCAATACCACTAAGCTCAGTATATTCAAAATTACCAGTATTTAATATATCGATTATTTTCTGATATAAACCTATTCGTTTTATTGATCCACCACCATATGCCAAAAGAATCTTATTTCCATATTTTCTCAGTTCTTCATCAAGATGTTTAATCACATCTTTACCAAAATAATATTTGGTTGGTATATCATGAATAAAGTTTTCAATCATAAATTAAATCTCCTCGTAACTATATTAAAGCATAAAAAAACTTATTAGATAACTAATAAGTCAATTTATAAGATGGTGGTTCCGGCCAGAGTTGAACTGGCGACACACGGATTTTCAGTCCGATGCTCTACCTGCTGAGCTACAGAACCATTTGGTTGCGAGGGAAGGATTTGAACCAACGACCTCCGGGTTATGAGCCCGACGAGCTACCAGACT
>JAQXNC010000003.1 GCA_029097145.1 Bacillota bacterium
GCGACAATTAAAACTCCAAGATTAATAATTAAACCAATTACTTCTAAAGATGAAGAAAGATTGATGGATATTCTTATCAATGAAGAAATAGCTAAAACATTCATGTTGCCAGAATTTAAAAATCGCGAAGATAGTAGAAAATTGGCACAGAAGATTATCACAAACAGTAATATTAATAATCATGAGCATCTTGAATATGGTATATATCTTGATGATGTTCTGATTGGGACGATTAATGATGTCGGATTTAGTGATGAAGAAATCGAAGTTGGCTATCTGATTCATCCGGATTATCAGGGAAAGGGTTATGCCACTGAAACTCTAAAGGCTGTTATAAATGAAATTGGTCAGATGGGTTTTAAAAGACTGACTGCTGGTTATTTCATTGAGAATAAAGCTAGTCAAAGAGTAATGGAAAAAGCTGGAATGACCAAAACAGATATAAAAGAAGAGATACAGTATCGTGGTATAAGTCATAATTGTGAATATTATGAATACAGGTACTAGACAAAAGATATATAAAGGTATATACTACATCATACCGATAGGGGAGTAGCTTCAAGTGAAACCATGTATATATTCGTCAGTACGGCATTAAGCCCGGATATATAGTCTATAAATATAGATTTGCAAGACCTATCTGTTGAATAAGAATGGATAGGTCTTTTTCTATCCATTAGAAAGGGCAAATATGTATTACAATAAAGATTCTGAAACAATCATTAAAGAATTATCATCTAATGCCATAAATGGTCTTGATGAAAGTACTGTTACTAAACATCAGGCTCAATATGGCCTAAATCAGCTTCAAGGCGAAAAGAAACAATCAATAATCGTTAAATTTCTTTTGCAATTTAAAGATCCGCTGATTATTCTATTACTTCTGGCAGCTGTTATATCAATTGTGGTCGATCCAAATGAATGGGTAGATTCTCTAATTATCCTGATAGTTGTCATTATTAACGCTGTTTTAGGTGTCTATCAGGAAAATAATGCTGAAAAATCACTGGAAGCTTTAAAGAAACTCAGTTCACCTAGTGCTAAAGTAATTCGAAATGGTGAACGTATCAATATTCCATCAGAAGAGTTGACAGTCGGTGATATCGCTATTATTGAAGCAGGGGACTATATTCCAAGTGATGGTAGAATTATTGAAGCTTATAATCTCCAGATAGATGAATCTAGTCTGACTGGTGAATCAGTTCCTGTCAATAAAACTGCTGAAGTTATAAATGAAGAAAGTGTATCACTGGGTGATATGCAGAATATGGCATTTTCAGGTACAGTCTGTACTTATGGCAGAGGCAGAATGATTATTACCAGTGTTGGGATGAATAATGAAATTGGTAAAATTGCCAGAATGCTTGATGAAAATAAGGAAGAGAGTACACCACTCCAAAAGAAGATGGCACAAATCAGTAAAACTATTGGTATTTTATGTATAGTTATATGTGTTGTGGTCTTTGGACTTGAATATCTGGGTGGTGAAACTGTTCTTGAAGCATTCAAAACAGCAGTAGCGCTAGCGGTAGCTGCAATTCCTGAAGGACTGGCAACAGTTGTAACCATTGTCTTATCAATCGGTGTAACCAAGATGGTTAAGAATAATGCGATTATCCGTAAACTTCCGGCAGTTGAAACACTCGGTAGTGCCAACGTTGTATGTTCAGATAAGACAGGTACATTGACCCAAAATAAAATGACTGTCACCAAGACATATCTCAAAGATGAAGGTATCAAAGACTTTGGTGAAGACAATAATGATAAAGTCAAAGAGATGTTAAGATATTTTACTCTCTGTTCAGATGCTGAATTAAAGATCGTAAATAACGAAACAGTTTTGTTTGGTGATCCAACCGAAACAGCCATGGTTAATGCCAGCTATCTCTTAGGTGAAACTAAAGAAGAGTTATATCAGAAATACCATCGTACAAAAGAACTGGCTTTTGATTCTGTAAGAAAGATGATGACAGTTTTTTATAAGACAGATGAAGGAATTTTCTCGATTACCAAAGGTGCACCAGATGAGATTTTTCATCGTAGTCTCAATATAACCTCACAAGACTATGCTGCCTATGAATCAATGGCTAATGAAGCTCTAAGAGTTTTAGCTGTTGGGATTAGAAAGTGGGAGGATTTCCCTTTAAACTTCGAAAGTGAAGAAATAGAAAACAATCTGACATTTATTGGATTAATCGGTATGATTGATCCACCACGCCCTGAAGTTAAATCTGCGATTAAAGAAGCTAAAGATGGTGGTATCAGAACAGTGATGATTACTGGTGACCATATCACTACTGCTAAAGCTATCGCTACAGATCTTGGAATAATTGAAGATGGTATGAAGGCCATCACTGGTAAAGAACTGGATGAAATGAGCGATGATGAACTTTATAAAGAGATAGATAGAATTGGCGTCTATGCCAGAGTTTCTCCTGAACATAAAGTTCGTATTGTTGAGATGTGGAAGAAGAAGGGTGCAGTTGTTGCCATGACTGGTGATGGTGTTAATGATTCACCAGCCTTAAAGACAGCAAATATCGGTTGTGCTATGGGCATTACTGGTACTGATGTATCTAAGAGTGCTGCTGATATGATTCTGACAGATGATAACTTTGCAACAATCATCAAAGCTGTTAAAGAAGGTCGTGGTATCTACGAAAACATTAAGAAAGATGTCCAGTTTTTACTTTCAAGTAATATTGGTGAAGTAATTACAATCTTTGTTGCCAGTCTGATTGGTGTCTTTGGTATGAGTGTTGGTGTACCACTTGAACCTGTACATCTTTTATGGGTAAATCTGATTACTGATTCACTCCCAGCATTCGCTTTAGGGATGGAAAAAGTTGACGAAGATATTATGAAGAAAAAACCACGTCCTAAAGATGAAAGTTTCTTCGCTAATGGACTTGGTTTCAAGATTGCATGGCAGGGTATTATGATTGGTACTTTGACACTAATATCTTATCTGATCGGTAACAGTTATTCTCACGAAGTCGGTCAATCAATGGCTTTTGTAACATTATCAGTATCTCAACTACTGCATGCGTTTAATATCAAATCAAACAGATCAATTCTAAATAAATCAGTCTTTGATAATAAATATCTCTGGATGGCTTTAGGAGTAGGACTAATTTTACAGTCATCAATTATGTATATTCCATTCCTGAGTGATATCTTTAATCTTGTATCATTAGATTTTGTACACATTATGACAGCCTTAGGCTTAGCAGCTATGGTAATTGTAATTGTAGAGATTTCTAAAGTATTTACAAAATAAGATATATATGTAAATATCATAATGATTGAAATTAAATATCATTTGTGATAAATTAATAAAGGTACAACAAATATATTCTAATCTGGTCAGGTCCGGAAGGAAGCAGCCATACGAACCTCTATTTGTGTGTACCTTTTATTTTATATGGATAAATACGAATTAATGGCTGAAGCCTTAAAGGAAGCAAGAATTGCATATAGCGAAGATGAAGTTCCGATTGGATGTGTTATTGCAAAGAATGGCGAGATAATTGCCAGAGCCCATAACACAAAGGTTCAAAGAAGGAATACTCTTAATCATGCCGAAATTAACGCTATCAACATTGCCAGCGAATATCTTGATTCTTGGTATCTTGATGAGTGTGAATTATATGTAACTCTTGAACCATGCATGATGTGTACAGGGGCTATAGTTAATTCCAGAATTAAAAAAGTTTACTTCGCTACTGACGATCCAAAGGGTGGTTCACTCATCAGCAACATCAGACTATCAGAAGTTAAAAAACTTAATCATTATCCAGAAATTGAAACAGATATTTATAAAGAAGAAGCCAGCGAATTATTAAAAGACTTCTTTAGAAATAAACGTAAACAGAAATAAACAACCACAATACTTAAGTGTTCTATTGAATGGATACTCTTGAGAGAGGGTTGTTTTTGTTTGCTTTAGTGCGATATCTAGTAATATATCAACCTTCTTAAGTTTATCTTTTATTTCATGCGTCATAAATATAATTAGGTTGAGATAGCTCTACAATTAATATAGCTTCAGCATATATCGTTTCAGAAATTCAAAGACTTATTAATGTAAGTGGCATGTCAAAATGTATCTACGACATTATAAGAACTCAACAATATTATCCATAATATATAGAATTGCATCACATATATCATTAAAGTCAATTTCTTTTGCGTAATCATATACATATTGATAATTTTTCCAAAGATTTTGTAATTTAGTATTAATTCTCATATCTTTTATAATGTCTTGATATGAATTTAAAATCTCAACGCTTCCGCGTCTTTTTGCCGTTTGTACTAATGCTTTTGATAAAACGGAGATATCATAATTGGATGAGTATAAAGTATGAAGAATAAATATATCATAAAAATCTCTAGATCGCGTATTTGTGGTGTTTCTGGATAATACAGTCTCAATCTTCTCAGATAGTATTGTTTCAATATTATATGACAGTACACTGATTGTTTTATTATCAAACAACATTGGGTATGTATATTCAATTTCTTTAGGAGTAACTATATCTCCAGTTGTCACGTCAACAGTTAAAGTAACATTAATTGGTTCATAAATTGCTTTTAAGGCGACACGAATACCGGGATATATATCACCTTCACGAGTGTCATGAATATCTATTATTTCAAACACAATATCATCATCAACTTCTAAATTACAAATCTCAAGAAATATTGATTTTATTGAATTTTGTGTAAGAGATAATCCTTTTATAGTGGCATCTAAATCCATTGTTGCTCTTGTATCTAAACCAACAATTGAAGAGATTAAAAATCCGCCTTTAATAATAAAATTTTGCCTGTATTTTGATAAAGAAATTCTTTCTAAAAGTCTTTCTAACATGTAATTCTGCATAACAAGTTGAGCAGAAATGTTTGTTTCTCTAGCTTTTCTTTTTTATTATGGCCTTAAGCTGCATTGAATTATTTGTTTTTATAGTAATACCTCCATATAATGCAAAACTTTAGGTACAACGTGAAGCTTCTTTGCATATTGCATAAGCTTATGAATATTTTTATTTTTAGATAATGCATATTTTTTCATAGCTTGATTAATAATTTGAATATCAATACCATTACCACGCAAAATATCACATAGAGTTCTTTCGAGATCATACACATAAATATAATTTCCACATGGTGATTTAATTTTTATAATTCCGAAAGAATAATTATCAAGTATAACTCGTTTTATATTTATATTTTCATATTTAATTGATGGGGAATTATAACCCTTCGGGAATGTCATTGTATATCTAAAAGGTGTTCTATCAGAATAGCCTAATAGATATAGCGCAGTGTCGTATGAATAAATGCCACGCGAGTACCTTTGTTGCAAAAGATAGAAATCATCTTCCCAAGCTTCGCTTTGAATATATAATCCACGTCCAACACGGTAGATTTCTCCACAATTTACAAGTTCCTTCAAGACACCACGATTTATCCCTGAATTGGTGACTTGTTTTGTACTAACTGTATTGCTCGATGAATTTTTAATTATTTCCCTTACTTTATCTTTATTTTTCATGTTCATCACCTATATAACAACCACACATTAAATTATAATAAAATAATGTGTAATTGTCGATGTATGTAGATTGCCTGTTAAATAGATAAAATACTAAATGAGATATAAACTTCAAAAGCGAAACCGGTTAAACGTCTATCTATTTCTTTTTATAAACAAAAACAGAATTATCACAAAAATAAAAACTATTTATCCAACAATTTAAAAAAACTGCGCAGATAAATAGTGAATTTTGAATGATTATTATATTTTAACTGGTTTAAAACAGATATTGATAAATGATGGATTATTTCAGTATTTCGATCATCTCTTTATATTTATCTATGATCTTGTTGTCATCTTCAACAATTCTTCCAACCTGAGAAGATGTAAATTCACCATTTATTACCACAAAGAAGTGTGGCGTTAATAAAGTTTTCTTTCCTTCTCTTTCTTCCAGAATTGGATAAAGAACATTGTATAATTCTTCCTGATCTTCTTTATCGATAGGGTATATCTCTGAATATGCATCAAGATAATAAATTGTTACATCTAAATCGCTCGCTGCTTTATTTATATAATGAACCATATCCTGGCATGATGGACAACTGGTTGAACCGAAATAAAAAGCACCGCTGCCATCTTCCTTAATTACCCTGAATAATTCATCAGGTGATATCTGCCTGAATTGATGATCTACACTATTCATCTCTTTATAGCCGCTCATATCAACTTTTGAAGATTCTATCTCTATATAATTTATACTCTCTGGTGTTTGATTTTTACTGCATCCTGTAATTATTATAAGTGCCAACAACACAATAAATATCCTTTTCATTTTTCCTCCTGAATTTAGTCTACAATAACTCCTGATATCTATATTATACACTTTTCATCAATAGCACATATTGTAATTAAAACTGCATAGAATTACTTATTTATAATGTCCTAATACATCTTTTATATATTGCTATATCCATCATTTTTTGGATGTTGTAAATATGTTATAATTAAAGAAAATATTAAAGGGGTATTATGGCATATCAGGTATTATATCGTAAATATCGTCCAGCAAGTTTTGATGAAGTAGTTGGACAGGAATATATTGTTAAGACATTAAAAAACGCAATCGCTAAGAATCAGATATCACATGCATATCTTTTTTCAGGTCCAAGAGGAACTGGTAAGACATCTTTAGCTAAACTATTTGCCAAGACTATTAACTGCACTGGTGAAAATAAACCTTGTGGTGAATGCGATAACTGTAAGGAAGCCTTGAATAATACCCATCCTGATATTATTGAACTTGATGCTGCAAGTAACAATTCTATTGATAATATTAGAGACATCATCTCTAAAGTTAAATATCCGCCGCTGTTTGGTAAATATAAAGTCTATATCATCGACGAAGTTCATATGTTATCAACCAGTGCCTTCAATGCCTTACTTAAGACTCTTGAGGAACCACCTGCCAATGTAATCTTTATTCTGGCAACTACTGAACCTCAGAAGATTATCCCAACTGTTTTATCAAGATGTCAGCGTTATAACTTTTCTAAGATACCAGCTGATAAGATGAAAAAACGTGTTATTGAAATTCTTGAAAAAGAGAATATTCCATATGAAGAGAGTGCTGTTGATGAGATAATCAACCTGTCTGATGGAGGAATGCGAGATGTCTTATCAATTCTTGAACAGGTTTTATCATATGGTAATTATGAACTTCATGAAGAAGATGTCTTACATATTTATGGATTACTCAGAACTTCTGATAAAGTTGAAGTCTTAAAGAATCTGAAACAGAATAATATAAATTCAGTCATTACGACTATTCGTAAGATGTACCATGAAGGGGTAGATATCACAAGACTGACACAGGATATTATCAGAATCTTTAAGGATGCGATTATCTATGAAGATACACATAATGAGAGTCTTCTGTCTTTGATTAATAAGAGTGATGCTGAAGCTATCAATACCTTATATACTCATGATGAGAAGATTAATGATATCGATAATATGATTAAGGTGATGGAGAGTTATCGTAATGCCAAGGATGTCTTATCATATTTTGAAATCAGTCTTCTGAAAATGGTTAATTATGTACCTTCTGTTAACAGTGTACCTGTGATAGAGAATAAACCAATAAAGAGTGCACCACAAGCAGAAAAACCAGCAGTTAAAGAATCAAAGGTAGAAGTTCCCTCTGTAACCAAGGATGAAGAAGTAAAGAAAGAAGAAGTCTTCGATATCAAAGAGACAATAGAAACTGAAATCATTGAGACTAAAGATAACTTTAAGACAATTGATACCGATCCACTTTTCTTATTATCAATAGTCTTAGAAGCTAACAAGGATGAAAAACTGCAGGATATTGCCATCTATCACAATCTCTCTGAATATGGTAATAATCCCGATACCCGTAAATACTTTAATCTTTTAAAGGGTACGGAGATTATGGCATCATCTAAAGATGCGATTATCTTTGTAGCCAGAAATGATATGCAGATGGAAGATATTAATGATTTAGAGAATAATAAAGAACTGTATTATTTCTTAAAGAAAGAATATCAGATTGATAAGATGATCTATGGAATTAATGAAACAATCAAAGATCAGCTGTTCAATATGTATCGCAATAAGTCTTCCTATAATATCACTAAATGTCATATTACAAGATATGATGAAGTAAATACTGAAGAGACTTTTGAGAGTAAACTCAAAGGTATTTTTGGAGATATCAGAATAGAGGAATAAAATGGAATACGATGAACTGATAGAAGAAATTAAAGAGCTTGATAAGAGATTACAGGATATCTATACCGAAATAGATGACACAATCTTTAAGGGTGAAAGTAGAGATGGCCTTGTAAGAGTAGATCTTAAAGGTTCTTTTGAAGTTCGTAGAATTACGATATCAGATACTATGAATTATACTGATGAAGAACTCATAGAAGACCTTAAGGAAGCCTTCAATAATGCCTTAATGATGGTCAAGAAGGAGAGAAATACCGCTATCAGTCAAGAAATATTTAATAGAATAGGTGAATGTTAGATGTATCCTGAATTATTTAATCAGTTAAAAGAGAAACTTGAAAGACTACCAGGAGTTGGTAAGAAGACAGCTGAACGCTATGCTTTCGCAATACTGGGGATGGATGAAGAAGATGTCAAAGACTTCAGCGATATTCTTTCAAGGATTAAAAGTGATATTAAACCATGTCCAGGATGTGGTTTTTTGAGTGAGAAGCATATGTGTCCAATCTGTGATGATGATACAAGAGATCACTCAGTTATTATGGTTGTATCATATGCTCAGGATGTCGTGGCAATTGAAAAGACTAATACCTATCATGGAATGTATCATGTCTTAAATGGTGTTATATCATCATCTAAAGGTATCTATCCTGATGATTTAAATATTGATACACTGCTTAAAAGACTAGACGGAGTTAAGGAAGTAATTATTGCCACATCACCAACAATCGATGGTGAGACGACGGCACTTTATTTAGATAAACTGCTGTCTTCTAAAAATATCTATTCAACAAGACTGGCTCATGGCTTACCAATGGGGGCAAGTCTTGATTATGCTGATGAGATGACTTTAATCAAAGCGATGGAAAACCGTCGCCACCAGGGAGAATAATATGTCAGTACTGATTAAGGTTTATGATAATCAGGATTACCTGGGTAATATAATGGTACCTTTGAATATGACATACGATAGAGTAATCTATCTTTATCGTCATATTGATAAGAAACGCAAAGCTGAAGCCTTAAAGAATATTCTTGATAAACATCATATCAGTACTGAATTTATTAAAGTTGAAGATGATAGTGTTATTGACGAATTATTAAGTAATTATAATAATGCTGATATCGATATTACAGCTGTCAGATATTTAAGTATTTATCTCTTTGAAAGAGTTCTTAAACTTAATTCAAATATTTATTACTATGACCGTGAAGAGAATGTCATTAAGGATTATCGTCGACATACTACAGTTAAAAGTGAACTGAAACATTTAAGTATTAAGGAGATGGTTAATCTTTCTGGTGCGACATTAATGTCTTCAATGCATCTTTTACCTGATATGAATAATAAAGAGATTACTAAGACAGTCTTAATGATTGTTGATGAAGCGATTGATAACTATCAGGGATTTACGAACTTCATCTCATTAATGATGCAGATTATCGCCAGGGGTACTCTAAGATTAAGTGATAACGATATTAAACATATCATTAATAATCCTGTATATCACATCATGCATAAACATGGTGTTTTAGAGGTTAGAGATGATGAATTATATATTGCGAATGACTATTATAAAGAATTATTAAAGAACGCAGGTGCCTGGCTTGAGACATATTTATATATCAAAGTTATGGAATCTGGACAGTTTGATGACTGTACAATGAGTTCAGTAATTGAATTTAAGGATAGTGATGTCAGAGTACCTATCAGTTGTGAGATTGATGTGATTGTGATGAAAGATAATCATCTGGGACTTGTATCATGTAAATCTAACAAGGTTGATACTGATGCGATTAATGAGATTAAGGTTCATAATACTGTATTTGGTAATCATTTATCTAAAGCAGTAATCTTTACAGCTGAAGATATGAATATCAAGAATCCTGCTATCTTTAAGAAAGCTCAGGAACTTGATGTCAGAGTCATAGATATAACAGCTATTAAGAATCACGCTGTTCCTTTAGTTATGAATAAAATCTTTAATGATACATATGAATATGAGAGAGTGAGGGAATAATATGTCAGCTATAGCCTATATTACTGATTCAAAGCTACTTGAGATGCATCGTCTTAATCAGAATAAGGAGATGAATTTCTGGCGTTTGAATACGACATATAAATTTACTAATTTTAACTGTGGTGACCTCCTGTTCTTTTTAAGCAAGGATAAGGAACATATGCGTCATAAGGAGAAAGGTATTGTTGGATATGGCAGATGTGTAGCTTTTAATTCATGTTCAATTAATACAATGTGGAAAAGATATGGTCAGCTTAATGGTTATCGACATAAGGAAGACTTTGTTGAAGCTATTATGCGAGTGTCAAAGGATCATAAGAAACCATCAACCATCAGTTCGATTTATCTTAAGGATGTTGTCTTCTTTCAGACACCGATTTATTTAAGTGAATGTGGAATGAATATCTCAAGCAGGATTGAAAGTTATATCTATCTTGACAGTGGTAATAATACGGCCTTTAAGATTCTCGATAAGGCTAAGGGTTTTGAAGATCTCTGGTCTTCATCAGAAGAAAGAGATAATCTGACTATTGAAAGAGAAGAGATTAGAAATGCATTATATCTCGCTTATGAAAAGATTGGACTTAAGACTACTCACAATAAGTCTAAAAGTGCTCAGGATTTAAATAAGTTTATCTTACCTAACTATGGATATGAGAGAATCAGAGATTCGAAGTTTGAAGGCTATAAGATTGAAGATAATGTCTTAACCATTGTCTTTGCCCCTTTATTTATGCCAGATAGAATTAATGAAACCCGAATATTGCTTGGGCAATCAGAATACTACCGTTATCTGATTGAAAAGTATTACCCTTATGATCTCGATATAGTCTTTAAGACTTCAGATCATAATGAAGAACTTGAAAGTCTTATGAACAGGAAATATAATAAGTAAGCTATGAAAGAAGATATTATTGATTTTGAAATAAATGATGAAGAAAATACAGTAAGTAGAGAAGTCATCAGGGTTTACCTTGAAGATGAGTTTTTTAATGATTTAAAGAAGTATCTTGAAGATGAAGATTATGCCATGGCCAAGGATGCAACTAAAGGTTTATATCTTTTGGCAATGGAATTAAAGCTTTATCGTTTATATGAGACATTATTAGATATATATGAAGATCTGGAATCAGAACTGTATACTGATGTCTTAAAACATTATGAAGATATGTATAGTGAATATTGTCACTTGAAAGAGGAATATCAGAATGTATGATGTGATAGTTGTTGGAGCTGGACATGCTGGATGTGAGGCAGCCTTAAGTCTCGCTCATCGAGGTTTTAAGACCTCTTTAGTAACAATCAATATCAACCATATTGCCAAGATGCCATGTAATCCATCAGTAGGTGGACCAGCTAAAGGGATTGTTGTCAGAGAAATTGATGCCCTGGGTGGTATGATGCCAAAGGTAGCAGATAAGACGGCCTTACAGTTTAAGATGCTCAATACAACTAAAGGTCCAGGTGTCTGGTCTTTAAGAGTACAGAGTGATAAACTGGCATACTCAAGAATGATGAGAGATATTACCCTTAATACTCCTAATCTTGAAGTTATTGAAGATATTGTTGAAGAAGTATTATTTGAAGATCATAAGGCTAAAGGTGTGAGACTTCAAAAGGGTGGTATATTAAATTCAAGAGCTGTTATCTTAACAACTGGTACCTATATGGATAGCTGTATTATGGTATCAGCTAATGTTACACCTGGTGGACCAGATGGTGATGCGACAACCAAGAATCTGAGTGAATCTTTAAGAAATGCAGGATTACGTCTATTTAGATTAAAGACGGGTACTCCGGCCAGAATTAAGACTGATTCAATTGATTTCTCTAAGACTAAATATGAACCAGGAACTGATGAATTCCTGTCTTTCTCATATGATACCAAAGAGATTAGACCATTTAATGAACAGAAACCATGTTATCTGACATATACTACCGAGAAGACTTTAAAGATTATCAGAGATAACCTCAATAAGTCATCGATGTATTCAGGAGTAGTTAAGGGTGTTGGACCAAGATACTGTCCATCAATTGAAGATAAGGTTGTAAGATTCGCAGATAAGGAAAGACACCAGATCTTCCTTGAACCTGAAAGTCTCGAGCTTGATACAACCTATGTTCAGGGTTTTTCAACCTCTATGCCTCACGATGTCCAAGAAGAGATGTTGCACAGTCTGATTGGTCTTGAAAACTGTGTCATTGATAAATATGCCTATGCGATTGAATATGATGCGATTGATCCTTTACAGTTTAAGATGAATCTTGAATGTAAAGATATTGAAAACTTCTTTATCGCTGGACAGATTTTAGGTACTTCAGGATATGAAGAAGCAGCTGGACTGGGGCTTATGGCTGGTATTAACTGTGGACTTAAACTTGAAGGTAGAGAACCTTTAATCTTAGGTAGAGATGAATCATATATCGGAGTTATGATTGATGATTTAATCACCAAGGGTACTAAAGAACCATATCGTCTTCTGACTTCAAGAGCTGAGTATCGTCTTTTATTAAGACATGATAATGCTGATCAGCGTTTAATGAAATATGGATATGAAGTTGGTACAGTATCTAAAGAAAGATATGAGCGTCTATTAAATAAACTTGAGACATTAAAGAGATATAAAGAAGAACTTCAAAATATCCATTTAACAAAGAAGTCTAAGGCTAATGAATATATCAGATCATTAGGGTTTGATGATATCGCTGATATGATTACAGCCTATGATATTATTAAAAGACCAGATGTCAAAGTTAAGGATTTAAGAGAATATCTTGAGATTGAGATTGATGATGAATATGTATCACAGCTTGAGATTGAGATTAAATATGAAGGTTATATTGAAAAGGCTAAGAAAGAAGCTAGAAGAATGTTGAAGATGGATAAGATGAAACTGAGCGATAAGATTGATTATACTCATGTGCCTAATCTCTCTTTAGAAGCCCGTCAGAAACTGAATGAAGTTAAACCATCGACATTGGGTCAAGCTTCAAGAATATCAGGTATTAATCCTAGTGATATTCAGGTACTGGCAATATATATGAAGGAGCACAACAATGAATATTAGTGATGTAATTAGTAATGTCCATGTCTATGGTTTAGAGGATGCTTTAAGAGGCAGCAGATATCCTATGGCTACCGATTTAAGTAATGTCAGCAGTGATATTGATCCAATGAGAATAAAACTGGCACAGTGTGGTTTAGGTGAAGGGCATGATAACTTCTTAAATGGAGTACTGGTTCAGTTTGATTTAACCTTTACCAATAAAGCCTGGGTAGAAGCTGAAAGATATCATTTCCTGGATTTTATATCTTCGCAGTCAACTATGCATCGTATCACTAAGTTTGATTTAGATAAGGCCTATATTTCATATGTTGATCCAAGAATGATTGAGATTATGAAGGAAAAGGTAAATGAATATAATCAGTTACTATCAGAAGATAAGACTAATCCAGTCTTAAAAGAGAAATATCTCGAGATATTATATTCTAATCCAGCAGGATTTAGACTGACCGCCAAGATGACAACCAACTATCGTCAGTTGAAGACCATTTATAAACAACGTCGTAATCATCGCCTTCCTGAATGGCAGGCTTTCTGTGACTGGGTACTGACTCTGCCACATGCTGAACTGATTACTACTGACGCTCAAAAATAACTCATAAATAACACGTATCACCTTAAAAGGTGGTACTTTTTTATGGTATATTGATGGTAATAATGGAGGATATTAAGATGAATGTATATGAAGAATCTTTAAAACTGCATAAGGAACATCGTGGTAAGCTTGAAATACATACCAAGGTAGCCTGTAAGACTAAAGAAGATTTAAGTCTTGCCTATACACCAGGAGTAGCTGAACCATGTCGAGAAATACATAAGGATGAAGAGAATTCTTTCATCTATACTAATCGTGGTAATACGGTTGCCGTTATTACTGATGGCAGTGCTGTATTGGGTTTAGGTAATATCGGAGCTGCAGCTGGTTTACCAGTCATGGAAGGTAAATGTTTACTCTTTAAACGTTTTGCGAATATTGACGCCTTTCCTATCTGCCTTAAGACTCAAGATCCAAAAGAGATTATTAATATCTGTAAGAATCTTGAACCAGGCTTAGGTGGTATTAACCTTGAAGATATTTCAGCACCTAGATGTGTTGAGATTGAAGAAACGCTTAAAAGAGAGATGAATATCCCAGTCTTCCATGATGATCAGCATGGAACAGCAATTGTAGTGCTGGCAGCTTTAATTAATGCCTCAAGACTGATGAAGAAAAAACCAGAAGATTATAAGATTGTCATCAGTGGTACAGGAGCAGCTGGCAGTTCAATCATTAAGACTTTATATAATTATGGTTTTAAGAATATACTGGCTTTCGATGTCGATGGCTGTTTAAACAAAGATGACAGTGAAAATTATAATTCACTTAAGAAAGATCTTTTAAACTATGTCAATCTCAATAATGAGAAGTATGCAGGTCTTAAAGAAGGTGTTAAAGGAAGAGATGTCTTTATTGGTGTCAGTGCACCTAATCTTTTAGATGTTGAAGCAGTTAAGAATATGTCTGAAGAATCAATTATCTTTGCGATGGCTAATCCTGTACCTGAAATCAGTTATGAAGATGCCAAAAAGGCAGGCGCCTATATCATAGGTACTGGACGCAGTGATTATCCAAATCAAATTAACAACATTCTAGCTTTCCCAGGTATCTTTAGAGGAGCTTTAGACGCTAAAGCGACCAAGATTACTGATAAGGAAAAGATTAGAGCCAGCGAAGCTATTGCCTATCTCATTAAGGATGAAGAATTAAGTACTGATTATATTATCCCATCACCATTTGATGAAAGAGTACCAGTAGCAGTAGCTGAAGCAGTCAAGAAATCATGCATTGAAAGTGGTAACGTCAGATAGTATTATTGACACATATTATCATCAAACACCTATCGTTCAAAAAAGTATTAATGAATTATATCATGCATCACGTTTCGGTATTGATTGTGAGATAAAACCCATTAGTCGTAAATACTGCGATTTAGGCAAAGGCTTCTGATATCGGATGCGAAGATGAAACTGCTTTCGCCAAATGAAGATACAACAGATGAAGAGATAGTTGCCTTTACAAAGTCGATTGGTATTCATCCAGGAATTGTAGCTGGCAGGCTACAATATGAAAAAATAATTTCACATGATCGATGCACTAATCTTAAAGAAAAGCATATCTTCTCTTTTGATGACTAAACAAATGATTATTACTATGAACTGAACCCTGTAAAAAGGGTTCTTTTTAAGATGATGTACTATATAATCAAGCATCATAAACAATCACAAAAACAGGTTTCCACAAACAGTATTTAACCCATCATAAACATCAAAAATAAGCCATTTAAAATAAATAAACATTCAACCTATCTTCTGGACAGTTATATTGGTTATCCCTTATCTATAGGCTTTTAGAGGGCAAAACTTTGTTCAATCTTTCACTATCAACAAACAAATGTGCAAAATACTGTAATTTATTGTAACTTTATTACCTATTTCTAACTTATTAGAGTTAAAAGGTTGAAAATAGGCCGGGGGGGGTTAAAATATTAGTGTAATTTTTTGTGTTATCG
>JAQXNC010000004.1 GCA_029097145.1 Bacillota bacterium
ATATATCAATTCAAGTCTCTATAATGGTCATATTGAAGTAATTGAAGTTAAGATTCAAGGCCAGGATGATAAACGAGTAATGCTGAACGCTCATTTATGCCATCCATCAAGCAGTGCCAATGATAATGCCAGTGGTGTTGCGGCAACCTTGGAGGCTATGCATGTCTTGAATGAACTGATAGAAGAAGGTCGAATAAAGCGTCCTGAGCATACCATTGTCTTAACACTGGTACCTGAATTTACTGGTTCATTTGCCTATTTGAGTGATCATCATGACCATGAAATTATTGGTGGTATTAATGTTGATATGGTTGGAGCTAGACAGGATCGTACTAATGGACCAATTACTCTAAGTAAGATGCCAATGGCCAATCCGTCAATCATCAATGAAATTTCAGCATATGCCATGCGTGAAGCAGCAAAAGAAGCCAAGAGTCATGATGGTAATGATATAGCTTTGACAAGTTATCTAATTGAAGATTTCTCTTTAGGTAGCGATCATACCCTCTATACTGATCCTGGAGTTTCTTATGGCTGTTGCATGCTTGGTCAGTGGCCAGATCGTAACTATCATACTTCAACTGATACAATTGATAAGATTGATCCTGAAGTATTAAAGTTCTCATCAACTGTTGTCACTGTCTTTGCCTATAAGTTATCAAACTTCAGTGCAGATGATCTGAATGACATCTTTGAAGAAATGCGTCTTGAGATTACAGATAATCTTTATAAAATCAATCATAAATACCATGAAGGTACTATCGATCTTGATATGTATAAGAAAGCTATACATAAACAGTACTGTTACTATAAAGACAGTGTTAAGAGTATCACAAGACTGATTGATGATAATCCACTTGAAGAAAAGATGTTGAGGTATGTCGATTCGCAATATCTGAGTATGATGGATTATATGGGTGTTGAAGATGAGGTCTTCTATATCATTGATGATGAAAGAGTCTATAAGCGTAATTACCTGGGCACTATTAATGATGTTGAAGAGAATCGTGCACTGGGTTATGGTGAAGCGATTGATGAATATTTTAATGAAGTTAAGGATTTTGACTTCATGAAGCGTTTAAGCATTAATACTCTGACTGAATATTATATCAATGGTAAAAACTGTGTCGATATGATTGTGAATGAAGTCAACGGCGAATTGCTTGGACATTATGATGAAGCTGTTAAGGCTTATATAAGATTACTTGAGAAGATGAATAAGATATCACTGGTGTGATATCTTTTTCTTACAATTCTGTAAGATTGAGAATACAGGTTAAAGCTTAGTGTATAATTCTGTTATGAGTTATATCAATGTGATTGGGACAGCCCTCATTATCTTTCCGATAATTGCCTTTATGATGACTATCCCTTATATGTTTTATGAATACCGTAAATATGGTTCAATCAATAAGCTCAGGACGCTGATAATCTTTTCATTTGTCTTATATCTTTTGTGTGTCTATTTTCTGGTAATCTTACCTTTACCTAAACCTGAGAGTGTTCATACTACCTATCTTGAAAAGATTAATCTCATACCTTTCAGTTTTGTCTATGACTTCATCATGAAGACACCACTTAGAATCAGTAATCCTGCGACCTATCTTAAAGCTTTTAAACATGCGACATTCTTTGTACCATTCTTCAATGTCTTAATGACAATCCCTTTTGGCATGTATCTCAGGTATTATTTTCAGTTTGATTTAAAAAAGACTGCAATCGCTGGTTTATTACTCAGCCTTTTCTTTGAACTGACCCAGCTTTCAGGTCTTTATTTTATCTATAGTGGTCCATATCGTCTTTGTGATATTGATGATCTCATTATGAATACGCTGGGGGCTGTCCTGGGTTATTTTATCTTTGGCTTCATAAAGAATATGTTGCCAAGTAGAGAGAAGATTGATGAAGAATCATATGCAGAAGGTGAGAAGGTTCCAAGTATCAGAAGAATGTTTGCCTTTATCATTGATTTAATGATTATTGGTTTTGTGAATATCTTTATTAATAAGGGAGCTCTTTCTTTTGCGATTATCTTTATTATCTATTATGGCAGTTTAGAGATATATGGTAATCAGACTATAGGTATGAAGGTTATGCGTTATCGTATTTCATTCAGTCATGAGAGGATAAAGAATATCATTGAACTTAATCTTTTGAGATATTTATATTACTTTGGTGTATTTGAGATAATCGCCTTTATACTTGATTATCTGGAAAGATATCGCAATACTCTTATCACTATGATTATCTTTATCGGGGTATGTTTGATGTTTGGATACTTTATCTATCTTGTGATGATTGTCTTATTAAATAAAAAGACCCTTTATGAAAGGGCAGTGGATGTTAAATATATCAGTCAGGTTAAACGTTAGATTTATGAATAATATCTTCAATGATCGAAGGCAGGCTTAAGGCACTGATATATCTTTGAGAAGGATATTTACTTTGCATATATGATGAATAGGTGATGGTGATGACATCACCTTTATTATGACCGTTGATATGAGTAATATATTCATCACTGATCAGATTGAAGTCAGGAATAATTACCTGACTTAAAGGGAACAGTTTTAGCATATCTTTTACATATGAAGAGTTCATATCGTTAAAGATCAGTAAGACTTTAAGGTTAATATTTAATGATTCTATCAGTGATAAATATTCTGAAGGCTCAATATGTCTGAATCTTTTGCCAATAAAAAGATATGATACTGGTCTCTTGAAGGTATTATGAGCTTCATCTATGAGTTTCGTCGCTTCAATATGAGCCAGATTATCTTTAGAACCGTGCATGATATAGAGTATACCTTCATTATTTATTGAATCGATGAGGAATGAGAGTTCCTCATTTTTAAGTTTTATTAATAACGATGACAGTTTCTTATCGTTTAGTCTTTCTCTTAGGGTTTTAAGCAATGAGAGTCTTTTAGTGATGACACTCAGTAATTCGTTTGAGAATAATGGGAAAGTACCACTGGTATTAGTGGCGATTAAAAGATCATCAATACGTCTTTCAATAACACTATAGGCATCAGAATCAAGATCTTTCATCGAAGACATGACAAGGATATGCTTGCTTTTTGCCAGATTAATCATCTTTTGATTCATATCTTTATCTGATGATGCGACAATCAGAAGACTTGCTTCATCAAGCTTTAGGATAAAGTCTTCAAAGTTAAGGATGGTGACATCGAGATTATTAAATTCATCAAGATATTCAAGGGAATAAAGATAGATATGGGCTTTTGCGTTTAAAAACTGATGGGTTTTACGTAAAGCGACATGACCTCCACCCAGAATCAGGACATTCTTATTTTTAAAATCAATCTCAAGACATACTTTCATATGAATATTATAACGTACATTAAGCATAACTACGCTATTTAACATATCTTTAACATTCTCGTCCCTATTTATTTAACCTTAATCCCATATATTTTAAGTGTGTGATAGATCACAAAAGAAGGAGATTTATGAAGAAAATTGTTAAGCTTTTTATTATGGCTATGATGATGATCAGTGTTGTAGCTTGTTCAGGTGGAAATAATCTGAGCGAAGAAGTTAAGAATACTGATAACCCAGTATCAAGTGTGATTAATGTTTATACCCGTGATGCATCAAGTGGTACAAGAGAAGCATTTGAAAAGGCAATTGGTTTAGAGGAAGGATCTCTGACTGATAAGGCTTCAGAAGTATCATCTAATGGTGATATGGCAACTAAGGTTGGACTTGATGTGAATGGGATTGGTTATGCCTCAATGACAACACAGTTTGAAGCTAATGGTGTTAAACCTTTAAAGTTCGAAGGTGTTGAAGCTTCAATTGAAACAGTTCTTGATGGCTCATATAAGATGCAAAGACCATTTAATTATGTAACACGTGCAGCTCATGATTATATAAGTACAGATATGGAAGAGCTTGTATCAGCATTTATTGCCTATATTACTGAATCAGTTGAAGGTTTATCAGTAATTGAAGGAGCTGGTGGTATTGTCGATTATACAAATGCCAAACCTTGGGAAGATATCGCAGTTAATTATCCAGTACTTAATCAGGATAATTCAGGACTCACAATCAGAACTGGTGGTTCTACTTCAGTTGAAAAATGTATTAAGGCGGCTTTAGAAGCATTTAAACCTTTAGCTGGTAATGTTAATTTCGCTATGAATCAGACTGGTTCTGGTGATGGACCTAAACGTACAATTGGTGAAGAAAAAGATGGTGCCAATGCGGTTGAGATTGGGTTCGCTTCAAGAGATTTCAAGGATTCTGAAGGCGTAGATGGTTCTAATGCAGCATATGGTTCTTTCTGTAAGGATGCAGTTGTAGCTATCGTTAATGTGAATAATCCAATTGAAAATATTAGCGCTGACTCATTAAAGGCAATCTATAATGGTACACTGACTTCATTTGAAGATATTAAATAATTATGATTGCAGATAAGAAATATATAAAAAGAAGTAAGTCGTTCGATAGATTCTTTGAATATTTCTTTATGGCGATGGCGATGCTCTCAGCGAGTTTCATCGTTATTATCGTACTCTTTGTCTTTACAAAGGGTATTTCGCCATTTATGAAGAATTATGAATATGGACAGGTTAATCTCTTTGAATTTCTAACCGGTAATGTCTATCGACAGGATATGCAGATATATGGGGTGGGATTTATTATCATAAATACTTTAATATCCTCTTTTCTATCATTGCTGATCTCATTCCCGATATCTGTATTGACAGCTTTATTTATCACTAAGATTGCCCCAAAGCAATTATCAGGGATTATGCAAAGTGTGATTGAACTTTTGGCCAGTGTACCATCAATTGTTTATGGCGTCTTTGGAAGTGGGGTTATTACAGTCTTTGTCATGAAACTGTCTAATCTTTTTGGGGTAACAACATTCGGTGGTTCAAGTCTTTTATCAGTAGTATTACTCTTGTCAATCATGATTTTTCCAACTCTGACATCGATGTCAATAACCGCTATTAAGGCTGTTGATATCGATTTAGAGAAGGCATCACTGGCTTTAGGAGCTACTAAGATGCAGACTAATTTCAATATTGTCTTAAAGGCTGCTAAATCAGGAATCTTCGCAGGAGCGATATTGGGTCTGGGGAGAGCTTTTGGAGAAGCGACAGCAGTGGCTATGGTTGCCGGTAATAAACTCTTTGGACCGACATTTAATCCTTTTGATATCACAAGAACTCTCACAAGTACTATGCTGGCAGGATTAAAGGAGACAACAGGTCTTGATTATGATATCCGTTTCTCAATTGGGCTTGTGCTGATAGTGGTAATCTTTACATCAAATGCCTTATTGAATTATGCCAAAAAGAAAGTAGGTAATATGTCATGAAACGTAAATATAAAGATATTCTATTAAAAGATATGACTTATATCGCAAGTTTTATCGGAACTTTCATTCTCTTTCTAATTGTGATGTATCTTGTGATTAAGGGTGCAGGATTAATTAAAATACATCTTTTAACCAGCAATTATAATGCTGAAACAGAAAATGCAGCAGTAATAGAAGATTATGTCTATCACGATATGACTGATCATGATGGGAATTATTCAAAGAAGTGGGGTATAGCCTTTGAAGATGTTACGACAAGTCATAAGGAAGAAGTGATATCTGTCAGTTATATCGATGAGAATTCACCATTTAATCATCTCTATTCTACTGTTGCCGGTAAGAATAATCAGAGTGTCTCAATTGAAGAGGGCAGCATAGTCAAGAATATGTATTATCTTGATGATAGTGGAAATAAGACCTTCTTAAGTGAAACCATGATGAAGGATGCAGCCAATCTTGCGAGTATTCTTGATGAAAAGGCCACAGGTATTATCAGTATTAATTATCAGAGTATGGGTGGTGGGATTAAAGGTAGCCTTATCGTTACGATGTACCTCATTGTCATATCACTTTTAATTTCACTTCCCATTGGTGTATCAGCAGCTATTTATCTCCATGAATACGCTAAGAAGAGTCGTCTTAATTCTCTAATTCGTCAGGGCATTGATACGCTAACGGGTGTTCCATCAATTATCTATGGACTGATGGGCGTGACAGTGCTGTTTCCGATAACGAAGTTAGTTGGAGCTAAATCGACTAGTGTTCTTTTGGGAGCTTTAACGATGGCAGTTATCCTTTTGCCGACAATTATCTCATCGACGACTGAGGCTCTAATTGTAGTACCTCAGGGTTTAAGAGATGCATCATTGTCCTTAGGAGCGACTAAATCACAGACAATCTTTAAGGTTGTCTTACCGTCAGCTATTAATGGTATCTTAACAGGTGTTCTATTAAGTATTGGACGTGTCATTGGTGAATCGGCTGCGCTTGTCTATACGACCAGTACTGTTATTAATGATGCGCCAACCATTCTTTCACAAGGGACATCATTATCACTGATGATCTGGTCCATAATGTCATCTGAGCAGCCTAACTATGAATTAGCCAGTGCCATATCATTAATTATTCTAATGGTTGTTTTTATGATTAATGGCGTAGTTAAGCTGGTATCAAAACGTTTCGTGAAGTCTTTTGAATAGGAGAAATAAATGGATACATGTTTCAATATCAAAGATCTGGATCTCTATTATGGAGATAAACAGGCTTTAAAGAAGATATCAATGGATATCTATAAGAATAAGGTTACAGCTTTTATAGGTCCATCTGGTTGTGGGAAGTCAACTTTTCTTAGATGCCTTAATCGGATGAATGATCTGATTGAAGGCTGTAGAATTGATGGAACAATCATGAATGAAGGTCATGATATCTATAGTAAGAATCAGGATATTGTTGACTTAAGGACAAGGGTTGGTATGGTCTTTCAAAAGCCTAATCCCTTCCCAATGTCAATCTATGACAATATAGCCTATGGACCAAGATGTCAGGGTTTAAAGGATAAGAAGAAACTCGATGAGATTGTCATTACTTCCTTAAAACAGGTAGCTTTATATGATGAGGTAGCTTCAAGACTTCATGAATCAGCCATGGGGCTATCTGGTGGACAGCAGCAGCGTCTATGTATTGCCCGCTGTATTGCGATGTCACCGGATGTCATTTTAATGGATGAACCAACCAGTGCCTTAGATCCCATCTCAACCTCAAAGATTGAAGATCTGATCATGGAACTTAAGAAGGATTATACAATTATCATCGTTACACACAATATGCAGCAGGCAGCCAGAATCTCTGATTATACAGCTTTCTTTTTACTGGGTGAGGTAATTGAGATGACTGATACTGATACGATGTTTTCAAATCCTAAGGATAAACGAACAGAGAATTATATTACAGGCAGGTTTGGATGATGAGAAAGAAATTTTTAGAGGAACTTAATGCATTGAATATTGAACTGATTTCAATGGGTTCGATGTGTGGAGAAGCAATCGCAATAACAATCAAGGAAACACTTCAGAATGACTATGATGGAGCTTTATATGAGAAGGTATCAAAGCTTGAAGATGATATTGACCGTAAGGAAAAGTATATTGAAGCTCTATGTATGAAGATGATTTATTCATGGCAGCCAGTGGCTAAGGATCTGAGGTTTATCAACGCTATTTTAAGGATGATAGCTGATCTTGAAAGAATAGGGGATCAGGCTTTGGATATCGCTAATCTGCTGAAGGAATTTAAATATACGACATTGATAAAGGATACCGATTTACCTAAGATGTTTAATACAGTACTTATGATGGTTAATGAGAGTGTCAGAGCTTTTGTCAAAAGAGATATTAATCTGGCTAAAGAAGTTATTGCTAAAGATAATGAGGTTGATGAAATCTTCTTGAATATTAAAAATCAGGTTATAATACTGATAGAAAAAGAAGATAATTCAAGAGATATCGTTGATATACTGATGATAGCCAAATATCTTGAACGTATTGGTGATCACAGTGTCAATATCGCTGAATGGGTTGTCTATACAGTTAAGGGTGATAATTATGATATACATACTGGAAGATGATGCAAGCATTGAAAAACTGATTACATATACATTAAATAAGGAAGGGATGGAACCCAAAGGTTTTGATGTGCCATCAAAGTTTTATAAAGCTCTTGAGGAAAAGATTCCTGATCTCATATTACTGGACATTATGTTGCCGGAAGAGGATGGATTAACTGTCTTAAAGACTCTTAAAAAGGATATCCGTTATAAGGATATCCCAGTGATTATGTTGACAGCCAGAAGCAGTGAGTTTGATAAGGTTACAGGACTTGATAGTGGAGCTGATGACTATGTAGCCAAACCTTTTGGGATGATGGAACTGATCTCAAGAATCAGAGCTGTCTTAAGAAGATATCAGAAGAGTAATGATGAAGGTTATGAATATAAGGGTCTATATATTTCAAAGGATAAACATGTAGTGAAGTATAAAGATGAAGAAATAACACTAACCAGGAAAGAGTTTGATATGTTGTATCTTCTGATGTCAAGAGAAGGCATGGTCTTTACCCGTGATGAACTGCTTAATCAGGTATGGGGTTATGAATATGATGATTCAAACCGGACTGTTGATGTCCATATCAGGACATTGAGATCAAAACTAAAGGATGCAGGAAACTATATCGAAACTGTTAGAGGTGTAGGATATAGAATTGGAGGATAATATGACCTCAAAGATATTTAAAAGTATTATTCTGACAGTACTTACGAGTATTATACTGACTGTCAGTATGTTTATGGTAGTTTTATATAATCAGTACATCAAAGAAATATCTGATACTTTAAAGGGTCAGGTCATATATATTGAAAATGGTATCAGACTTAATGGTGTAGAGTATCTAAACAGCATTAAAAGTAATAATAATCGTATTACTCTAATTACGACAGATGGTGATGTCATCTATGATAATGAGAAGGATACCACAAGGCTTGATAATCATCTTGAAAGAGAAGAAATCAAAGAAGCGTTAGCTTTAGGTGAAGGTTCATCTAAGAGATATTCAGATACAATGGGTAAGGAAGCTATCTATTATGCCAAGAAGATTGATGGTGATATGATTTTAAGAGTCAGTGTTCTGGTATCAACAGTTGATGCCTTACTTTTAGGGATGTCTTCGAATATTTTCTGGATTATTAT
>JAQXNC010000005.1 GCA_029097145.1 Bacillota bacterium
TCGGACCAGAGATTTGCTTACAGCTTCCTTCAGATTCCACCTCACGATGGACACCCTTGCTGTTCGACTATACACTTCCCACTATCTGGGCATGTTTGGGACTTTCACCCTTTAGAGCGTGCCCATGGCGCGCAAACTATAAAAAGAGATTCACTTCAAGATGAATCTCTTTTTATATACTTAGATTATATGCAGATAATTCTTAAAGGCATGTACAATACCATCTTCATCATTACTTAAAGTAACATAATCAGCTACTTCCTTAACTGAATCAAACGCGTTACCCATAGCAACTCCATGCCCAGCATATTCAAGCATCTCAATATCATTGCTGGCATCACCAAAGGCTGCAATCTCATCTCTTTCAAAACCAAAGAATTCAGCTATTTTTGCAAGTGCCTTACCTTTATTGATATCCTTACGCATAAATTCAAAATAGAATCTGGCAGTAAAAGTACAATTCAATCTATCCTTGAATGGTTCCATCATTTCCTTATAATGAGCCTCAAGGTATTCTGGATCACCTGCTGTCAGTATCTTATTAATTGGAAAGTCAACATATTGAGTCATATCTCTTGCTTCCTTCAAAAGGTAATGTCCCTGTCTGGCTTCAAATTCAATCACATTAAACCCACCATTATAATTGACATAATTATCATATACATTATTCACGACGATATACTCTCCATCATAAATCATTGGTTTAACATTGAATTTCTTCATATGTTCAAGGACAGCCTTGGCATCATGAATATCCAGAAATTCATTATAGATTTCACATCCACTTTCAAGGTCAATGGCTTTCGAACCGTTATATGAGATTAACACACCACGGTTATTTTTCAAATCAAGAGCTCTGGCACTATCGACAAGACCTGATTCCGGTCTTCCAGAAGCCAGGACGACTATAATACCTTTTCTTTGAGCTTCCATTATAACTTCTTTAGTCTTTATAGATATCTCATGATTCGAATTATTTAGTGTCCCATCTATATCAAAAGCTATCAGTTTAATCATCTAAGCACTTCCTTATAAACTCTTAAGACATTCTTATAGAAAATCTTATCAATATCTTCACCACTATAACCATGTTTAGCCAGTGCTACTCTTAAATCATTCATCTTTGAGGCATCAGAAAGCTCATCACGTTTCTTAATCCCATCAAAATCACTACCTAATCCAATACAATCAATTCCTGCAATCGATACTATATGATCTATATGTTTAATAATACCTTCAATACTGCCACCTTCATCATCAATAAAGTCAGTACAGTAATTAATACCCATGACTCCACCTCTTGATGCAAGTTTTCTGATCATATCATCTTTAAGATTTCTCGCGACACCCTGAACACTTCTGGCATTAGAATGTGATGCGACAAATGGTTTAGTTGTATTTTCAAAGACATCATAGAAGCCCTTATCGCCAAGATGTGATACATCAATGATAATACCCAGTCTTTCCATCTCTTTAATATATTCAATCCCAAAAGGTGTTAAACCATCAGTTTCATTAACTGTTCGAAGCATACTGTAGCGATCAATACTGGTATCAGCCTTATCTTTTGGGACAAAGTTAGGATATCCTATACCATTTGGAAAGTTCCATGTCAGTGTAATCATTCTAACACCCAGACGATAGTAATTTCTTAACATTGCCAGATCATTAAAGACTACACCACCCTCTTCAAGTGTCAGCATCGCCGACATTTTACCTTCATTCATATTGTCTTCAATATCCTGATAACTAAAGACCGGTCTGATTGAATCAATATTAGCTTCTATCTCTCGATAATACTTATCTATCAGTCTTAAACAGTCCTTTTCTGGATTTGGATTACCACCATATGGTACAAACATCGCAAAATTCTGTAACAGGTAGTCACCCTTAATCATCTTTTTAATATCGATATCAAAATCATTATCTCTAAGATTGGCAATATTCCCTTCATCTTCAGCTCTTAGAAGTTTAGATATTGTATCACAATGCATATCAACAACTTTCATAAATACATATTCCCCCTATAGATATCTGTCAAGCATGTCATCCACTTCTGACATCTTATTAATATGTAAATCTATTATACTCTTTCCTTTCATAAATACCATTGCTGGGTCTTTAAGATTGATTAAGGAATCCAGTGGATTATTCTTCGTCACAATTAAATCACATGATTTACCCTTTTCAATAGAACCAGTAATCTTATCGATACCAGCTATTCTGGCGTTGATTAAAGTTGCAGTATGTAAGGCAAAATCATTACTTACACCAACATATTTATGATAATAATATACTTCACGCCACATATTGTAATGAGTTGTATATGGACAGCCTGTATCAGTTCCAAGCCCAACTGGTATATCATTTTTAAGACATTCCTTAGCACATTCAACAATGCCATTAAAGACTATCTGTCCATTATACTGTTCAACTTCACTGGTATTCATAACCGATCGATCAAATAAGGCATAAGGCATGGCTGGTGAGAGCGTCGCTACCAACATTGAACCATGATCCTTAAACAGTTTGATCATTTCATCATCAGGTTTAGCCCCATGTTCAATTGTATCAACCCCATTCCTTAAGGCATTTTTAACGCCCAATGGACTTTCAGTATGAGCTGCAACCCTTAAACCAAGCTCATGAGCTCTGTCACATACTGCCTTGATAATCTCATCTGACATCTTGACTTCACCAGGTTCACCCTTAACCCTGGCATCCAAAACCCCACCAGTAACCATAATCTTAATGAGATCAGGTTTATCTTCAGCTATCTTATCAACCATCACTCTGGCTTCATCCTTATTATTCACCGCATATGCAAGACTTCCTGCCATATGCCCTCCAGGTACAGATATTGCCATATTGGAAGATAGAATTCTTGGACCATCAATCTTACCATCATTTATCATATTACGGATAGTGGTATCAATATCAGCCCCACCACCTACAGTACGGATAGTAGTTACTCCACTTTTTAAATCATCAAGGGCATATCCTTCGCACATCTTTCTTGCGATATTTAATGTCACTTTATGATTAAGAATGAAGTTAGCCATTTTCATATATACTTTAGATATTTTCTTAGGTTTGCCACTTGATGGCAGATGAACATGTAGATTAATCAGTCCAGGCATGACATATTGACCCTTTAAATCAATAATTTCATATCCATCCTTAACCTCATCAGTAATATCTTCAATTATTTCACCATCAATAAGAATAACCTTTCCACTTTGTGGTTTCATATCTTTGGTACCATCAAGAATTATTCCATTTATCAATGCATATTTCATATTATTCCCACTTTCTAAATTACCTATATTATAGACTTAATAACTAAAAAAGGCATCATATAGATACCTTAATAATATATCTCACTCAGATATAATCCACCTGGATCAATATTATAGCGATGTGTTGATTTGCATGGATGATTAATCATATCTTTAACTGTCTCAAGACTCTTTTGTCCTCTTGCAAGATCAATCAGTGTCCCAACAATCATTCTGACCATATGTCTTAAAAATCCATCCCCAACAACTTCAATAATCAAAAGATTATCTCTTTTTATAACCTTCATACTGTAGATTTCTCTGACCTGATCTGGATAATCTTCATATGAACAGGTATTAAAGGAACCAAAGTCATGTCGGCCTTCAAAAAGAGCAGCACCTTCCTTTAATAAATCAATATCCAGTTTATAGAAACACTGATAAGCTCTATTTCTCAAGAAGACATCATATTCACCAGTATTGATGACATATTCATATTTCTTGGCTTTGACATTAAATCTTGAATGAAAATTCTCATCGACCACTTCAACACTGTTAATATGTATATCTTTAGGTAAAAGACCATTTAAAGATCCCTTTAATCTAAAAGGTTCTACTTCCTTTAAGGCATCAAAATGAAAGACCTGTCCCTTGGCATGGACACCACTATCCGTTCTTGATGCCATCACAATACGAATGGAGTCATTAAAAATAATCTTCAGTTTATCTTCAATGACATCCTGAATAGCTGTCCCATTAATCTGACTTTGAAAACCTACATAGTTATATCCATCATAGGCCACTATACATTTATATCTCATAGGAATATCGCTAACATAATCATCATGACAAGAATGATAATTGCCCCAGCAATCAGAATGACATCACGCATCTCATATTTAAGCTGTTTATATCGCGTTCTTGTACCGCTTGGATTGTAACCTCTGGCCTCCATGGCATTAGCCAGATCATCAGCTCTTTGGAAAGCTACTGAGAAAAGTGGCACAATCAAAGATACAATTGCCATTATCTTTTCTTTAAGTTTACCTTCTTCAAAATCTACTCCACGTGACTTCTGAGAATTCATGATACGCATCGTTTCTTCAATAATAGTTGGAATAAATCTTAAGGCAATAGAAATCATCATTGCAATCTCATGTGATGGTACACCAATCTTCTTAAATGGTTTTAAAAGATATTCAATTCCAAGTGTTAAGTCTAATGGTTTGGTTGTCACTGTTAAAACAGTTGTAATCATAATCATTAAAAGTAATCTTATAACGATATATAAAGTATGAGTAATGGCTTCCCAATATATCTTTAAAGGACCAACAGATAACAACAGTGTTCCTTCAGTATATCCAAAGATATTAATAATAAAGAGGAAACACATCATAAAGATCATTGGCTTGAAAGCCTTGATGACAAATGACAGTTTAAGCTTAGATAATCTGATAACCAGAATCATGACAACCCCAATAATCAGATATCCATACCACCCAGATGGCATAAAAACTGCCACCAGCATTACAAGCATCGCCAATATCTTCGCTCTTGGATCAAGTTTATGAATAGGTGAATCAAGAGGCATATATTTACCAAATACCAGATTATTCATGTTTCTTAATCTCCTTTATCGCTTTAGCTAATGCCTTAATATCACGCACTTCATTACCAATCTTATAACCCTTAGCGTTAAGCAGTTCCTTTAACTCAACAATCTGTGGTTTAAGAATATGTAATCTATCAAGTAATTCCTTATCATCAAAGAATTCTCTGGCATCCTTATTTAAGACTATTTCACCATGTGATAACAGTATGACATTATCAGCATAGTTATAGACTACTTCATTATCATGAGTCACAAGAATGATAGTCTTATGCATCTCTTTATTCAGCTTACTGAATAGACCAATCATCTCTTTGGACCCTTTAGGATCAAGACCTGCTGTTGGCTCATCCAAGACAATAATTTCTGGTTCCATTGCCAGTATTCCAGCAATCGCTACTCTTCTTTTCTGTCCACCACTTAAATCAAGAGGACTCTTTTCATACATTGATTCATCAATGCCTACAAGTTTTAAGGCTTCTTTAGCCTTGATTATAGCCTCTTCTTCACTGACTCCAAAATTCTTTGGACCAAATGATACATCCTTTAAAATAGTTTCTTCAAAGAGCTGATATTCACTGAACTGAAATACCAGTCCGACCTTCTTACGCAGATATTTAAGTCCTTTAGTCTTTTCATTAGCTCTTATAGTATAACCTGCAATTTCTAGTTCACCCTCACTTGGTAATAACAGAGCATTTAAATGCTGAACCAGTGTTGATTTACCACTTCCTGTCTCACCAATAATCGCATTAATCTTACCTTCCTCAATCTCAAGATTAATCTCTTTTAAAGCCTTATAGGCATAAGGCATATCTTTAGAATATACATAACTCAATTCTCTAAATTCTATTGGCATATCTCATCCACCAGTCCTTTTAAATCCTTAACATAATCTACCTTAATACCTACATCACATAAAGCTTCCTTAACCTGATATGTAAATGGTATATCAAGTCCAATCTTTCTTAGTTCCTTTGTCTTCTTAAAGATATTATCTGGAGTATCATCCATATATTTATATCCCTGATTCATAACTATCACATGATCAGAATTAATAGCTTCTTCAATATCATGAGTAATAGAAATAATCGTCAGTTTCTTTTCATTATGAAGTTCATAGATAACATTCTTAATTTCACTTTTACCCTTAGGGTCAAGCATTGAAGTCGCTTCATCAAAGATAATGATTTCGGGATTCATTGCCAGAATACCTGCAATAGCGACCCTCTGTTTCTGACCGCCTGAAAGATTAGACGGTTCACGATCAAGATATTCACGCATCCCCACAACATCTGAGAATTTATCAATAATTTCATCCATCTTTGATGGATCAACTGAATAATTCTCTAACCCAAAAGCGATATCATCTCTAACAGTTGAACCAATAAACTGATTATCAGGATTCTGAAAGACTATCCCCAGTTTTGATCTGATATCTGTGATATTTTCTTCATTTAAAAGTTTTCCATCAATTGTGATAGTACCCTTTTGAAATTCCAGCAAACCTGCCATCAGTTTGGCAATTGTTGACTTACCGCTGCCATTATGCCCAACAATCGCTGTATATGAACCTTTTTCTATATTAAAAGAAACATCATGCAGGACATCATGATTATCTTCATACGCAAAAGAAATATTCCTCACTTCAACAATGCTCATGCTTGCACCTCCAAACAAAAAAGGGATATATAATCCCTAGAGCTTACAAAAAACTAAACTTCTTCAAATCCAGACTTTACTGTCGCCACCTGAATCTCACAGGTTCTGCCATCTCTGGCTCGTGGGGTATACCACCGGTCAGGAATTACACCTTGCCCTAAAGTTTACCCAATAATATTATCACTAATCAGTTAATAGGTAAACTATTTATATCCCTCTTTACAGGACTTATTTATCAGCCTCGTTATATTCTTCGCTGATTTTAGCTAGCTCAGCTGGAATATTGATATGTTGTGGACATTTAGTAACGCAAGCCTGACACTTTTTGCAGGCTGTACTTCTGATAGCTTCTTCCATCATCAAATATCTTTCTTTATTTAAATCGGCTTTCTTATAAATATGACCTTCATTATATACTTTGAAGTTTTGAGGAATATCAACCCCAAATGGACAAGGCATGCAATAACGACAGGCAGTACAGTTGACTTTTGTCCTTGCCAAAAACATATCTCTAGCTTTATCAATGATTGCCATTTCCTGGTCTGTTAATGGCATAAATGTATCAGCTGTAATGAGATTATCCTTAACCTGTTCTAAATTAGACATACCAGATAATACACACATGACATTATCATGATTCATAACCCATCTTAAGGCATAACTGGCATTAGACCAGTTATTATATTCTCTAAACATCTCGTCAATATCATCTGGAACATTCGCCAGTAAACCACCTCTGACAGGTTCCATAACGACAACCGGAATGCCTAAGTCTTTAGCCAGATTATAACCTTTATCCCCTGCCTGATAGTTATTATCCATATAATTATACTGAATCTGACAGAAATCCCATGGATAAGCTTTGATTATCTCTTCGAATACTTCATATTCATCATGGAAAGAGAAACCAATTCTTCTTATCTTACCACTGTCTAAAACATCCTTAAGATGATCTAATACGCCCATTTCTAAAACATGTTCCCACCTTTGTTTACTTAGGGCATGTAATAAATAGAAATCCAGATGATCGACCTGCAGTTTTTCTAATTGTTCATCTAATATTTTATCAAATTCTTCGATACTGTTGATTTTCCAGACCGGCATTTTACTGGTAACGTAAATACTGTCACGATCAATCGTCTGTAACCATTTTCCTAAAACGATTTCTGATTGTCCTTGATGGTATGGATAAGCAGTATCAAAATAATTCACTCCATTATCCAAAGCCAGATCCAACATTTCAAAAGTCTTCTCTTCATCGATTGTTCCATCTTCCAAAGTAGGAAAACGCATGCAGCCAAATCCTAATAAGGAAGTATTAAAATCCTTAAATCTACGATATTGCATAATTTTCATCTCCTGATGTATATATTTTACTTCAATTATCGCCAAAAATAACATTAAATCTAATCAGAGAATATATGTTATAATTTTCAATGCATGAAGGAGATCATTAATGAAAGTTGCAATATCTTATAAAGACAATATGATTTTTGAACACTTTGGTAAATCTGAGAGTTTTAAAATCTATACTATTGAAAATGGAGAAATATTAAACAGCGAAGTTATCGATACCAACGGTACTGGACATGAAGCTCTGGCTTTATTCCTTAAAGACCTGGGGGTTGATGTCGTTATCTGTGGCGGTATTGGTGATGGAGCTATATCAGCTTTAAACAATGCCGGTATTGAAATTATATCTGGTATCAGTGGTGAAGCTGATGAAGCTGCAAGAAAACTGGCTCTAGATAATCTTGAATCTCAGGGTGGTCATTGTGATCATCATGACCATGAAGATGAAGAAGGCTGTGGATCATGTGGTGGGGGCTGTGGCTCTTGCGGGGGTTGCCATACACCTACACTTGAAGGAAAGAATGCCGGTAAGACTGTCAGAGTTCATTACCGTGGTACATTTAATGATGGAACACAATTTGATTCATCATATGACCGCAATGAACCATTAGAATTTGTATGTGGTACTGGTATGATGATTCTGGGCTTTGATAAGGCTGTTGTCAATATGGAAGTGAATGAAGAAGTCGATATTCACTTAATGCCAGAAGAAGCTTATGGTCCATCAAATCCTGAAGCTATCTTCAGTGCACCAATCAATCAGTTACCTGGAATTGAAAAGTTTGAAGTTGGCACAAGAATCATGCTCAGAAATATGTATGGTCAAAGATTCCCTGCATTAATCATCGCCAAGGATGAAGAAAACGTTACATTCGATGCCAATCATGAAATGGCCGGCAAGGAATTAAACTTCCATATCAAACTT
>JAQXNC010000006.1 GCA_029097145.1 Bacillota bacterium
AGACCGTAACTGGTTTTGGGGCAGGAATAGTCAATATGCTTATCCTCCCTTTATTTTTGGGAATTAATGTCTCAGCTGGTATCAGTGGGATGGTAACCCTCTTTCTTAATATCACCCTCGTATATCATTATCGTAAATATATTAATTATCAGAAAATTGTTCTACCAATCATAATTACAATGATTATGTCTACTGTCGCAATAAAGATAGCAGTTATCTTACCAGTCAATACCTTAAAACTCATCTTCGGTATCTTTATTATTATCCTTGCGATATACTTCAATTTTTTTAATGGGATTAAACTTAAAGATAATCTTATAATGATGATTATATGCAGTATGATTGCCGGAGTTGGTAATGGATTATTTGGGATATCTGGTCCACCAATGGTTCTTTATTATCTGTCGGCATGTAAAGAAAAAGAAGAATAT
The DNA here is from genome assembly GCA_029097145.1 of Bacillota bacterium. Taxonomy (GTDB): domain Bacteria; phylum Bacillota_I; class Bacilli_A; order Erysipelotrichales; family Erysipelotrichaceae; genus JAHHTG01. Next base: position 432 of record JAQXNC010000006.1, read on the forward strand.
TTGGGGACAATTCAGACATTCTTCTTAATTACTGGTTTATATGCATCATTAATGAGATTGATGTCAGGGATTATAACCATGGATCTTTTACCATTAATTTTTATTGGGATTATCACATGTCTTATTGGTAAAAAGATTGGAACTGTTTTTGTGGATAAGATATCAGATGAAAAGATGCGTAAACTGATATATGTCTTTTTAGGAATTGTTGGAATAATCAAGTTACTTGAATGTATATTATAAGATTTCAAATAACCAGCCGATGACTGGAGACATGATAATCATAAAAACTGAATAGGTAAAGGAATTAACGGAGATGAGAGTTGCCCTTTCATCTTTGGGTATCATTTCATTTAAGGTGGTATTGGAACGGATTTCAATGATATCATCAAAGAATGATGCGATAAAACCACATATAATCATGATAAGTGGCAACTTTGTGAAGATCATCAGAAAACATAATGTGATAGATATAACTGATAATATAAGTACTTTTGGATAGCTGATCTTTGAAGTTAAGACAGCACACTTTGAACCAAAGGCTCCACCTAGCGAGATGATGAATAAGGCTATCCCAAGATAAATCCCATCAACACCATTTTCGGTTAGATATGGCTGTAGGAAAAAGGATAACAGGACTGCAAAGACACCACATAAGGCATTGATGATAATGATAAATGAAGCCTTATGATTTCTTAAAAGAAAATTAAAGCTGTTTAAAGCAGTTGTGATAAAAGCGTTTTTGATGTCATTTAAAAGAGGTTTACTGATAAGTGGCTTTTTAATTTCCTTGAGTCTAAAGGCAAAGAGTGTTGAGATTGATGAGAGAATAATATCGATGAAGTAGGCTGATACATAGCCTATTTTTCGGGTATAGCCAGCCATCAGGGTTGCGATAGCTTTAAAAAGACGATAGATAGCTGAATCATTAGATATAAATTCAAGATATTTATCAGTCTGATTTTCAGCCTTAAGGGTATCATAGACCAGCGCTTCTCTTGCGCCTGAGGCAAAGCTGTAACCTAAGGCACTGAAAATCATGGCTAAGATGATGTTGAAGTAAGTGTTTCCAATAAGCATAAAGAAGGCAGATGTCGTAAGGGCGATGCCACTTGCAATCATGCATCGACGCTTACCAAAGATATCAGCGATCATCCCACTGGGGATTTCAAAACTGAAACTGGTCAGATGAAAAATACTCTCAAAGATACCAATCTCAACAAGTGAGAAACCACGATCAGCTAAAAGAATAACCCAACAGGCACTGGCTGGTAAGGAAGCTGAGAATAATGTATTTAAATAGACGTTACGAGTCTGTTTTTTACTTAACATAGCACTATTATATAAAAAAGATGACTTCATGTAGTGAACCTCTAAAGTTGTACCTCAACTTTGGAGGTTTTTATAAACTTCCTTAGGCATTTTAATACCACGTGCTATGCGCGTGGCGATAGAAGCTTTAGCGTAGGGTAATGTCTTGTTTCGCAAAATAAAACTCCTTTATTATTAAAGCGGGTCTGACAACCGCAATAATAATGAAAGGAGAACATCTTGATGAAACAAGACAACAATAGTTTATCACACACTACCTATAACTGTAAGTATCATATAGTCATAGTACCAAAATATAGGAGGGCAGTAATATACAATAAACTAAGAAGCGATATAATCACGATATTCAAAACACTGATTGAAAGGAAACCTGGATTAAAATTACTTGAAGGTGAAGCATGTCCTGATCATATCCATATGCTTCTTGAAATACCTCCAAAGTATTCTGTATCTGAAATTATGGGATATCTTAAATCCAAGTCAACACTTCTAATATTTGAGAAGCATGCAAATCTGAAATATAAATATGGAAACAGACATTTTTGGGCAAAAGGATATTTTGTAGATACAGTAGCTAACTATATAAAATTCAAGTAGTTTTATGAAAAAGTTTGAAAATTATACTGTTTTATTATTTGTTAGCTATATATACCTTTTGTTCTTTGAAATTGTGAATGTTGTTTATAAAACTTAGGCATGACTAAAAAGCCTTCATAAAGGATTAAGTTATGTTTAATGATTTATAAATGTAATTTGACTATCTTAATAAAGCTTCATCAAATCTGGTATTGGTTTTAAGTAAATGAAAGATTAACCTCAAAAGCTTTCTTATGCAGTGTCCTTGAGCACATCTATGGGATTTACCTTGTGAAATCTTTAAGTCATAGTATTTCTTGAAGGTGGTGTTATGCAAGATAACAGGAAGTATAACTTGATAAAGTGTCTTCCTTAGATATTTAGATCCCTTCTTGGATATTTTGGTATGTGCTGCATTAAACTGCGATGATTCATAATGGATCGGTGCAACACCTGCAAACTTTATTAACTGTTTGAAGTTAGAAAAGTTGTTAATATCTCCAAGTTCGGATAAAATAGAAGTACCAGAGAAGTGTGATATCCCTGGGATTGATAAGATAGGAGAGTTTGTTTGTATGGAGTGCTCTTCTATTTTTTTGTCTATCTCTTCTATCTGCTCTTCAATTAATTTAATCTGTCTTACAAGATGCTTAATTTGAATTTCATCTGATATGGAATGGATACCAATAGATTTCTTAGCTGTTTCTTTAAGCTTTTCAGCTGTAAGGGATATACGATTTCCTTTACCTTTGATATCAAAGCACTTCTTAATAGTTCTAATATCTGTATGAGCTATTGTATATGCTGATCCAAGGTTTTCAAGGATGTTCATGTACACAGTACCATATTTACTCTTGAATAAGCTGTTAAACTCAGGAAAAACGATATCAATACATTTTTGAAGTCTGTTGGTATAGACATTTAACTCTTCTTTTAGATTATGATGATGTCTGGTTAATTGTCTTTGTTCATACTTGTCAAAACTATTAACTTTAGATATACGATATGGTTTATTTCTGGCATTTGATGATAAGACATTACAGATGGTGATGGTATCTAACTTATCGTTTTTAGATATCGAACCATCAATCCTTCTTTGAAGATCAGTGGTTATAGGGTTAATAAGAGCTAATGTATAACCTTTATCTAAAAGATATTTAAGAAGAGCGAAATGATAATGTCCAGTATCTTCCATACCGATAAGTACATCTTTCTTATCATATGGCTTAATACTTTCAATAAGTGTTTTAAATCCATCAGAGTTATTGTTGAAGAATTCAGGATCTTTTAACAGCTCACCTGAATCTTTTTTGTAGATACAGTAAGAATGCTTATTCTTTCCTATATCAATTCCTACAAGAATCATAATTACTGGTTTCCTTTCTATACTGGTAATTAGTGTGAATGCTTTACTACACAATTCTTAAACCTCAAAACCTGGTGCGTGATACGAGTTCTAAAGACCCATCTAACTAATCATTGTTTAGGTGTAAGATGTGGTGAGATCCTACTTGAAGTAGTCAAAGCCACAAGGAAAGATACAAATCCACATTCACATATTTCAATTCTATCTTAGGTAAAAAACCGTTACCAGTTTCGGTTTAATAAACTGGCAGAAAGGAATGTATATTCAATGTCCCTTAGATGGGTCAATTAGAATATACCAGGAAAGAATGAGAAAAAAATCAAAGAGTATATTCAGAATCAATTGCAGGAGGACAAACTTTCAGATCAGATTTCATTACTTGAATACGTAGACCCGTTCACGGGTAAGCAGGTAAAATAAACAATACAAAAAAGCCCTTTTGAGGGCTAGTTAGTAGATATGTTGCGGTTGTCAGACTCTCGGTAGGCGTAGGCCGAGCAACATAATGCCCTTATAGGGCTGTACATACCACGTCTTTAAGGCGTGGTCATGATTGTTGTTGATGGTTATCATGCTTGGTGGATGTGAGAAAAAGACTGATATAGTGACAGCCGTCTTTGCATGGCATGGGGTTAATGAAGAAGATATCAAACTTCTTGATAAATATGATATTGATACCATCTTTATGAACATTTATGATTATGAAGATATTAAAGGCTATAATATCTATCTTCTGGATGGTGATACTGATTATGATCTTGAAGATATGCAAAGAGTTGTATCTCAAGCATATGAATATCAAAGTGATGGAGTAGTCTTTGATATTGAAGGGGATT
>JAQXNC010000007.1 GCA_029097145.1 Bacillota bacterium
ACTTCGTGCAAATTTCACGATTCAGCAACATACGAAAAGTATATTATCAAAGCAGTAAAAGAAATCGACATTGCCTTTTCATCAGGCTTTAAAGCTATCAGGATTTTTGGCAACAATATTATCGATAATAAAAGCATCGAATATCTGACAGCTGCAATCAACAAACTATGCAGTTATAACCATAATATAATGATTCTGCTTGAAACACATGGTGATTTTAATAATTCCAGTACCCTTAAACCTGTTATCGATATGGTAGGCCACAATGCCAACTTTGGTTTAATCTGGGATATTTACCACACTTATCGATATTATGGTAATGATTATGAATCTTTCTATTCTGAATTTAAACCATATATTAAACATGTTCATATTAAGGACAGTTTAAATGGCAGACCAGTTCTATTCGGTAAGGGAGAGATTGACTATCAAAGTGTTATCAGTCAGCTGAAAAAAGACAACTATCAAGGATATATTTCAATTGAATGGGAAAAGAAATGGTTTGAGAACCTCGAAGATTTAGACGAAGTAATCGAAAGCTTAAAAATAAAGTTTTAAAAAGGATGTATCAGTTATTAAACTGACACATCCTGTTTTTATTATATAGCTTTTACATTAAGCTTTTCGCCATTAGGACCTTCAGAAGCGTTCAGGTAATCAACAATTTCCTTACGCTGTTCAGGTTTACAAGGCTTACAGCTGACTATATTTGTTTCACCTTTAACTAATGCTTCAGCTAAACCACTGCAACCAGGGAATCCGCAACCACCACAGTTGTATCCTGGAAGCATAGCGGTTGTCTTTTCAACTCTTTCATCTGGTTTAACATAGAAAGCAACTGATGCAACATATAGAATTAAACCCATTGCGCATCCAAGTCCAAGCATAACTAGAATTGCATTAAGCATCTTTATTTTCTCCTTCCATATCATGAACAGGATGATTCATGCATGATGTAATCTTACAACCATCGCATGACTCCTTTAAATTTTCACAGCCTTTAGGTTTCGGCGTTTTATGATTGAAATAATATCCTATGCAGTAAAATCCAGACATTATCACAAAGAAGATTACTGCATAGATTATATTGTTACTCATTATACAATGCCTACAAAGCCACTAAATGCCAAAGCCATTAATGCAGCTGTAACTAGAGCAATAGGATTGCCTTTCCAAGAAGGTAATGTATCAGCACTGTCTAATCTTTCACGTAAGCAAGAGAATAGATATAACACAAGCATAAATCCTAAAGGATATGCGATTGAATTAACCATTGTTTCAACCAGATTATAACCCTGTGTAATATTGTCTTTGGCAACAAATAATACAACACAGTTAGTAGTAATTAATGGTAAATAGATACCTAATGATTTGTATAGTGAAGCGCTATATTTTTTAATAAACATCTCAACAAACTGTACAAATGTTGCGATTACCAGAATAAATGTAATTAACTGCATAAATTCAATATTCAGTGGAACCAGAATACCATAATATAATGCATATGTAATTAATGAGGCTCCAAAAATTACAAAGATAACTGCAAGACCCATACCAACGGCACTCTTTGAATTCTTAGAAACACCTAAGAAAGGACATACACCTAAGAATTTTGAAAGCACAACATTGTTAATAAGGATGGCAGCTAATGCCATAGTAAATAATTCAGCCATGATTATTTAGCCTCCTTTTTGTTTGGTTTATTCTTTAGCCAAGCAAAGAATGCTGCAAAACATGCAAATGTTAGGAAAGCACCAACGCTTGAAGAGAATAATGAGATTTTAAATGGTTCAAGAGCACCGATAGTAAATGAGAATAATACCTGAGTACTGTTGAATGGATTAACAATTGTGATACCAGCAGTAGATACAAGCTCACGAACTACTGAGATCAATAATAATGCAAATGTATAACCAAGACCCATACCTAAGCCATCGACAGCACTTGCTACTACACCATTCTTGCTGGCAAATGCTTCTGCACGTCCTAAGATAATGCAGTTAACAACAATCAGTGACAGGAATACACCTAAAGATGTATATAGTTCTGACATGAATGCGTGAACTACCATTTCAACTACAGTTACAAGAGAAGCTATAACCACAATGTAAACTGGAATTCTAATCTCTGATGGAGTGATCTTTCTGATTAAAGATACGATGCAGTTAGATAGGATCAGTACAATTGTTACACATGCACCCATACCAATTGCATTGTTGACAGAAGTCGAAATAGCTAAAGAGCTACATAGACCAAGATATAAACCGAATACTGGATTTTCTTTTATAAAACCATTTTTAAAATTATTCCACATAATCTGTCTCCCTTCTATTTAACAACTTCTTTTAACATATTCTGAGCTGATGAAATTGCATTTTGCATAGCAGTACTTGTAACAGTTGCACCAGATAATAAATCAGGCATTTCATCTAAACTCTTACCAACATATAAGCTGCTGATGTTTTCTTCTTTGAATACTTTAGTACCGAATCCATCAGTTTCCTGCTGCTGCAGTGCAAGTACACCAGTTATAACACCACTGTTATCAAATCCTACAAGAACGATAATTGGAGTTGAACTGTTGTAACCTGTTGTCTGTAGCTTAACAGCATATCCTTCATCAACTACTTCATATACACCCTGAACATAACCTTTTTCATCAGTCATTTCAAGAGCAGCAAATTGAGCACCTGGGAACATCTTTTCAAGATTTTCTTTTTCGGCAGCAATTAATTTTTCAGCGATGATTGGTTCAGTAATTGAGTTTACATAACCTACACATAAGCCAGAAATTGCACTAACAACACCCAGGAATAATACTAATAATAAAGCTTTTTTCATATTTTATTCCCCCTCACTTGCCAGTAAAGCTGCATTGACAGCTGCTGCAACTGACTTAGATGTGTATGTTGCAGAAGTAATTGTATCTGCCTTGTCGCTTAAGCCTTTTCCATTAAATGATTCAAGGTATCCGCTATCCATGCATTTATCTCCAAATCCAGCAGTATCACCAAACTTAGTGAATTCAACTTTTGTAACCTTTCCATCTTTAACAGTTACATCAAATTCATTTCTGCTGTATTCATGACCAGTAGCACTAGCCATACCATCTGGGTCAATTAAACCAAAGCCCTTTACTGTGATATGATATTTACCATTACCTAAATCTTCGACTTTTGCACCATATTTGGCATAATCATCGTCTAAGGCAACTTCAGCGCCTTTTACATAGCTTGTACCGCCCTGTAATGCCAGTTTAACTGCTGCAACAACTGACTTAGATGTATATGTCGCACCTGTTACACAGTTAACTTCAGTATCTAATGTTGCACCATCAAACTGATTCATGAAAATATCTTCTAAACACTTATCACCAAATCCGACAGTATCTCCGAATTCTGTGAATTCTACAGCAGTAACTGATGATGTCTCAGGATCTACTGTAACTGTAATAATATTTCTGCTGTATTCATGACCAGTAGCACTAGCCATACCATCAGGATCTAACAGACCAAAACCTTTAACCTTGATGACATATGTATTATCAGCTTGAGAATCAAGCTTTGCATTATACTTACCATAATCATCATTGATACTGATGGTTTCACCAGTAGGAACATTTAGACTCTTATACTTTTCATTTACAGATAATGTAGTACCAATCAAGCAAACAGCCACTACCGCAACGGCAAGACTTGCAACAACAGTATACAGATTCTTCTTTTCTCTTAATACCTGCTTACCATCAAAGAACTTATCGATAACAGGTGTCAGGATATTTACCAGAAGAATTGAATATAAAACACCTTCAGGTAAATTAGCCATCAGACGGATAGTCATGGTTAAGATACCAGCTAAAGCCGCAAATACAATACGTCCAGCTCTTGTGTTAGGATTTGTAACTGGGTCAGTCAACATGAATACAGCTCCAAATACAGCACCACCTGTGCATAAATGGAATAAAGCATATTCAATACCCAGACCATGAGTCATACCAATACCTAGTGCTCCAAAGAAGATAACACCAAGATAAGTAACAGGGACTCTCCAGTCAATAACTTCTCTAACTGCGAGATATACACCAACAAGCAGAATCAGCAATGTACTTGTTTCACCAAGTGATCCGGCATAAGTTCCAAAGAAAAGATTACCAATTCCACCAAAATCATTTAAGAATGTAGCGAAACCTTCACTTGTTAATAGCCATCCAGAACTAGATAATGTAGATGTTGGTGTTGCAGTAGTTACAAGATCAGCACTGATACTTCCAGCAAAACTTGCAAAGATAACTGCACGGCCAACTGCTGCAGGGTTAAAGATATTCTGTCCAAAACCACCAAATACCAGCTTGCCAAAGAAGATTGCGATGAATGTAGCTACTCCTAAAGCATATGGCTCAGTATTTACAGGAACCATTAACGTTAAGATAATAGCAGTAATCCATCCAAATGAAGTCTTTAAGTATTTAACTACATTCTTCTTTAATACCATTGCGTAAACAGCTTCAGTAACCAGAGCTACAAGTAATGATACTCCCATTAAGACTAGTGCATTAACTACATAACCAGTACCAAGCTGAGAAGATTTATATAAACCAAATGCATAAACAACTAATAACCCTAAAGTAAGATCATTCATGATTCTCTGGGTAGATAGTTTCTGTTTATAATGAGGTGCAACCTTAAATTTAAATTCCATCTTTTTTACCCCCTTACTTCTTGATCTTTAGTGCCATTGTTCTCTTTGCACGACGTACATTCTCGGTAACTTCAATCTTTGAAGGACAGATATATGTACACATACCACATTCGATACAATCCATTGGTCTTAATTTCTCTAATCGATCAATATCGTTAGCTTTGAATGCATTAGCGATATTAACTGGCTGTAAACCGCTTGGACAATGTTCAACACACTGACCACATCTAAGACAGTTAACAGCTTCAATTTCCTTATATTCAAGAACAGTAACCGCATTGGTTGAACCACCAACACATACTTCATCCTTGGTAACAGCTCCACCCATCATAGGTCCACCAGCTACCAAAGAAACTTTTTCTTTTGTATATCCACCACATGCAGCAATCAGTTCACTGAATGGTGTACCAACAGGACATCTAACATTGTGAGGTTCCTTAACAGCGTCACCAGATACAGTAACAGTCTTTTCAACAATTGGAAGACCTGTCAGCATAGCCTGACCTAACATAATAGCTGTTGTTGCATTAGAAACGATACATCCAACTTCTATTGGTAATCTATCATATCTCTTACCAATTAAAGCGAATAGTAATGTTCTTTCCCATCCCATAGGATATACATCCTTAACAGGAGAAACAACGATATTCTCATCATCCTTGAATAATTCGATCAGCTGAGGAATCAGCTCTTTTTTAGATTCTTTAATACCTACAAGACATTTCTTGGCTTTCGAAGCCTTGAACATGCTTTCAACACCGAGCTTGAAGTAATCTTTATGACCTTCAATCAGACGTGCGTCAGCAGTAATATATGGTTCACATTCTACAGCGTTAATAATCAGTGTCTCGCACTTGTCTGTCTGATACTTGATATATGTTGGGAAACCAGCTCCTCCACAACCAATCAGGCCCTTTTCTTTAATAAAAGCTGTAATTTCTTCACCACTTGCACTCTTATCGAGTGTTGATAATCCTTCAGCTTTGGTGTACTTACCATCGTTTTCAATAACAATATGGTCAGTAGGCCTTAAATTTGAACCCATTCTTTTTTCAATACCTAATACTTTACCAGATACTGAAGAATAAACAGGAACATAAAAGTGATCATTACGCATAGCGATTTTATCACCTACTTTTACTTCATCATTTTCTTTTACTAATACTTCGATCTTAGCATTGCCCATAGATAATGGAATATATACTTTTTCAAGATTTTTAACTTCCAGAATCTCATTATGTGCAGTTAAGTCTTTATGACCATCTAAATGCTTTTGCATTGGTCCAATCAAAAATGACATTCTATCCCTCCTAATTCATTTATATATAAGCCATATAATTTTAACACTTTTTAGGTCAATATGCTATAATGAGTGCTATGAAAAAGACAAATATATTATTAGGATTATTATTATCAGTGTCACTTATGTCATGTAAAACAGAAAAAGAATTGACACTGATGAATAATACAAATTTAAATTGTGGTTTTGATACTTTCTGTCGTTTAGATGCCTATGTATCTAGTGAGGATGAATTTAACACCTACTATAATACAATGGTTGATGACTTTAGATATTATCACGAACTTTTTGATATATATAATAACTACGACGGTGTTAACAATATCAAAACAATTAACGATAATGCCGGCAAGAAAACGATAGAAGTTGATCAAAACATCATTGATCTAATTAACCTGGCCAAAGAGATCAGTGAATTATCTGATGGAGCATTCGATATCACATCCGGATCATTGCTGAAAGTGTGGCATAATTATCGCGATGAAGGAAAAGATTTAAATAACGATGGTTATTATGGAAATACACCTTCAATAGAGGAGCTTGAAGCAGCTGCATCGTATCGTGGATATGATCATATTATCGTTGATGATGATAATAATACTGTATATATTGATGATGAAAACATCTCACTTGATGTTGGTGGCATTGGCAAAGGTTATGCCGTTGAAAAAGTTGCTCAGCATCTTGAATCCATAGGTCTAAAATACGGATCAGTCAATGGAGGTGGTAATCAGAGGATTGTCAATACCAAGCCTGATGGTTCAGGATTCAATGTTGGGATTCAAAACCCTAGAGGCGAGAACTCTTCTATAATTGCAGTTTTAAAAAATCAGTCCAATAAGGCTGTAGTTACATCGGGTGATTATCAGAACTATTATATCGCCAAAGATAATATAGTATACTCACATATTATCGATCCATCAACTCTCTTCCCTGCCAATCATTACTATAGTGTTACCATCGCTATTGATGATTCGGGATTAGCCGACTGTCTGTCAACTGCTCTATTTGTTTTGGATTACAATGAAGGTCTTTCTTTGATTGAAAAGATTAAAGAAAAATATGATAAAGATATTATTGTTGTCTGGATTACCAGCAAGCCATTATCAGATAGCAGTATTCAAAGCAGTATTGATAACAGCCAATATATTACAGTCACTGACAACTTTAAAGATCAGATAGTTACTGACTAAACACTATTTACGCTCATTAAAAAAGCTCAAGTTTTGATTCTAATCATTACTTGAGCTTTATTTTTTTATTCTTTTCCTAAAAGATGGAACATCTTCTTTTTATATACTTCAACTCCAGGCTGGTTAAATGGATTAATATCCAGTAAATAACAAGACATACCACAAGCCTTAAAGAAGAAATAAATCATATATCCAAAGGCATATGCCGAATTATCATCGAGTTCAATAATGATATTTGGTACATTACCATCTTCTTCATGAGCACTTAATGTACCTCTCATAGCCATTTCATTAACCCATGATACTCTCTTATCAGCCAGATAATTCATATTATCAAAATCTTCTGCAGCTTTAGGGAAAATAATGTCAGAATCCATCTTCTTGATCCATAAGAGAGTCTCAAATAAACATTTGCGACCCTGCTGAATAAACTGTCCAAGTGAATGTAAATCAGTTGAGAAACATGCGCTTGTAGGTAGTAAACCATTACCATCCTTACCTTCTGATTCACCAAACAGCTGTTTCCACCATTCGGCTACACTTGTTAATTGTAATTCATAAGTAACAAACATTTCTGCGCTGTAACCCATCTTATCCATAATACGACGAGCTACTGCATACTGATATGCTGTATTAGTATTAATATCATCGTTATTATATTCGTTATATGCGTCAAGTGATCCTCTCATAACTTCTCTGATATCAATATCAGCAAAAGCCATAGCCAGTAATCCTACAGCTGTTGAAACACTATATCTGCCACCAATATCATCAGGGATAGTGAATGTTTCATATCCTTCCTTTGTAGCTAAAGCTTTCAGTGTTCCTCTGGCTTTATCTGTTGTCGCAATAATACGTGATGAAGCCTTATCACCATATTTTTCTTCCATCATCTGCTTAAATAATCTGAAAGAAACTGATGTTTCGGTTGTTGTACCTGATTTAGATATAACATTTAAAACAACTTCCTTATCTTTAACATATTCAAGAACCTGATGAATATAAGTAGCTGAGAATGTATTACCTACAAATACAATTTCTGTATGTTTGTTTGGATATAGACCATTTATCATTTCAATAGCTGCTCTAGCACCCAGATATGAACCACCAATACCACAAACAACTAATACATCAGTACTATCTTTTAATCTATTAGCACATTCAATAATGCGTTCAAATTCATCTTTATCGTATTCTAAAGGCCAGTTAACCCATCCAACAAAGTCGTTTCCCTTGCCTGTTTTTTCATGTAACCATTTATGAGCTTCCTTAACTGCTGTTTCATAACTAGAGAGTTCTTCGTTAAGTTTAGCATGTGATAAATCCAGATTAATCATATTTCTTCTCCTTGACCCAAATATCTAAACTATCTTTAATTGATGAAAAACCAATCTTATTGGCCGGCATCCCAGGAAAACGTGTCTTCTTACGGAGTTTTCTGGCATTCTGTTCTATTGCCTTAAATGAAAGTCTAAGCTGTTTGGCATCTTTATCAACATCAATAACCTTAACCATAACATAGTCATTGATATTTACGAATTTATTGACGTCCCTTACAAAGCCATTAGACAGTTCGCTGATATGTATCAGTCCACTTACATCTTCGCCAAAAGATACAAAGGCACCATATGGCTGTATTCCCGAAACTCTGCCATAAACAATCATTCCTGGTTTATAATCATCAATTTTGTTCATAGTTGTATTATAACATGTTTCAATATATTTTTGATAAAAATGTGTTATACTAACTTGTGGGGGTAATTATGTTTAATTCAATGTATCCTTTCTGGTCATTCGTTATTTCAGTAGCAATTGCCCAGCTAGCCAAACCATTATGGGCAGTTGCCTGTGGAGGAAAACCCAATATTCGTTTGATATTTGCAAGTGGTGGTATGCCAAGTTCTCATACTGCAGGTGTTGCGGCTCTTTGTGTCAGTGTAGGATTACAGGAATCTTTCAATTCAACTGTCTTCGCTGTAACTCTGGCACTCGGTCTAATTGTTGCATATGACGCTGCAAATGTCAGATACTATGCAGGAAAAAACATTAAACTTACAAAACAGATTATAAAAGACTTAAGAGAGGAAAACGAAATTATACTTGATGAACCAATTTATGAAGAACCAATTAAAGAAGTTCTGGGTCATAAATGGTCAGAAGTTATTGGTGGTGCGATTCTGGGAATCATTATTGCCGGAATACTAAGATTAATTTAGGAGCAGGTTATGGAAGATAGTAAAGTTGCAGAAATAGAAAAAGTTATTGAAAAAATCCGTCCTTATCTGCAAAGAGATGGTGGAGACGTAGCTCTTTCAAGAGTTGATGGTGATATAGTATATGTTACAGTTCATGGAGCATGTATTGGATGTAATGCCCTTGATATGACTCTTAAAGATGGAATTGAGGCTCTTTTACTGGATGAAGTTCCAGATATTAAAGAAGTACGTTTAGATAACGAATTATTTTAAGATATCGACTGTGATATCTTTTTTAAAACAGCGATCTATTAATGATCGCTGTTTTTTATGTATTCTTCTTTTTCTCTGATTCGTTTTTCAGCATATTCCTTTAAAAGGTGATAGATAATTGAGAATGCTGGCACACCGAGGAACATTCCAGGAACTCCGAATAATCCTCCACCAACAATAATTGCAAACATAATCCACATCGATGAAAGACCCATAGAGTCACCGAGGATAAATGGACCAATAATATTGCCATCAATCTGTTGAAGCACAACTATCAGAATTGAAAACCATAATGCCTCAAGTGGATCTACAATCAGCAAGATAAAAATACATGGTATGGCACCAATGAATGGTCCAAATACCGGAATGACATTGGTAATCCCTATTACAAAACTAATTAGAATAGCATATTCAATTCCAATTATTTTCATCGATACAAAACATATGATTCCAATAATCAAAGAATCTATCAGTTTACCTACAATAAAATTATTAAACTTGTCAATTGAAATAAATATGACATCCTTGATGAAATATGTAACTTCATCCTTAAGGAAGGCTCTTGCCAGTTTGTTAAACTGACCAAACAGCCTCTCTTTATCAAGCAGCATATAAGAAGCAATAATTACCCCGATAACAATCGAACCAATACTTGTAATTGTTGAATAGGTCATGCCCACTATCTGAGGAATATTCTGCTGCATAAAAGTAATTACTGTGTTCATAATCTCTTGTGAATATGAGAGAATATATGAAACCGTATCCTGTGTTATTCCATATTTAATTGCCAGATCACCAAAGAATTTCGATGCTTCTTTAATATATGTTGACATGCTTGAAGCCAGTTGTGTTGCACTTGTAACAATCTGAGGCACAAGTACAAGTAAAAATATCGAAATAACTGCAATCATCAGAATTAGCGACAATAATACCGCAATCGAACGGCGCGTCTTAAAACTCAACTTTTCCGGTATGCTTCGTTCTATTTTTTTGCATGTACTCGATAAAAGAAATGCAATGGCTATTGCCCATATAAAAGGCATCAGAATCCCAATAATCTTAGTCAGCAATTCCTGAATTACCGGAATATTATTAATCACATAAAAAAATGAAACTACAATTATCCCAGAGACAGAGAAGATAAATATTTCTCTTTTTATATCATCATATTTAAATAAATTCTTCATATTTATATTGTATCAAAAAATGTATCCCTGTTGGGATACATTCTATTATTTCATTACATTATGACATCTTGGACATAGTCCATCTTCATCAGCTTCGCTAGTAACATTCCAGCATCTTGGACATACTGTACCTTCAGCCTTCATAACACGTGATTCAAGAACTTCGTATTCCTTTAGTTTTTCATCGGTATAAGAAACTGAAGAAACAATCAGCCACTGTTTAACATTTTCGCCAAATGTCTTATCCAGTAATTCACGATCTTCCTCACTTACATGTAAATCAACATGAGCTTCTAAAGATTTACCGATTACCTTATCCTGTCTAGCTTCTTCAAGAGCCTTTAAAACATCGGTTCTAATTAGTTCAAGACGTTCAAAATCTTTATTCAGTTCTTCTTCATCATCATATGTATGGTTTTCATTGAAATGTGTATAATGAACTGATTCTGCTTCATTTGATTTAAATGATTCCCACACTTCTTCAGTTGTGAACGCCAGAATTGGTGACCACAGTTTTACAAGCGTATCAATTGAATGATATAAAACTGTCTGAACCTGTCTTCTACGCTTTGAATCTGTTTTATCAATATATAGAATATCTTTTGTCCAGTCAAGATAGTAAGCACTGAGCTCATTAGTCATAAAGCTTGTCATGATACTGCAAGCATGTATGAAATCATATTTTTCATAAGCTTCCTTTGTTTCGATATTTACACGATTAAGCTTACACATCATATAGCGATCAGCTCTTTCAAGATCTTTATATTCAACAAGGTCACTTACCTTGAAGTCTTCTGGATTAACATTACCCAATAAGAATCTGAAAGTATTTCTGATTTTACGATACTGTTCAGATACCTGTTTTAAGTTTGAATCACCAATACGCATATCTGCCTTGAAATCAACAGTACCTGCCCATAATCTCAATATATCTGCACCAAATTTTGCAATAATGTCTAATGGGTTAACAACATTGCCGACTGATTTATGCATAGCCTGACCTTTAGAATCGCAGACATAACCATGAGATAGTACATTCTTATAAGGCGCAGTATTATGATTGGCAACGGAAACAATAAGTGATGAGTTAAACCATCCACGATACTGGTCACTACCTTCAAAATATAGATCACATGGATAACTGTATCCTCTGTCAATCAGTTCATTCCAGCTTGAACCAGAATCAAACCAGACATCCATGATATCTTTTTCTTTGGTGAATTTACCATTTGGAGATTTAGGATTTGTATACCCTTCTGGTAAAAGATCTTTGACATCTCTTTCAAACCAGACATTTGAACCAAATTCTTCAACAAGCTTAGCCACATGTTCAAATACGGCTTCTTCAATTATCGGTGAACCATCTTCATTATAGAAAATCGGAATTGGAACGCCCCATAAACGCTGACGTGAAATACACCAGTCTTTACGATCTTTTATCATATTAGTCAGACGTACTTCACCAAAAGTATTCAGCCAATTAACATTCTTGATTGCTTCAAGTAACTGATCCTTAATCTTATCAATAGAAGCAAACCACTGTACTGTAGCTCTGAAGATAATAGGCTTTTTAAGTCTGTCATCATGTGGATATGAGTGAGTAACCCATTCAAGAGCCATCAGATTACCAAGTTCATCAAGTTTAACTGTTACATCCTTATTGGCATCAAATACAAACTTGCCTTCAAGCCATTCTCCAGCTTCATGAGTCAGACAACCCTTTTCATCTACAGGACAGAAAGCTGGAAGATTATATTTTAAACCTACATAGAAGTCATCTAGACCATGACCTGGAGCGGTATGAACACATCCAGTACCATCTTCATCAGTTACATGATTACCCAAAATAATCACACTAGGTCTTTCAGGATAGAATGGATGCTTTACGGTAATTCCTTCAAGTTCTCTTCCTTTTAAAGTCTTAACAACACCAAGATTTGTCACTTTGAATTTAGGAAGTAATTCATCAACCTTACTTGCAAGTACAATCAGTTTACCCTTTTCAGTATTTACTACAGCATAATCAAAAGCTTCATTTAAACAGATAGCCAGATTTGCTGGAATAGTCCATGGAGTAGTTGTCCAGATTACAAATCTTTCATCTCCATCAAGAACGCCTTTACCATCTAATACATCAAAAGCGACATAGATTGTTGGGTCCTTACGATCGATATATACAATTTCACTATCGGCGATAGCTGTTTCCTGATATGGAGACCAATAGATAGGTTTTAATCCCTGGAAAATCATACCATCTAATGCCATTTTGGCAAATGATCTGATCTGACGAGCTTCAAAACCTTTCTGCAAAGTGATGTATGGATGATCAAAATCAGCAACCTGACCAAGTCTTTTCATAGTTGCCATCTGTGTTTTAATCTGTTCATGGGCATACTCTTCACATTTCTTTCTAAATTCAGCATTTGATATTTCCTTACGGTTAACACCGAGTTTCTGAACTGCATTTTCAATTGGTAAACCATGAGTATCCCATCCAGGGAAATAAGGTGTGTAGTAACCATTCATTGCCTTTGATCTTACAATGATATCCTTAATAATACGATTCATTGCAGTTCCGGCATGTAGATTACCATTGGCATATGGTGGTCCATCATGCAATACAAAAGGTTTATGATCTTTGTTTTTGTCTAAAATTCTCTGATAATGATTTTCCTTCTCCCATTTATCCAGGAAACGTGGTTCCTTATTAGGGAGATTGCCCTTCATTTCAAAATCGGTCTTGGGCATGTGTAAAGTTTCTTTATAATCCATTTTACCCTCCTCAAACAAAAAAGGTGATACCAAAAGGTCGCATAAAGCGAGGTACCACCTTAATTTATTACTTAATCTCTTAACGCGAGTACACGATAGTGCTTTTCTTCACTATAGCTCATAAGTGATATTTTTTATTTCTTAAGTCGTGCCTTACACCAACCGCACTTCGCTATACTAATTGAAATAAAAACGTGTCTTAATCAAAGCTTTACTTGAATATTATCGCACAATCCTAATTTATTGTCCATATCACAAGATAAAGAAAAAGACGAATCCTCGTCTTTAACTATTCTTCGTTTGAATTAAGATTAATTTCACCGCCAACAGGCATAGTTTTTGGAGAAATCAGAATAACATTATCTCCTACCTTGTTGATAGAACCATCAAGTGCATAAATAACTCCAGTTAAGAAATCGATAATGCGTTGACGGTATTCACTTGGCATACGATGCAGATTAATTGCACAGGCTCTTTTTGCCTTTAAATGATTTGCGATTTCCTGAGCTTCATCAAAATGACGTGGTTCAAATAATACAATATTTGTATTGGCAGCAACTTTGCTAGCACCTTGTACCTGAGGTTGTTCATATTGACTTAAAGCTTCTGCTTCTTCGTTCGAAAGTTCTAATTCTTCTTCATCTTCTTCAGGAGCGATGAAATTCTTAATTTTATCTGTAAGTCCCATTTTTATTATCTCCTTAACATCATTATTCTATCATATTTAATTTATGATATGTTAATTTATTGATTTATTCACTGATTATATTATTTTTAATCAAATAATTATAGAAACCATCTTCAAGAACATCATCAGTAACTTCACTAGCGATGTTTTTTAATTCATCACACGCATTATTCATAGCTACAGAATGTTTTACCGCCATCATCATTTCAATATCATTAATCCCGTCACCAAAGGCATATGAATTATTTAAGTCAATATTCAGCATTTCACATACTCTTTTGACCGCAGTACCTTTATTGACACCTTTGATATTCAAATCTCCAGAATAAGTTCCATTATGTGGATTAACATCGACAAAAGGCGATAATTCCTGATACATCTCTTCCTTATAATCTTTATCAAATGCCAACATGGCAATATTGATGTCAAGATTATCGCTATATCCTTCATCTTTATAACAGTCTAAAACATTCCATGCCTCAGCATAATCCTTATGAACCTGAAGACTTAAATCACGGGTATATATTGCATCAACTGTCTCAAGATAATAGGCACCTTCACGTCTGTTGGCAAAATCAATGATTTTATTCTTGGATTCAAGACTCATCGAATCCATAAAAAGAATCTCATCATTAATTTCAGCATAGGCACCATTAGCTAATACATAACCACTGGGTTTAAGTTCAACAACGCTTTCTGGCAGAAGACACTTCGCTCTTCCAGATGCGATAAAGATATAATCACCATTTTCTCTGATCTTCCTAAAGGCTTTAATCGTATTTTCACTCGGAACAATTAAACCCTTAGAACAGTTGATTATCGTTCCATCAATGTCAACAAAAAATATTCTTTTCATATCTTTAAAAAATGGAGTTATTTAACTCCATTTTCCTCTTCCATCTTTCTTAACTTTTCTCTGTATTCACCCATTTCGCGTTCATTTGCGAATACAAAGTGTCCAGGACGGATTTCCTGCAATACCGGTTTTTCACCAGAAAGATCACGTTTTGATTCATCATATACAACAAGCTTTTTATTCTTTTCAATACGTGGATCAGGCATAGGCACAGCCTGAAGTAATGAATGTGTATATGGATGTAAAGGATATGCAAATAATTCTTCGGTAGGAGCTATTTCAACAATACGACCTTTATGAATTACTGCAATTCTATCTGAGAAATATCTAACAACGCTCAGGTCATGAGCAATAAACATGTACGTCAGTCCACGTTCCTTTTTAAATTTATTAAGCAGATTGAGCACCTGTGCACGAATAGATACATCAAGTGCTGAAATTGGTTCATCAGCAATAATAAATTCTGGTTCCATAATGATGGCTCTGGCAATACCAACTCGCTGTCTTTGACCGCCTGAGAATTCATGAGGATAACGTGATTTATGTTCAGGTAACAAGCCTACAGATGATAAAGCTTCATCAACTTTGGCTTCTCTTTCCTCTTCACTGCTGTATAAGTGGAAGTTTTCAATGCCTTCACTTACACAATAATCAATAGTTGCACGTTCATTTAATGATGCAGCTGGATCTTGGAAGATCATCTGGATATTTCTGATTACTTCACGTTTTTCTTCCTTTGTCAACGGGCCATTAATCTTCTTTCCCTTATAAAGGATATCACCATTGCTTGTACTGTTTAAACGGATAATGGCACGTCCAATTGTAGTCTTACCACTTCCAGATTCACCTACAAGCGCGAATGTTTCACCTTTATATATATCAAAGCTGACATTCTTTACAGCTCTGAAAGCTCTTTTACCATTGGTGAATGTAACTTCAAGGTTCTTTACAGAAACCAATACTTCTCTATTATCGTTCTCCATAAATACCTCCCTTTCTAGTTAATTCAAGCATCTTCTCATGAAGATTTCTAATATTTTTAGGTTTTTCAACTTTTGGTGCACGAGGATCCAATAACCATGTCTTGGCATAATGAGTTTCACTGACTTTAAACATTGGTGGTTCTTCAACAAAGTCGATTTTCATTGCGTAATCGCTTCTAGGTGCAAAGGCGTCACCCTGGATTTTTTCAAACAGTGATGGTGGTGTACCTCTGATAGCGAATAAATCTTCACCCTTTTCACCAAGCTGAGGAAGTGAATTCAATAATCCCCATGTATATGGATGTTTTGGATCGTAGAAGATTTCTTCTACAGTACCATATTCAATAATCTGTCCAGCATACATTACAGCAACAATATCTGCAACATTGGCAACAACACCAAGGTCATGCGTGATGTAGATAGTAGTAAAG
Source organism: Bacillota bacterium (assembly GCA_029097145.1). Classification (GTDB taxonomy): domain Bacteria; phylum Bacillota_I; class Bacilli_A; order Erysipelotrichales; family Erysipelotrichaceae; genus JAHHTG01. The sequence goes on from JAQXNC010000007.1 coordinate 16,577, forward strand.
TTATACTCAATCGATAGTTCTTTAATCAGTCTGATTATCTGAGCCTGAATTGTTACATCAAGTGCAGTTGTTGGTTCGTCACAGATCAGAATTCTTGGATGACATGCCAAAGCAATCGCAATAACGATACGCTGTCTCATACCTCCAGAATACATGAAAGGATATTCATCGTAACGCTTTTCAGCATCATAGATACCAACACGAGTCATCAGTTCGATAGCTTCTTTTTTAGCTTCTTCCTTCGATTTACCCTGATGTTTAATAATTACTTCACTAATCTGATAACCAATTGTTCTAACTGGGTTTAAAGACGTCATTGGGTCTTGGAAGACTGTAGCAATCTTCTTACCACGAATCTTTAACCATTCTTCGTTATTCTTGAATTTAGCTACATCTTCGCCTTCAAACCAGATTTCGCCATTTGAAACACGGCCATTGATATCAAGCATACCTGTAAATGTTTTGGTAAATACTGATTTTCCGCTTCCAGATTCACCTACAATCGCCAGCACTTTACCCTCTTCGATGTCAAGTGAAATTTTCCTTATAGCTGTTAATTCTCTTTCACGAACCTTAAATTTAACTTCCAGGTCCTTAACAGATAAAATAATATTATTCTTTTCCATTACTGACCTCCTTAAACCATATGAGTACGTGGATCACTCGCATCAGCTAAAGTCTGTCCAACGATATATAACGATACTGAAATCAGAGCACTGACAAATACAGGAATCCAGAATAGATATGGGCTACCAGACATATAAGCAGAATATCTCTGAACCATACGTCCTAATGAAGCGTTCTGTTCACTCAATCCATTTCCGACATAAGTCAGGAATACTTCGTATGAAATAAATGAAGGAACGTCTCTTGATACGGCAGTCATGATAACTGAAATCAGATATGGGAAAATATTGTGTGTAATGATTCTGCTTCTAGATGTACCTAAACATTCACTCGCAAGATTATATTCTCTATCACGAATAATCATAACCTGGACACGGATAAAATACGCAGTACCAAGCCATGTAGTACACGAAAGCGAGAAAATCATCTGTGGAATACCACGACCTAAGGCATACATAAGTACGATAACCAGTAACAGATATGGAATATTTGATACTACGTTATAGATATTCAGCATGATATTATCCATCTTTCTTGAATATCCCCAGAACATACCAACTATTACCCCAATAACAGTAGAAATAGCAGTTGATACAAAGGCAATCATTAATGAGTTTCTGGTACCTACCCAGATAGCATCAAACAATGAGTTACCAACATGGTCTGTACCAAACCAGTATTCACTGCTTGGTGGCAGATACCACATAGATGGTTTATTTACATACGGTGTTATTAAAGGTGAATATCCAGAAATAAATGGATGCACAATTGACATAATAATAATTATTGATGAAATTACAAGACATGCAATTGCTACTTTTGAAGCAAAGAATTTTCTGAATACACTTTTCCAGTAAGAGTATTTAGGAGCTGCAATATGTTCAGAAGCTGTTGCGTCAACTTTGACAAATTCAAATAAATTTTCGTTTGTTTCCATATTAGTCTCCTTTCTCTGTCAGTTTAATACGTGGATCGACAACTGTCATCAGTAAATCACCAATCAGTAATGAGAATACTGATAATGAAGTATAGATAAAGGTCAATGTGATAACCATGTTGTTATTTAACAGGTTGATTGAATCTGGCAACATTTTACCCATACCTGGGATAGCGAATACAGATTCAGTAATAACAGATCCAGAAATACATAATACAATTGAACCTGGAATACCATTAACAATTGGAATGATTGCATTTTTAAGGATGTGACGGTTAAAGATTTCACCTTCAGATAAACCTTTAGACCTTGCAAATTTAACATAGTCAGCATTAGACTGGTCAATCATATAACGTCTTGTCCACATCATCAGTGAGTATGAACTTAATAAAGTCAGAATGATAATTGGCAGAATATATGATCTGATATCATTAAAACCATAGAATGGGAATTTATCAGGTAATCCAAGACCTTGACCAATCTGTTTAAAGAAGAAGATAAATGCAAGTGAAGGAACTGCACTTAAGAAATTAATATATGCAATACCAAGTTTATCAGCAAATTTACCCTTCTTACGAGCCATGTATATACCACTTGGAATCGCAATTAAATATGCAAGAATTAAAGAAGAAACACCAAATATATATGAAGTAGTGATCATTGATGGCGAGCTGTATTCACTTTCACATACAGCATAGTTATCACTGAACTTCGCTTTATCTAATCTGTCTAATGTACTTGTAGGTTTGTATTGACATGTATGTAATAACAGAGCGTTATTTTCAACTTGTCCATTTGGCATTAGCTTATCACTTAATACCATTGAACCCTGTCCGCCGCCTATTACATCAAAAGTTTCAATACCGGTCTTGGTTGGGTATGAAGTACCCAGGTCCAAAGAAAGAACATTCTGATGAATGAATGGGAAACTTGTATCAAAATAAACCTGATATTTATATTCACATCCACTACACATTAAAGCTGGAACACCATTATAGTCTTTTCCGAAATAATATTTTCTTTCAAGAGTTGGATTGCCTTCATCCTGTACTTTATTAGGATGATCAATCTGGATGAAACGACCATAGAAATGACCAAGTAATTCCAAAACATTATATTCTTTATAAGCATAGTACTTACCACTAGAATATTTACCAATAACATAGCCTTTATTCACAGCGTTTGATCTGGCTATTTTTAATGCATCTTTATTACCAGACTGACATTTAGA
>JAQXNC010000008.1 GCA_029097145.1 Bacillota bacterium
TGGAATATTCGTGTTTGCATTAATTGGTGCATTTATCCATATTTTCTAATAATTAATAAATGACTAATATATATGCGGCAAGAAATTGCCGCATATATATACTAAGGGAGACTTTATGAAAGATAAGATGATGTTTTATGGTGTGACTCTGGGTAAGAGATATACCAGAAGACAGAAAGAAGTATTTCTGAATGAGGTTATTAAAAAATGTCAGGAATCAGGAATCAAGACTGATTTTATGACTAAACATACCAGGGTTACTCATATATGTAATCTTGTGATTGGAGATTTAAAGAAAGCTAAAAAGATTGTATGTGCGGCCTATGATACACCATCAATCGCAATTAATCCTTTCTATCAGTATTATCCTTTTAATCCTAAACTGAATGTTAAGGAAGAAAGCCGTAATTTGATTGTTGAGGTAGTATTAGGTGTTATCTTAATGGGTTTATGTTACTTTATGCTGACATATACTATGGCTCAGGGAATGCTTATCAAGATACTTGGTATATTGATTACCGGTCTTGTGATTCTCTTTTGTTTCTTTTATCTATTTAAAGGAAAGGCCAACAACTTTAATTTCAACCGTAACAGTGGGGCGGTTGTCTTGATTATGCAGTTAATTGAAAATGTCAAAAACCAGGATGTAGCTTATGTCCTGTTAGATAAAACAACTGATGGTTATGAGGGATTAAAACTCCTGAAGGAAAATGTTAATGATCATCAGTTAATTATATTACTTGATGCCATCAGCAGTGGTGAAAAGACGGTTGTAGCTCATAACAGTATCGATGTGAGTGATCTTTTAATGGATGGCTGGGTAGATAAACAATTTGATGATACAGATAATACTGTTGGATATTTTAAGAGATGTATCATGATTTCAAGAGGTGAAATCATCAATCATCGTTTTGTGGTTAAAGGTACAAGAAGTCGTAATGATTATCATTTTGACTATGATGGACTTAAAAATATCTATGAACAGTTATTGAAATACTTGGAGGGTTAAATGAAAAAACTATTATTTCAGAGTGATGACTATGGAATCAGTGATGCCGTAAGTGATGGCATCATCAAAGGTATTAAAGAAGGTATTATTCGTAATACTGGATTATTTGTGAATATGCCAAGTTCTAAAAGAGCTGCCGAAATGATTAGAGATATCAAGGGTATTAATGTTGGAATTGATATTAACCTTGTGGCTGGTAGACCAGTAACCGATCCTAAACTGATACCACATCTTGTAGATGAGACAGGACATTTTATCTCTTCAACAAGAAGAATGAAAGAAGGTAATGTCTTAAGACATGATGGGTTAAAGGTTATCTTTGAAGAAGATCCATATGTATATGAAGAAACATTGTTAGAAACAGAAAATCAGGTTAAGCGTTTTATTGAACTGATGGGACGTAAGCCAGATTATTTCCATGGCCATTCTTTAATGACTGATAATACTTTAAAGGCTTCATTTGAAATATCAAAGAAGTATGACATCTTAAATACAATTAATGTCATGACATCAAAGAATATTAAGATGGTTCCATGTGACTGGACACCTAAACCATTCTTAATTACTGAACAGATGTGTACAGATGTGACAGATAAGTTCTTGAATTCTTTAAAGAGTGTCTTAAATCATGAAATTGGTTACTTTATCTGTCATTGTGGTTATGTGGATGCTGACTTATTAAAGGAAACAACTTATACTTTAATTAGAACCAGAGATCTCGAATGTGCTTTAAGTGATGAAGTTAAGACATTCTTAAAAGAAAATGAGATTGAATTAATTACTTATGATGATCTAAGGGAGGTACTATAAATGTATATCAGATCTAAAAGAATCTATACACCTGAAGGTTGTGTAAAAGGTATATTACATCTTGAAGATGGTAAGATTGTTGATATCCTGAATTATAATGCAAGAGTAATGTCTGATATTGACGCTGATGACTTAAGAATTATTCCTGGTATTATTGATACACATAATCATGGAACGATGGGTTATAGTCTTATGGGTATGGATAATCAGACTGAAGAAGATAAAGAAAAAGTCTTTAGAGGTTATTTAAAGGGATTGGCTTCACAAGGTGTTACAGCATGTCTTCCTACAGCTGATCACAATATGTTTAAGGCGATTGTGAATGTATGTAAAGGTGATATTGATGGTGCCAGACCTTTAGGTATTCACTCTGAAGGACCATACCTGAACCGTGTTGGTGAAAAGGGTATTGATACAGGTCATCCTGATATTGATTTAAAATATGTTGAAGAAATGTACAATGACTCTGAAGGTATGTTGAAACTGATGGGTGTTGCACCTGAACTTGAAGGTAGCAGAGAACTTATTGAATATCTGACATCTAAAGGTGTCCGTGTAGCTTTCACTCACAGCAACATGAACTATCATGAGGCTCTGGAAGCCTTTAAATGGGGTATTACTGTAACGACACATACTGCTAATGTCATGGCTGGTATCCACCATCGTAATATGGGTGGTTTAGGGGCTTGTCTATTAAATGAAGATGTTTATAATGAACTGATCTGTGATGGTTTACATGTATCTAATGAAATGATTGAACTGATGCTTAGAGTTAAGAAAGATCCATATGGTAAGTTCATGATGATTTCTGATAATGTACCAATGGCAGGAGCACCTGTTGGCAGATATAATCTTGGTGGTATGGGACTTGAGGTCAATATTGATGAAAAGGGTTATTGTCTGAGTGATACTGGCAGATTATGTGGTTCAACAGTACCGGTAATTAAAGGTATTAAGAATATGGTTGAGAATGTTGGTGTCGGTATGAAAAATGTCATCAGGATGGCATCAGAAAATCCAGCTAAGGTTTATGGGGCAACCAATAAAGGTCGCATTGAAGCTGGTATGGATGCAGATATCACAATTATCAATGATGATTATGATGTCTTATATACACTGGTTGAAGGCAAGGTAGTCTATGATCACAAAAAAGATACTGATATCTTCAACAACACATTCCTCGATATGTTCAAACTATAAGAATTATTAAGGGAGTATATGTCATGTGACACATACTCTTTTTTTAGCCAAATTGGGAAGTAAAAAACAGCCAAATTAGGAAGTAAAAATCATCCAAATTAGGAAGTAAATATTGGCCAAATTAGGAAAATACATTATAATATGGATGATAGAAGGAGAATTGACATGGAAAATTACAGAAAAAGAATTGCCGATGATATTCTTCAGAAAAAATTGAGAAGTAAAGGTGCTGTCTTGATTGAAGGTCCAAAATGGTGTGGAAAGACTACAACGGCAGAACAGGCTGCAAAAAGTATCCTATATATGGATGAACCAAGCAGTATAAAACAGAATCTGACAAGAGCTGATCTGGATCCTGAATCATTACTTGAAGGAGATGTTCCAAGACTGATTGATGAATGGCAACTGGCTCCGAAATTATGGGATGCAGTACGCTTTTCAGTTGATCATAAAAGAAAATTTGGATTATATATTCTGACTGGTTCAGCAGTACCAGCTAATCTTGACGAGATTCATCACACTGGAACCGGAAGATTCAGCTGGTTGAAGATGCGACCTATGAGTCTTTATGAATCAGGAGAATCAACAGGAGATGTCAGTCTGTCTGAATTATTTAATAATGAAGATTGTCTTTTACGGGGTAATTCAAAACTGACACTCGATGATATTGCATTTCTGATTTGTCGTGGGGGATGGCCTATGGCGATAGATGTACCTGAAGATGTAGCACTTCAACAGGCGATAGATTATTATGACGCCGTTGTCAATGAAGATATATCGAGAATTGATGGTGCCAGAAAAGAAAATGCATATGTAAAAAGACTTATGCGGGCATATGCCAGAAATCAGGGTGCACAGATTTCGATTGATACGTTATTAAATGATTTACTTGAGAGTGAATCTTTTGAAACCAGCAATAAAACAGCCACAAAATATATAAATCTGCTTAAGAAAATATTTGTAATCGAAGATATGGAAGCCTGGAATCCAAACCTGAGGTCAAAGACAGCTATCAGGACATCAGATACAAGGTACTTTGTCGATCCGTCAATTGCGACTGCTGCACTTGGAATTGGACCAAACGATCTCATTAATGATCTGAAAACAATGGGCTTATTGTTTGAAACCATGGCAATTCGTGATCTTAGGGTATATGCTGATCTTCTGGATGCAAATGTATACCACTATCGAGATAAGAATGGTTTAGAGTGTGATGCGGTTATTCATTGTCGAAATGGTTCCTATGGACTTGTTGAAATAAAACTTGGTGGAGATAAGCTGATAGATGAGGGTGCAGCATCCTTAAAGAAACTGTCTTCGAAAATAGATACTGATAAAATGAAAAAACCTTCTTTCCTGATGGTTTTGACAGCTAACTCAAATGTTGCATATAAGCGAAATGATGGGGTAATAGTGGTACCTGTTGGTGCACTTAAACCATAAAAGGAGAATATGATAATATGGATAAAAAACCTAATATATTAATTATCATGTGTGATCAGCTAAGACATGATTATCTTCACTGTTATGGCAATGAATGGATCAGTACACCTAATATTGATTCGATTGCTGAAGATGGCTGTCTGTATGAAAATGCCTATTCTCCAAATCCAGTATGTATTCCTGCCAGACATAATCTCTTTACTGGACTTACAGCTCGTGAACATGGTTTTGATGATAATTACTTCGGCAATGATGAGAGACCATGTCCGTGGAATCTTCCAACATTTGCGAAAATCTTAAGTGATGGTGGATATTCAACCTTCGCTTTTGGTAAGATGCACTTTCAGCCTGAAAGAAACGCTTATGGTTTTGATACCTTCCTAAATATGGATGAAGTTGTGGAAGATATTATGGAAGATGAATATCTGCAGTTTTTAAATGAAAAGGGTTATGGGAATGTCGGGTCATTTCATGGAGTCAGAAATGTCTTGTATCAGCAGCCTCAGCAGTCACTTTTACCTGATGAACTTCATGGCAGTCACTGGGTAGCTGATAAGACTATTGAAATGTTAAATAAAAGACC
>JAQXNC010000009.1 GCA_029097145.1 Bacillota bacterium
TGATAGAAACACCGCAAGACGAGTTGCATACACAGGTCGACGAATAGCCTATGTCTGTAATAAAGGTGCTGTGAACGTCGCAATAAACAATAAAAGACTAGCCTCATTTGGACTAGTCTCAATGTTAGATTACTACACCGATAGGTGTGTTACTTGTTAAGTTGATTGAACCGCCGTGTACGGATCCGTATGCCCGGTGGTGTGAGAGGTCGGGGATTTAATCAAAATCCCCTCCTACTCGATTATTTACCGAATGAAATCATGCAAATTTACCGAATGAATAATTACAAATCTACCGAATGAATCTTTACAAATCTACCGAACGATAATAAGATAAGTTTGGAGGAATCTATATGAAGAACTATTTGCCAAGAATTGTTGATGATATATTAATCAGGAAATTAAAAGGTAGAGGAGCTGTTTTAATACAGGGGCCTAAATGGTGCGGTAAAACTACGACAGCAGAACAGGTATCTAACAGTGTAATATACATGGATGAGCCAGATAGAAAAGAACAGAATATTCAGCTGGCTGATATATCTCCATCGCTTTTACTTGAAGGAGAAACACCAAGGCTAATTGATGAATGGCAGATTGCGCCCAAGCTTTGGGATGCGGTTAGATTTGCGGTTGATCATAAAGAAGGCAAGGGACATTTCATACTCACAGGATCATCGGTTCCAGGAGATCTTTCATCTACTTCGCATAGTGGTACTGGAAGATTTGCCTGGCTGACAATGCGTAATATGAGTCTTTTTGAATCAAAAGAATCAAGTGGTGAAGTCAGTATTAATGACTTATTTGGTGGTGTCGATACTATCTCAGGAACCAATAATCTGAATATAAGTGAACTTGCGTATCTTGTATGTAGAGGTGGATGGCCGGATGTATTAGACTTAGATAAAGACATAGCTTTGGAATCTGCTTCTGATTATTTGGATGGTGTAATTAATTCAGATATATCAAGAGTTGATAATATATATCGTGATCCTCAAAAGGCAAAAAGGATTATGAGATCATATGCGCGTAATCAGGGAAGTCAGATAGCTTTTACTGAAATCGCTAAAGACATATCGAATAACGAAGAAGGTATTAGTGATGAAACAGTGGCCAGTTATGTAAAGGCCTTAAAAAAGATATTTGTCATAGAAGATATGCAGGCATGGAATCCAAATCTAAGATCTAAGACATCAATCAGGGCATCAGATACCAGATATTTCTCAGATTCTGCAATTGCTGCCGCTGCTTTAGGTCTTGGACCGAATGACTTAATTAATGATCTAAAGACTTTTGGTTTATTGTTTGAAACGATGTGTATACGTGATTTAAGAGTGTATGCAGATAGTTTAAATGGTGATGTATATCATTATCGTGATCGAAGTGGTCTTGAGTGTGATGCAGTAGTTCACTTAAGAGATGGACACTATGGATTGATTGAAATAAAACTTGGAGGCGATAGACTGATTGAAGAGGCAGCTAAGAATCTATTAAAGTTAGAAAGTAATATTGATATTGAAAAGATGTATAAGCCATCATTCAAAATGATTCTGACAGGTATAGATAAATATGCATATAGAAGAGCTGATGGAATATTTGTTGTGCCAATTGGGTGTCTAAGGAATTAAACTATGAGTGATATGATAATTAAAAAATTAAATATTGATGAATATCAGGGAAGAAGATTTACTGTCAGTTATACTACTGATGGTTATTATGATATTCAAAGAGATGATAATGGTTTCAGGATAGAGTATAAGAGATTTGATAAGCACGTTATCAAAAGTTTTGATGATGAATTCTTTGGGGAGTGGTTAGAAAAACCGGTTGGTTATGGACTTTTTGATAATGAGAAGTTAGTGGGTTATGTTGAAGGATCGATTGAAGGCTGGAATAAGCGTTTCAGAATATCAAATATCTGTATCTTTGATGAGAATTTAAGACATCGGGGTTTAGGTAGAATGCTGCTTGATACCATCATGGAAGATGTAAAAAAGAGTGATGTTAGAATGGTGGTATTAGAGACGCAGTCATGCAATGAAAGAGCGATAGCTTTCTATAGGAGCTATGGATTTGAGATTATTGGTTTTGATTTTTATTCATATAGTAATGATGATGTCAAGAAGCATGAAATCAGGATTGAAATGGGTATGAAAATCGAAAAATAAAAATAATTTAAAGTATGTGTTGACAAAGAAAAGTGATAGTAGTACATTATTAGTGTACCGGTTTACTAAAAACTAGAAAGGGATAAGAAAATGGTAAATTTTAGATTAGATGGTAAAGTTGCATTAGTTACAGGAGCTAGTTATGGAATTGGATTTGCGATTGCAAGTGCCCTTCATGAAGCAGGAGCTACAATCGTATTCAATGATATTAATGAAGAATTTGTAAATAGAGGCTTAAAGAATTATGAAGATCATGGGATTAAGGCTCATGGTTATGTATGTGATGTAACTGATGAAGAAGCAGTTAATAACTTAGTTAAGAGAGTTGAAGAAGAAGTAGGTGTTATTGATATTCTGGTTAATAATGCAGGTATTATCAAGAGAATTCCTATGGTTGAGATGTCAGCTGCTGATTTCAGAAAAGTTATCGATGTTGATTTAAATGCACCATTTATTGTGGCTAAGGCAGTTATTCCTTCAATGATAAAGAAAGGTCATGGCAAGATTATTAATATCTGTTCAATGATGTCTGAGCTTGGTAGAGAAACAGTCAGTGCTTATGCAGCTGCTAAGGGTGGATTAAAGATGCTGACTAAGAATATCGCCAGTGAATATGGTGAATTCAATATTCAGTGTAATGGTATTGGTCCTGGTTATATCGCTACTCCACAGACTGCACCTTTAAGAGAAAGACAATCTGATGGATCAAGACATCCATTTGACAGCTTTATTATCGCTAAGACTCCAGCTGCAAGATGGGGTGAAGCAGAAGATCTGGCAGGTCCTGCAGTATTCTTAGCCAGCGAGGCCAGTGACTTTGTGAATGGTCATATCTTATATGTTGATGGTGGTATCTTAGCATATATTGGTAAACAGCCTTCAGGTGAATAATATGAACGATAAGATTAAGAGTTTTGGTGTTATTCCTGTTGTAGTATTAGAGAATGCTGAAGATGCCAAACCTTTAGCTGAAGCATTAGTCAAGGGTGGTTTACCTGTAGCTGAAGTAACATTCAGAACAGCTGCAGCTAAGGAATCTATCAGAATCATGTCAGAGAATTATCCTGAGATGCTGGTTGGTGCTGGAACAGTATTATCTGTTTCACAGGTTGATGAAGCTGTGGAAGCAGGAGCTAAGTTTATTGTGACTCCAGGATTTGATGAAGAAGTAGTAGATTACTGCTTAAGTAAAGATATTCCTGTCTTCCCAGGAGTTATTACTCCAACTGAAGTAACAATGGCTGTTAAGAAGGGATTGAAGGTTGTGAAATTCTTCCCTGCTTCACAGTTTGGTGGATTAAAGACTATTAAGGCTTTATCAGCACCATTTGGTATGGTTAAGTTTATGCCTACTGGTGGTATTGATGCATCTAACTTAAGTGAATATTTAAGCTCAGATAAGATTGTAGCGTGTGGTGGAAGCTGGATGGTTAAGGGTGATTTAGTTAAGGCTAAGGAATTTGATAAGATTGAAGC
>JAQXNC010000010.1 GCA_029097145.1 Bacillota bacterium
CCAGGTGTTGTATGTGGTTATTGTATTGAACCATCTGACGCTTATTTATTCTTACAGATTAATAATGGTAATGCATTAGCTATTCCATATGCTAAAGGATTTGGATGGGGCGCTGAATTAAATCTGCATACTATATTTGAAAAGTCTTTTGGTTCTCCAAAGGGTATGGGATATCCAAATGAACCTGGCAGAAAAGAAAGTCAGAATCGAAATGCTGAATTATTAAATCAGCTTAAGGCCGATGTAGCTAAACCTTTATTGGAAGCATTAAAATCAGTTGACAGAGAACTTGTGAAGGGTGCTATGACATCAAGATTCCTTGAATGCTTCAATGAAGGCTGCAAGGATGCTGAACTTAAGGCTTTTGTTGAAGAACTGATCAAATAATTATGGATAAATATCGTAAACAGAGAGCTGTTCTCGTAGCTAAGGAAATGTGTGAGTCCCTTAAGGAAAAGGGTTATGAAACATATTATGCCGAAAATGTTGATGAAGCTTTAAAAATCTGTCTCAATCTGATTGATGAGAATGCTACAGTTGGTGTTGGTGGATCTGAGACACTTTCAGCCATGAATCTGATAGAAGAACTGAGAAATGGTCCATACAATTTCTTGGATCGTTATCAGAAACTGCCATTTAATGAAATTGAAGATATTTATCGTCAGGCTTTAACTGCTGATGTCTTTGTATCAAGCGTTAATGCAATCACCAGAGATGGTAGAATTGTCAATATTGATTCAAGTGGTAACCGAGTATCTGCGATAAGCTTTGGTCCTAAGAAGGTTATTCTGGCTGTAGGTGCCAACAAGGTCGTAAATAACCTAGATGAAGCTATGGATCGCATATATAAGATTGCGCCATTAAATGCAATGCGTGTTCATCATAAGGCTCCTTGTGTTGAAACAGGAAAGTGTGAAAACTGTCAGATACATGCCAGTGTATGTAATTCTATTGGGATTATCAACCATGGTCATAAGACTCCGGGCAGATTTCATATAATCATGATAGCTGAAGAAGTTGGCTTCTAAATAATATAAAAAATAACCTTCAATAGTCATCAAGATTTTGAAGGTTATTTTAGAGTAATAATAAATCTCACATAATGTGAGATTTATTTAATATAAGTACTAACGACATCACTTAATTCTTCTATATATTTTTCCTTACAGTTTATATCTTTACTGCAAGAAGTGTTTTCAACAATATAAGAATCATTAAGCTTCTTAACTCTTGATATAATGATCGCCTTTGAATAGAAGGAAAATGATGTATATCTCAGGTCTTCCTTAGGACATAACTGAATTTCAGCCTTCTTATTGAATAATTGAGATATTTCTTCAGCCATATTCTTAGACTGTTCCTTATATCCGATAGCCCACATCAGTCCATCGCCGACACAATCCAGCATGATAACTTTCTTTCTGTCGATGGCATCGCCAAGACCTTCTCTAAGAATATAATCACCGACATGTCTTGAACATCCATAGTCTGTCAGAACGAATGCAACGTGCTGACGTTTCTTTTCATCGAGCTTCTCGGCTGTTTTTAATGCGGCAATACAACCTGATGTATTGCGGTTAAAATTAAGCCTGTTGGCTAATCCGCCAACCATGAAGGCAGGAGAGACAAAACATACAAACAACAGTACTGCCCAGAACATAGATGGCCAGAATCTGGCTGAAAAATCGATGTGTGGTACCTGATATAACAGAATATAGATACCAATTAGTCCTGCAATGATAAGTGGTGCCCAGGTTGGAAGCAGAGCACTTGAATAACTGGCTGGACCGTTGAACGGATAGTATTTGACCGGATTTCCGTATATATGAGATGGAGTATCGTAATTAGCAATGATAATTGTATCTGCCGTCTTTGGATCACCAACGACGAGGTTTATACCCTCGACTCTTTTCTGATATCCTCTAACTGCCTTGACTTTATAACCTAAGGCTTCAAAGTCCTTTCCCATTTCGTTGACAAAAAAATTCTTTTCTTTACGACGATATCTTTTAGAAATACCAACAGCGTATTTAATTATTAAATCTTCAGTTTTCATTGATTACTTCTTCTTTCTTTTGAAAAAATTGAAATTTAAAGGAGTATTTTCCATGTTTTTCTTACGGATGTAGTTTGCTTCCTTTTCAGGAAGAACCTTGTCCATTTCCTTGTATATTTTTGTGGTATTGAAACAGTCTGTGGCTATATAACGATCCCCGGTTAGTCTTAACATAAAGCTGTCTGCACCGGCTTTACCCTGAGCTACACGCCACTCAAGAATTTCATCATAATCTATCTTCTGACAGACATCTTTTCTGTTTGGCGGGTAGATTATCAGGAATTCATCATAGAAAGCCACACGTTTCTCGTTTGGGATTTTCCACATGCATAAAAGAGCCAGAGCCAGAATGAAAACTCCCAGAATCCATAGTTTGGAAATAATCATTGGTATAGATACAATAGTACATACAATTATTGCAGTATATGGCTTGATAGTTATAACTTTATTTGGACTGCCAAGCTTATCAATGTCTTCAACTGACATCTGATTAATCAGTTCATCATTCATGATATGTTTCCTTTCTGATAATGCACTTATTATTATATCAATATCAAAACTATTTGTGAACTCATTTATAAATGATATAATAGGGGTGTTTTTAGTGAGGTATAATTATGTGGTTATTATTATTTAGTGTTGTTGTTGGTGCAGTTATGATTGCTGCAAGAGCAAAGGAATTGAAAGATATCAAAGATTCATTAAAAGATATACTTAAAGACAATAAATTTGAGAAGTATGACTATTCAAGATTTGTACGTGTATTCTACGTCCTGATGATTCTATTTGGTGCCGGATCAGCTGTATATGGTTTTATGAATAAGGATTATGATACTGCAGCTATTGGCATTATTATTGCACTTGTATTTGTCAGTGAATGGCTATTAATTCAATATAAGTTTGTCTTATATTACAACGATACTCAGTTCGTTGCAGGCGGAAAACTCTGCAGATACAAGAGTATCAAGGAATTTGAAGAAATGAAACCTTTGAGTTTCGGTTTTGTCAGAGCAAAGACATTTAACGATGAAGTTCTACCACTTTCAAAGAAAGCTTATGAAATCGTAAAGGAACATAAAGACCGTAAAAAAGCTAAATAATTCATCGATATTACTTTTAACAGTCACTTCATAATGAGGTGACTGTTTTTATTATGTAATGATGACACATAAAAAAGCGTAACATTAAATGCTACGCTTAATTAAAATTCTATTTTTTTGATTAGAAAGTCATGTTCTTAAGGATTTCAATAACATCAGTCTTAGGATCTGCTGGAACCTGCTGACCAGTTACTTCAACACCCTTAGAAGCTATATGTAAGATGTTTTCTTTATCAGTCTTAGATACAGATACTGATTTGAAAAGAATCTGAGAACCAACTTTATTAGAGATATTACCGATTGTAACTGCAGTAATTGGAGCACCTAAATCGATAGCACGTCTTAAGTTTTCAGTAGTTTTGAAGATGACAAATAATCTTTCACCTTCGTAGTTAGCAGGATCATTTAATCTTGCTACTGCTTTTTCAACTGGTAAAATCGAAAGTTTTGCTGAACTTGGGCATGCCATCTTTAATGCCATTTTCTGAATGTCATCTTTAGCAGCCATATCATCAACAACCATTAAACGGCTTGCGTTTAAAGTGTTAGTCCAGCTTGCAGCAACCTGACCATGAATTCCTCTTTCATCGACACGACACATAACAATATTAGCCATAAATTATAAAACCTCCTTTGGTTAAATCTTAATTATCGTAATTTCATTATATAAAATTGAAAATTCTATGTAAAGACTAAAACCTGACCTAAATAGATAACGCTTACAAAAATTCAAAGAGCGTCGATAAAAAAATCCAAAAAAATGTATATATTAGTGCCACTAGTATATTTTTTATGTTATTCTATATTCGAGAAAGGAAAAATGATATGAAGGTTAATGAAGAAAAACTACAGATACTTGATGATTATCTGAAACAATGTGTTGCTGAAAATGTTTTTCCTGGTGTTGATTATGGATTAATTCTGCCAGATAAAAAATATTTTTTATACGAAGGTAATAAACAGATTGTTCCTGAAATCATTAGTAATAATCATGATACTATCTGGGATTTGGCTAGTATTTCAAAAGTGCTGGTTACAACTACATGCATTCTGAAGCTAATGGAAGAGGGTGCCATAACTTTAAAGACAAAGATTAAGGAAGTTATTGAAGAATTCGAGAACGAAGAGATAACCATTAAAGACTGTATCACGCATTCTTCTGGTCTGACTCCTGATATCGATGGATATAAGACCATGTCTCAGGATGAGATGTATGATGCTGTATATCATGCAAAAACCGTTTACGAAACTGGAACCAGAGTAATGTATTCTGATATCAACTTCATTCTTCTTGGAATGGTGATTAAGAGAATTAAGGGATCCCTTGACGGCTATGCCAAGAAGATTATGTTTGAACCGCTTGAAATGTATGATACATGTTACAACCCTGATGCTTCAAAATATGAACGTTGTGCATCATATGAAGATCAGGCTTCAAGAGGTGGTGTAATTAAAGGCGTAGTGCACGATGGAAAAGCCTTTAAGTTTGACGGAGTATCAGGACATGCTGGTGTATTCTCTACACTAGAAGACATTTCACATTTTGTTGAGATGCTTTTGAATGATGGCTTTTATAAGGGAAAACGTTATTTCAGCGATGCGACAATGGACTTATTAAGGAAATGTCAGACATCTGATCTCAATGAAAAGAGGTCGATCGGATGGGTTATTTCTGATGAAAATTATGCTCTGGGTGATTACTATAGTGAACATACACTTTATCACACTGGTTTCAGTGGATCATCAATTCAGATAGATCTTGATCGCAAGGTTGGATTTATTACACTCAATAATCGTGTCCACCCATCAAGAAATAATAAACTGATTTTAACTAGAAGAAATAATATTCATAATTTGTCATATCAGTGTCTGGAAAAAGGGGGTAATTAATAATGAATCCAGTTTATGATGTAGTAAGAGATTTAATTACAGATGTCGAAAAGACACAGCAGGAGAATATCGAAGCTGCTGCAGTAGCTTGTGCTAAAGCTATTGAAAACGGTGGTATTCTTCAGGCTTTTGGTTCAGGACATTCTGAAGCTGGTGCAATGGAAGTTGCACATCGCGCTGGTGGTTTTATTCCAACAAAGAAGATTCTGGAACCTGCAAGAGGTGCCTATGAAGGTATTGAAGGTGTTGGTACCAACTTCATGAAGAAGGTTGATGTCAGAGAAAATGATGTTGTATTTGTGATCAGTAACTCTGGTAGAAATCCTTTACCAATTGAAATTGCTTTAGGCGCAAAAGCTAAAGGTGCTGTCGTTATTGCAATTACTGCCTTAGAAGCAAGCAAACATCTTACAAGTAAGCATTCGTGTGGCAAGAATCTTTATCAGGTAGCTGATATTGTATTGGATAACTGTGTACCAGAGGGTGACTGCGGATGTGAAGTTGAAGGCTATGATTCAAAGATCTGTGGTATGTCTATGATTACAACAAGTGTAATTGTTCAGGCTATTACTTATCGTACAGCTGAAATTCTGATTAGTCATGGAATTACTCCTCCAATGTACAAGTCACAGAATATCGATGGTGGACGTGAATTTAACGAAGCATTAGAAGCTAAATATCTCGACAGATTAAGAAGAATCTAGGAGGAAAAAATGTTAGAAACTAAAGATTTTTTTGCTTGTGTTAAAGAAAAACTGGCAGTAGTTAAAGAAGAGCAAAGAGAAAATATCCTAAAAGCTGCCAAGATGATGGGTGATTGCATGGAAGAAAATGGTGTGGTTCAGCTTTTTGGTCTTGACCATGGTATTGCGTTTGCTATGGAACTTGGATACCGTGCTGGCGGACTAATGCCTTTCCATAAAATGCAGACTGTTGATCTTGTTATGAAGGGTATCATCTCAGAGGATGAATTTAATAAACCTGATTTTAATGATGATATTACAATGGCTCATAAACTGTTTGAAGCATACAGAATTGAAGATACAGATATGTACATCATGGTGAGTTTCGCTGGTAATGAACCAATTATAGTTGAAGCTGCACTTATTGCTAAAGAAAAAGGCCAGAAGGTTATCGCTGTTGTCAATAAGAAACTTTCAGATCAGAGTGAAGCAAGACACTCATCTGGTAAGAAACTGGCTGATATCGCAGACCTTGTTATTGATAATTGCTCAGATTTGACTGATGCATTACTAGATGTAGATGGAATACATAAAATGTGCCAGATTGGTACTATCACTGGTAATGTAATTGCACAGATGATTACTGCTGAAACATATAATTACCTGACTTCAATGGGTAAGGACTGTCCAATTCTTTTAAGTGCTAACGTTAAGGGTGCCGATGTTCATAACAAGGCATTATCTGATAAATATGCTGGACGCTGGAATTCATAAGAGGGGGTAAATCAATGAATAAGATTACAATGGATGTATTCTATGACAATTTACTTGTCTTATTGGATACTTTAGAAAAAGAGCAGACTGAAAATATCAAAAAAGCTGCAGAAATCCTGGCTGAAACAACTAAGAATAATGGTATTATTCACGTATTTGGTTCTGGACACTCTGTAGGATTCAGTTTAGAGATGCAAAAGAGAATCGGATCACTGGCAAATGTGCATAAAATTGAAACATCTGACTTTGTATTAAAAGGTAAAGTAACTCTTGAAGACTTCAAGGATCCAGTCAATATCTTTGAAAGAAGACCTGGCATGGCTGAAAAGCTGTTTGATCTCTATAATGTTCAAAACGAAGACTGCTTTATTATTATCTCTAATTCTGGTATCAATGGGGTTGTAATTGATATGGCTATCTGTGCTAAGGAGAGAGGCAATAAGGTTATTGTAGTAACAAGCTGGCAGCATACATCTGCAGAGGATTCTCGTCACCCAAGCGGTAAGAAACTTTATCAGCTGGGCGATGTAGTTATTGATAACTGCGGCCCTAGAGGAGATGCGTTAATTGAAACAGGAAAGCTGGAAAAGATTTGTTCTGTTTCTAGTATCACTGGAGCATGTATTGCCCAGACATTGGAATGCGAAACTGTCAGAATTCTGAAAGAACAGGGTCTTGAAGCACCTATTTTATATGATGAAGCTCTTGAAGGAGCAAAAGAACACAACGATTTATTACGTGAAAAGTATCATGGAAGAGTATAGGAGGAATAAACATGTACGAATTTGAATATATGCAGAAACTAACTGATTTACTACAGGTAGTTCATGACACAAATAAAGATGAAGTTAAAAAACTGGCTAGAGTATTTGCTGACTGCATTAAGAATGACAAAATGATTCATACTTTTGGTACCGGTCATTCTCATATGATTGGTATTGAATTATTTGCCAGAGCAGGTGGTTTAGGCAATGTTAATGCATTACTTGATCCAGATTCATTAACAGCTTTTGGAGCACAAAGAAGTGGTGCTGTAGAAAAACTTCCAGGCATGGCTGATATCATCTATGATAACTACAAGATTGAAAAAGGCGATATCATGATTATTTCTAGTAATTCAGGAAGAAATGCTATTCCAATCGAAATGGCTATGCGCTGTCAGAAAGAAGGCGTTTATGTTGTTGCTGTAACTAATCTTGAACAGTCTAAGGCTACAACTTCACGTCACCCAAGTGGCAAGAAGCTTTATGAATACGCTGATAGCATTCTTGATAACTGCGTACCAAGTGGTGATGCTTTATTAAATATTGGCGGAATCAAGACTGGTCCTGGTTCAAGTATTACAAGCATGTTCTTACTAGATACAGTTGTTTCAGAAGCATTAAAGATCTGCAACGAAGAAGGTATCAGAGCTTATGTCTTCCAGTCACAGAATGTAGATGGCTTCAATAATGATGCAATCTATGAAAAATTTGATGGAAGAGCAAAACATTTCTAATAAAAATCAAATATTTTTTTCGAAAAATATATAGGTAATCGAAATCTTCTAAAACCTTATAAATAACAACTTTTTGAGTATTTGGCCTCTAGAAAAAATATTCAAAAAGTTGTATTTTTTAGCCCAGATTATGTGAACATTATGTGAATTATGTTGACATAAGTCATGGTTTGTACAATAATTATATTGTGAAAACGCTTACTGTTGAAGTCAGCAATCAACAGTGGCTTTCTAGTTATAATTAACTAGTTCATAATTCAAAGGAGGATATTATGACAGATTTAAATTTCTTACAGATTTTACTAATCACTGCATGGGCCTTCTGGGGAATTATCGATGCGTTATCTTGGAACGTAGGTATGAATGGAGCAATCCTTGCATGTCTATTTACAGGTGTTGTAGTTGGTAACCCTACATATGGTCTAATTGTTGGTGGTACACTTCAGATGACTCAGTTAGGAGCAGGTACATATGGTGGAGCTTCAATTCCAAATATTACTTCTTCTGGTATGATCACAACTGCTCTTGGAGCTGTAACTGGTGCTGACCCTGTTACTTTCGCCGCTTCTATCGGTATCGCTCTTGCAGCATTATTTACACAGCTTGATATCTTAGCTAGATTCTCTAACACAGTATTCCAGCACATCGCTGATAAGTATGTTGAAACTGGAAATACTAAGGGTATCGAATTAATGAACCATTTAGGTATCATCCCTTGGGGCTTATCTCGTGGTTTACCAGTATTCTTCTTATTACTGTTCGGTGAAGGCTTAGTTAATACATTAATGAGCATTATCCCTCAGTGGTTAATGGATGGATTTAAGTTAGCTGGTGGTTTACTTCCTGTTGTCGGTTTCGCTATCTTATTACGTTACTTACCAGTTCAGAAGAAACCTCAATACGTTATCCTTGGTTTCGTATTATCAGCATACATGGGCGTTCCAGTATTAGGTGTATCTTTAATCGGTTTAGTAGCTGCTCTTCTTGTTTTCCAGAACGCAACTGCTGCACCTGCAACTGCTGGAGTTAGCTTAGAATCAAAAGGAGATGACGACTATGAAGAATAAGTTTACAAAACAGGAACTACATCACATTCATTTCCGTTGGATCTGGCAATCTCAGATTGGTTGGAACTACGAAAGAATGCAGGGTTTAGGTTACTTATCAACTATGCTTCCTGCAATTGATAAATTATACGGTGATAACCCTGAATTAAAATCTAAAGCATTAAGAGTTCACTCTCAATTCTTCAATACACAGCCTGCAATGGGTGATATTATCTTAGGTATCGACTTAGCTATCGAAGAGCAGTCACCAACTGAACAGGGTATTGAAACTGCAGCTGCTGTTAAAACAGCTTTAATGGGACCATTCGCTGGTATCGGTGATACTATCTTCGGTATGATCACAGGTGCTGTATTCGGTTCAATCGCTGCATCTATGGCTCTTGAAGGAAGCGCAATTGGTATTGCAATCTGGACTATCTGGTACCTTGCAGTATTATTCTTAATCCGTCCTAAATTCTTCGATTTAGGTTACAAAGAAGGTATTAAGCTAGTTACATCAATGAGTGGTAAGATGAACGCTCTTACTGAAGCTGCTTCAGTATTAGGTTTAACAGTTGTTGGTTGTATGATCGCTTCTATGGTTAAGTTCCCATTAGCAACTATTAGCGTTCAGATCTCTTCTGAAGCTGATGGAACTCCAATCATGAAAGACTTCCCACTTCAGGTTTATGCTGATTCAATTATGCCTAATTTATTCCCAGCTTTATTAGCAGCTCTTTGCTACTGGTTATTAGGACAGAAGTGGATGAACTCTAACAAGCTAATCATCTCTGTTGTATTATTAGCTATCGTTTTACGTGTAATCGGATTCATCGCTTAATTGAATTGATTAATATTAAAGATCATCAGTACTATACTGATGATCTTTTTTATGTAATACAAAAAGCACGATTATCGTGCTTAAATATTCTCAAGAATCTTAATCAGTTTTTCTTTTGAAAGCTTATCATATTCACCGTTATCAATAGCCTGATATCTTGAGCTCATATGTATCTGGCTGCAGTTTGTATTTTCAATAATTGAAGCTACATTATAATCTCTGACACCTCCACCAACCAGGAAAGTAATCTTATCGTTATATTTGCTGATGAGATCTTTCAGTATTGGGAAGCCATTTTCAATATGGGGGTAGTTCTTGCCGCCTGATGTCAATATACGATTAATACCACAATCTATCAGTTCAAGTGTCGCTTTTTCCATATCGTGTGTTTCATCAAATGCCTTATGGAAAATAGCTTCTTTACCATAACTGTGTATTAGATCAGCCATGGCTTTTGTACGTATCAAATCAATTGTGTCATCTTTATTTAAAAATCCAAAAACTATCCCATCTGCACCGTTTTCCAAAAGCATTTTTGCATCAATTATCATTGTATTGTATTCAGTATCACTGTAACAGAATCCGGCTCCACGAGGCCTTACCATACAGCAGATTGGTTTACTGGTTAGTTTTTTGGCCTCAATGAGTTCACCAACAGAAACAGTCAAACCACCAAGTTCTAGTGCGCTGTTAAGCTCAATACGATCGATAGCGATGTCATTTAATTCAGCAACATCTTCTGCATTTCCTATGCATACCTCAATAATACGATTATTAATCATTTTAAATCCTCCAATCCTATTATATTACAAATTATGTTTTATTACGTTTTAAATAAGATGTTTATATGTCTATAAATATGTGCTAATTAATTGAATAAGAGTACAAAAAAATGTATAATTATGCTAACGGAGGGTTGATAGATAATGATAATTCAAAGTAAAAATGTATATGTTTCAGGGGTTTTTACTCCTGCTCAGATTGAAATTGAAGATGGTAAGATCGTCAAGGTTAATCCTTATGGTGCCAAAGAAGCAGATGCTGATTATGGTGATAATCGCATTATTCCTGGTATGATTGATGTTCATTGCCATGGTGGTCTGGGTTTTGACACTAATGATGCAAATGAAGAAGGTCTTGTTAAGTGGGCAAAAGGTCTGTTAAATGAAGGTATTACAGGTTTCTGTCCTACAACCGTTACTCAGTCTGTTGAGATTTTAACTAATGCGGTTGCAAATGTCGCAAATGTTGTGAAAAAAGGATATGAAGGTGCTGAAATCCTTGGTATTCATTTCGAAGGTCCATACCTGAATATGAAGAATAAAGGTGCACAGCCTCCTGAATATATCGTTACACCAACAGTTGAACAGTTTAAGAAATATCAGGAAGCAGCTAATGGTTTAATCAAGATTATTACTATGGCATGCGAAAATGATCCTGATTTTGAACTGACAAGATATTGCGCTGCTAATGGTGTTAATGTATCAATCGGTCATTCTGGATCAACTTATGATGAAGCTGTGTTAGCAGTAGCTAATGGAGCAAACGGTATGACTCATACATTTAATGGTATGAACCCGTTACATCATCGTGAACCTTACTTAACAGGTGCAGCAATGCGTTTAAAAGACACATATGCAGAAATTATTTGTGATGGTAATCATGTTGTATGGCCTGCCATCTATTCTCTAATCACAAGTAAAGGTCGTGATTACTGCATTATGATTGATGATGCATTATGTGCAAAGGGATGTGCTCCAGGTTATTATGAACTTGGTGGCAACGCTATTGAAATCAGAGAAAACGGTTCAGCATATCTGCAGGGTACTAATACTCTGGCTGGCGGTACTTTAAAGTTTAATAAGGGTTTACAGAATCTGATTGAGAAAGTAATGATTCCAATTGATTGGGCTATCAATATGGTAACTATTAATCCAGCAAGATATTTAGGAGTCGATGACCATAAAGGTAAGATCATGGCAGGATATGATGCTGATATGGTTGTTCTTGATCGCGATTATGAAGTAGTACAGGTATACGCAAAAGGAAAATCAGTTAAATAATGATCAAAGCAATATTCTTTGATATAGATTCAACAACATTTCTTCATTCAATTCATGACTGTCCATCCAGTACAAAAAAAGCATTTAAAAAATTAAAGGAAAACGGTTTTAAACTGGCTATCTGTACCAGTCGTTCGATGGCAGAAATGGTTAATTTACCAATGTTATATCATGAATATATGGATGCGATTGTCTGCCTGGCTGGTGCACAGATATATGTAAATGATGAACTTATAATTAATCACAGTTTAGATGATGAGATTAATGATATTATAAAGATACTTGATGATAAGGGCATTACATATCGCTATAGCGCCAGAAACCAGGATAATTACCTGAATATTCACGATAAGGATGTCGAAGGAATATTCTATCATCTCTATACAATGATTCCAGATGTTAAAAAATATGAAAATGAAGAACTGGTACATATGATATATTATCCTGATTCAAAAGTACTGATAGAAAAGATAAAATCGATGTGCCATAAAAACTATCATCTGACTCTTGGGAGGTGCTGTGAAATAGTTCCGCCTGGAATAAATAAAGGAACAGGAATAGTTGAATGCGCCAGAATCTGGGGTATTGAACCTTCGGAGATTGCGGCATTTGGTGATGGAAATAATGATGTTGAAATGATTGAAGCTGCTAGCGTTGGTATTGCGATGGGCAATGCAACGCAGGGCCTCAAAGATATAGCTGATTATATTACAGATACTATCGACAACGATGGTGTTTATAAAGCATGTGTTCATTTTAAGTGGATAGAGGAGGAATAATTAAAATGAAAATTATTATTTGTGAAAACTATGATGAATTAAGTGAAAAGGCTTTTGAAGTAATGAAGGAAGTTGTAACTTCTAAGGAAAGACCTGTATTAGGGTTGGCTACAGGTTCAAGTCCTATCGGGTTATATAAATGTATGATCAAAGATCATGTTGAAAATCATACAGATTATTCAAAGGTTACTACATTTAATCTTGATGAATATGTAGGTTTACCACGTGAACATTCTCAGACATATTACACATTTATGCATGAAAATCTTTTTGAAGGTAT
>JAQXNC010000011.1 GCA_029097145.1 Bacillota bacterium
ATATGGGGTGGGTTTTATGCATAATCAGATTATTGAATATCAGTTATTCTTTTGGTTCTTCTTCAACCTTGAGGAATGTCTTTAATGCAGATAGTCCTCTTTCTGCCAGTCTGACAGTTGTGATTTTAGCCTTGCGGATAGATTCCTGAGTTTCAGGTTTAGCCATATATGTTTCAAATTCCTTATAGATTGACTGGCTTACTTCACGGATAGAAGATACTGCATCCTTGATATCATCATTATTAGTGATAGATTCAAAGGCATCCTGAACCTGTTTTGTTGCTTCCTTAATCTTTTCTTCATGATCAGAATTCTTCAGCAATTCATTGACCTTGTTTATGGTATACTGAACAGCTTCAGTACATTTGTTTTCAACCTTTAAAAGGAATTCCTTGAAGGAATCATCGTTAGCTACTTCATTGGCAGTTTCTTCAACCTTTTCGGCTGCAGACATAATCACATCGACAGTACGATTCTTGATATCAAGAATCTTAGCCTTGGTTTCATCATCGACATTCTCTATTTTTTGATTAACATATTCGTTGATCTCTTTAATCTTTTCTTGCATTTTTAGGATTGTTTCATCTTTATTCATAAAATTAAATCTCCTTTGAGCCTGGTTGCTCGTATACTATTATACTATTAAATTTGGTAATTTGAGTAATGTGTGCGCTTACATATAATGGTCCTCTGGAAACTATGAAAATATTTCATAAATTATGATAAATAACTATCATTTTAGATATAAAAAATATGTCAATTTTTCTTAGATTAAAATATAATTATGATGTTTAAGGAGATTATTATGGGAGTATATGAATTACTTAATGAAGCAGTAGACTCTAGAAAGGGTGGTAATGACTGTGACTTCAATGGGTATCTTGAAGATTATTTAGGGACAATCTCAAGTGAAGATGAAGTATATCCGTTATTTGCTGCCTTATTAAACGCAGATCCTGATTTAAAGATATGTGTTAATTATGGAATTAAATTATCTGATAATTCAATTTCAAATCTGATTATCCGTTATAAGGATATCAATAAGCTTAGTGAAAAGGCCTTTAAATGTCCTTATATCATCTATGCCAAGAAGGATGATAGAGAAAAGGCTATAATAATGGCAGATGAATATGTCTATGCCAAGGGCTTATATTACTGTGCTACTGAAAGTAATGCAAGTTTTGAAGGTGTAAAGAATGATCTGGTAGCTATTGATACCAATCATATTAATGAAGTAGTTGAGTTATATAAGAAACTGTTTAATAATCGTGCTGGTTATCTGCAAAGGGAAGTAGATCAGAAAATGTACGAGAATTATGATGCAATGTTTAAACACGCTCTTGATATAGCGACTAAGATTAAAGATAATATCTTTGAAGATTTAAAGAATACTGAAGATAAAGCTGCTTTAATTGAGAAAACTGTTGTATCATGGTTTTTGATAAAGAAATATGTATATGTTCAATATATGGTTGATAAGAAGATTCTGAATGATGTGCATAATGGCAATACCAAGGCACAGCGTAATCAGGCTAAACAGAATGCTGATGCGATCAGATTTATCTCAATACCAGAATTATGGAAGGGACGTATTGGAAGAAAGCAGGATTAACTGCTTTTTTTAAAAGAAGGAGGAAAATACAATGCGTAAAATAGTACACACAGATATGGCTCCTGCAGCTATAGGACCATATTCACAGGCAATTGATACTGGTAATACTCTTTATCAGTCAGGAATGTTAGGAGTTGATCCTGTAACTGGAGTATTGGCTGAAGGTATCGTTGAACAGACTAAACAGATTATTAAGAATATTGATAATTTATTAAAGGCTGCCGGATACAGCAAGGATGATGTGGTAAAAACGACATGTTTTATTGCAGATATGGGTGATTTTGCGACTTTTAATGAAATCTATGGAGCTTATTTTACTTCTAAGCCTGCAAGATCATGTGTCGCTGTTAAGACTTTACCGAAGAATGCCTTAGCTGAAGTAGAAGTAATCGCTGTTAAATAATATGAATCATAAAATGATAGATGCCTTTAAGGAGGCTAATGGCGGTTTATTCTCAAGTGCAGATAAGGCTGATGTCGGTGATGCATATGAGAAGTTAAAGAATGAAGGCGTTGATTTAATGGGCTGGGCTGATCCGTTTATGCCTGATCTTTCAATGCCGGAATTTATTAAGGAAGCTTTAATAGAGGCTATCGAAGATGAATCTTCTCCTCACTATACAGCTCCAATCGGTAACAGTGAATTAAAGATTGAAATAGCTAAAAAACTTAAGAGTTTTAATCATCTGGAAGTTGATCCGCTTAGAAATATCATCATTACTCCAGGATCTGACAGTGGCTTATACTTTGCGATATTGCCATTTATCAATGATGGTGATGAAGTAATAATCCCATCGCCAAGTTATCCTAATAACTATCTGAATATCAGAATTATGGGTGGTAAGGTCATTGATTATCTCTTAGATGAGACAAAGGGTTATCAGATTGAAGAGGCAGAACTTGAAAAACTGGTTACACCTAAGACTAAGATGATTATCTTAACACACCCTAATAATCCGACAACGACTGTCTATAACCGTAAATCTTTAGAAGCTTTAAGAAATGTCGTTATCAGACATGATCTTGTATTAGTGGTCGATCAGGCTTTTGAAGATTATACATATGAGAATGAAATGATCACTCCTGCCAGTATGGATGGGATGTTTGACAGGACAGTTACTGTCTTTTCAGTATCCAAGGGTATGGGTTTAAGCGGACTTAGAGTTGGTTATATTGTAGCGAATGATGTCATCATGGATAAGATGTATGCCAATGCGGTTGGTGTTATCGGAGCGACATCGACATCATCACAAAAGGCTATCATTGAAGCTTTCAGACATCCTGAATTCATGAATGTCTTTAATGAAGCCTACGAATATCGTCGTCATAAGGCTTATGAGATTCTGAATTCAATTCCAAATGTCTCATGTGAATTACCTGAATCAGGATTCTTATGCTGGGTTAATGT
>JAQXNC010000012.1 GCA_029097145.1 Bacillota bacterium
TAAAGATTCCACAAAAATGATATTGAGTTCATAAATGTTTTCACAAGAATATTTCAATGACTGAATAGCTCTTGGACATGTCTGAATCTCATCAAATATCACAAGCGTTTTTCAAAGCACAATTTTCTTAACAACACTTCCCAGTTCATTAATAATTCTATCGGTATCCCGATTATAGCCAAAAACCGACTGCAGTCCAGCATTACCATTAAAATAAAATATGCCACATCTGAAAACTCGCTTTTTCCAAACTGTTCCTTCTGTCTTTCAAATATATTTGCGTTTTTCGACCGAACTTTGTTTCTATCGTGCTACATAATAAAAAATCAGCCATAATGACTGACTAGTGTTCCTCAAGACATCCAAGCTTTTCAAGGATATCATTGAGATTGTCATTGCCATTATAGCTGATAGTAATCTTATTCTTTGTCACTTCAATTGCAGTATTGAGTTTAGCTTCCATAATATGTCTGACATTTTCAAGATACAGATCTTTCTTAACCTCTTTTAGAGGTTTTTCTTTTTTAGATACCAGTCTTTCCAGATCTCTGACAGTCATATTCTTCTTAACAGCCATCTCAGCTAGTTCTATAGCCTTATTCTCTTCAAGCCCAATTAAACATCTGGCATGTCCTGATGAGAGTTTACCATCATTAACCATCTTTCTGATTTCAGAAGGTAGTTTTAAGAGTCTTAAGGTATTGGTGACATATACTCTTGATTTACCAATACGGTTTGATAGTTCTTCTTGTGTATAATCAAGTTTATCAATCAGTTTATCATAGGCTTCTGCTTCTTCAATCGGACTTAAATCTTCTCTTTGAATATTCTCAAGCAGTGAGATTTCCATCATCTGACGATCATCAAATTCAGCGACAATCGCAGGAATTGTCTTCTTTCCAGCCAGTTTAGAAGCCCTGAGTCTTCTTTCACCCGCTACCAGTTCATAACCTGATACCGATGATTTTCTGACTAAGACTGGCTGAAAGACGCCATGTTCACGGATTGATGCAGCCAGCTCTTCAATCTTATCATCCTTAAAGGTCTTTCTTGGCTGATATGGGTTGGTATGAATATCCTTAATACTGATCTCAGTCTGTGATGACGATACACCCTTTGGTACTTCAATATCATTTAAGACATTCTCAATGCCTTCACCAAATATCGCATCAAGCCCTCTACCCAGTTTCTTATTCTTCGCTGCCACCTTATTCACCTCTGTTTCTATCGATTACTTCTTTAGTTAAAGCGACATAAGCCTTGGCTCCTTCAGAATTAATGGCGTAATCATAGATTGATTTACCAACTGATGGAGCTTCAGACAGTTTGATATTTCTTGGAATATATGTGCGATAAGCCTTTTCCTTAAAGTGTTTAACGATATCCTGCTGGACATCCACTGAAAGATTAGTTCTGGCATCAAACATGGTAAGCAGTACACCTTCAATTCTTAAGTCAGGATTAAAGAGTCTCTGTACCAGTCTGATGGTCTGTAATAACTGCGTAACACCTTCTAAGGCATAATATTCACACTGTACAGGAATAATAACTGAATCAGCAGCTGTCAGGGCATTAGTATTGAGTAAACCTAATGATGGCGGACAGTCAATAATAATAAAGTCATATCTGTCTTCAATCTTACATAACTGATTCTTTAGAAGATATTCTCTGCCCTTTTCTATATTAACCATCTCAAGATCAGCCCCTGCCAGTGATATAGAAGCAGGCAGGAGATCTAAAGGTGGATTCTTTAAGGTTGAGATACAATCTTCACTTTCAGCATCATTTAAAAGCAAATCATAAACTGTCATATCTTCAGAATCAACATGATGTCCAATACCCTGAGTGGCATTACCCTGAGGGTCAAAGTCAACCAACAGTACTTTCTTTCCAAGATATGATAGTCCAGCTGCCAGATTAATACTGGTCGTGGTCTTTCCTACGCCACCCTTCTGGTTGGCAATCGCAATAATTTTACCCATAAAAGTTACCCCTGTTTTTTAAATCTAATGGTTACCTTAACTTCATCTTCATATTCCGTAACCTGATAATCAGCGTCAAGACCAGTCTTGCGACATAAATCATATGACTGTTTAATGGTATTGATACCCAGTCTAACGCTGGCTGATACAGCCTTAATTCTATTCTTATCCTTATCATTTAAGGCTTTAATATATTCTTCTGTCTTTCTTACATTATAGCCTCTTTCAACTATGGTATTAAAGACTTCTTCCAGTTTATCTTCTGATACCTTTAATAGAGCTCTGGCATGTCTTTCAGTAATTTCATTTCTTGAGACTGCCAGTTTAATATAATCAGGCAGCTTTAAGAGTCTTAGCTTATTGGCAATTGTTGACTGCTTATATCCCAGTTTTTTAGCGATTTCAAACTGAGTGATATGATTAGTCTTCATGATCTTCTCAATTGCCAGAGCTTCTTCAATTGCGCTTAGATCTTCTCTTTGCATATTCTCTATTAGTGCCAGATTGGCACTTTCATTATCATCTGAATCAATAATAATCGCTTCAATACTCTCTTTATCAAGCGTGCATAAAGCTCTGTATCTTCGCTCACCAGCGATAATCTCATAGCCATCATCCATCTTTCTGACAACTATTGGATGTATCAGTCCATTCTCTTTGATGGATGCAGCTAAATCTCTGATTGATTGATCATCAAAATCCAGCCTTGGCTGTGATCTATTAGGTTTAATCTCATTTATATTTAATATACTTACTTCTCTCATAACGGTTTCTTCTTTATCATTCCATAATTGCGCGGATATTTCTTATCAGTATGTCTCATCTTTTTATAGTAGCCGATAATACGCTTAGATCCATCACTCAGTCCTGTTTCAAGGATTCTGTCTTCATCAGCACCCAATAGCTTTAAAGCCTTCTGACCATCCTTAATCTCTTCGTTGCCATTAGACCCTCTTAAGATGACAAATGTGCCACCAATCTTAAGTAATGGTACACACAGTTCACTCAAGATATTGACATTTGATACGGCTCTGGCTGAGACAATATCAAACTGCTCACGATGTTCACTCACATAGTCTTCACTGCGTTTATTGATAACTTCAATATCCTTTAAACCTAAGGTCTTAATAACTTCATTTAAAAAGTTACATCTTTTATTGATGGGTTCAATTAAAGTCATTTTTAATTCCGGAAAGGCAATCTTTAAAACCAATCCTGGAAATCCTGCACCACTGCCCACATCAGCCATCATTCCCTGATATTTAAATCCTGCAGCTGATAAAAGACAGTCATAGAAGTGCTTCTCATATACTTCTTCTTCATCTGTAATCCCAGTCAGATTCATAAAACCATTCCATTCAACCAGTAAATGATAATATGAATCAAACTGTTCCATCATTAAATCTGTAATATTTACCCCAATAGCTGCAAGTCTGTCTTTAAATTCCTGCTTTTGCATACTCATCCCCCGAAAATAAAAAGCCAGAATATGGCTTAATATCCACTAGCATACTGGAAGATATCCTGATTATCAAATTCTTCCATATCCTTTTCAACATACTCAACATAGTTATCATTGAGTTCATCGGTAACCTTTTCAATCTTATCAATCTTACCCTTAAATAACTTATAGTTATTATAGTTACCTGACATGATTAATCCATTACCTCTGATATTGAAATATTCACTCTCAGCTGCATATTCAGTATCAATTACAAACTCAATGACACTGCTGTCTGATGTATGAGCACAACCATTAACAGTATCCTTATCAGCCTTTTCTTCAATCTTGATCAAAGGCAAGACGATACCACTATCAAGTGTCACATAATAACGATCACCAATCTTACCATAAAATGAACCAAGTGCTACTCCGATGAAGCCTTCCTCATCATAGAGGAAACCACTGTCTTCATCGACAGTCATATATTCATGAATGAATTTATACTGTTTTGAACTTCGCGATGTGATTGCCCGATAATCCATATATGTCTTGGTTGAACTCTTCGAACATACATCGACTTCTTCACCTACATAACGTTTCTGATAATCTTTTAATTCAGTTATATTTAATTCACCTGAAGCACTATCTATCTCTTCAGCTGAACTGTTATATCCTGTCATGGTTAAAAATAATATTAAGACAAATAATATACTAAACTTCTTCATTAATACTCCTTTAATCGACTTAAACATTATACCAAAATTATTTCCCAGTTTTAAGGTTTATTGCCTATGAAAATGGTTTCATATATAGAATCAATGAAAATGATGATTATTTTCATACATTTCATAAAGAAAATATTTTTTAGATGAAATCTTGGGTATAATGATTGAACATTCAACTATTTTTAGGTATAAATATATGTACGAGGGGTATCAAGTTATGAATGTAATCAAAAGAAGTGGTGAAGAAGTCACTTTTGATGTGACTAAAATTATAAATGCAATCGCTAAAGCCAATAAAGCTACGCTCAATTCACCTATGAGTGATGAAGTGATTGAAGAAATATCTAACAATGTCGTAAACAAGTGTAAGACCATGAAACGTTCTGCCAACGTCGAAGAAATTCAGGATATGGTAGAAAAAGAAATCATGGCTCACGGCTTTTATACTGTAGCTAAAAACTACATTACATATCGTTATGAAAGAGCGTTAGTCAGAAAGTCTAACTCTACTGATAAACAGATCATGAGTCTGCTTGAAAGAACTAACGAAGAAGTTAAACAGGAAAATTCAAATAAGAATCCACTGGTTAACTCTGTACAGCGAGACTATATGGCTGGTGAAGTATCAAAGGATATCACTAAGCGTTTCCTGCTTCCTGAAGATATCGTTGAAGCTCACGAAAAAGGCATCATCCACTTCCATGATTCAGATTATTATGCACAGCATATGCATAACTGCTGTCTTGTGAATCTTGAGGACATGTTGCAGAATGGTACTGTTATCTCTGATACCATGATTGAAAAACCACACAGTTTCTCAACTGCATGTAATGTCGCTACACAGATTATTGCACAGGTGGCATCATCACAATATGGTGGTCAGTCAATTACCTTAAGTCATCTGGCTCCATTTGTTGAAATCAGCCGTCAGAAAGCCAGAAAAGAAGTCAG
>JAQXNC010000013.1 GCA_029097145.1 Bacillota bacterium
GCTGACCAGAGATTATAGTCCTTCTTTAATAGATTGCATAGTTATTATAATTTTTTGTATAAGTTAATGCAAAAGTGCTTAATTGCTCTTTTTACATCAAAAAGAGCAATTATCTCCTAGGACTTAATTGCTCTTTTCGACCATTAAGCACTTTTTTTAAAAAATTATTAAGTGTCAAAATGTGGTTTAAAATATGAGATTTAGATACTTAATATTTAAGTTATAGATATAGATATTTATTTTCTACAGTAGTAAAGTAATTACATAGACAATTTCATGGAAGGAGACTATTATGCCTTGTACAACTATTCTCGCTGGTAAAAAAGCTACTCATGATGGTTCAACAATTATTGCCAGAAATGATGATGGACGCTTTGAAGCCAAAAAAGTTTTATCTCATCCTGCCAGAACTAAGGCATCAACCTATAAAACAGTTATTTCACATTTAACTGTGGAATTACCTGAAGACGCCATGCGTTATACTGATTGTCCAAATGTAACTCAGACTTATGGGGTATGGCCAGCCTGTGGTATCAATGAAGCCAATGTCGCTATGACTGCAACTGAATCAATTACTACTAATTCACTGATTGTTGGAGCTGATCCATATGTCCGTTATGAACCTAAGAAAGGACGTAAAACCAAAGAAATACCTGGAGGTATTGGAGAAGAAGATTTAGTTACATTGGTACTTCCTTATATTCATTCTGCTAAAGAAGGTGTTTTACGTACTGGAGCTTTACTTGAAAAATATGGAACTTATGAAGCTAACGGCATGGCCTTTGCGGATGCTGATGAAATCTGGTGGATGGAAACCATTGGTGGTCACCATTGGATTGCCAAACGTGTACCAGATGATCGCGTAGTGATTATGCCAAATCAGTTTGGTTTAGATCATTTTGATTTTGAAGATGCTTATGGTAAACAGGAAGCAAACCTATGTTCAGCTGACTTAAGAGAATTTGTGACAAAATATCACTTGGCTCTTGACACAGGAAAAGATTTCAATCCACGTCTGGCATTTGGTTCACATTCTGATGCTGACCATATCTACAACACCCCAAGAGCCTGGTTCATGGGAAGATACCTGAATCCTCGTAAATATAAATGGGATGGAGAAAATGCTGATTTCACACCTGAAAGTAATGATATTCCATGGTCTTTTGTACCAGAAAGAAAGATTACTGTTTCTGATGTCCGTTATCTTTTAGGTTCTTACTATCAGGGTACTCCATATAATCCATATGATAAAAGGGCAACAGAGAGTGGTAAATACCGTACTATCGGCGTTCCTAACAGCGATGTTTGCGGCATAATGCAGATTCGTGGCTATTTACCATCAGCAATCCAGGGTGTAGAATGGCTGTCTTTAGGTGGAAGTGGCTTTACTGCCTGCTTCCCAGTATATGCCAATGTCAGTGAATTCCCTAAATATATCAGTGGAACTACTGATACTGTCTCTTGTGATAATGCATATTGGCACAGCCGTCTCATTGCTGCATTAACTGACGCTCATATAGGTACTGCAATGATATTCAATGAACGTTATATGAATGCCGTATTAAATCAGACTCAACAGGTAATTTATGAATATGATGCCAAAATCAAAGAAGGTGCAGATGCAGATATTTTAAAGGAAGCCAATGACAAGATAGTTAATATAGTTAAAACTGAATCAGATAAAGCCCTTGGCCAAATCCTTAATAATGCTTCTGAACATATGAAAATCCGTTATCATCGAGGAGATAACTGATTTAGCCATTTATCAAACTATATATAGATCAGGTGTCTAAATGTGGTTAAAAAAGAGATTTAGACACCTAATCGACACTTTAGTTATTTATGTAAGTTTTTGTATCTATTGGATGTATTGTTGTTATTATAGATTTTAGTTATCAGAAATGATATACTACATATAGAGAAAAGCAATCTATTAAAGCTAATCTCTGGATTTTGAACTAAAAAGTAGTCCGTTTTGCCAAAAATCTTATGGGACTACTTTTTATTTTCATTAAATAATTCAATGATTTTGATAATCAGCGTCATTAACGCCAGTAATATCATCAATGACTCATAATTACTCATAAGTCGCTATCTCCTATCTATATATTTTATATATAAACAGAAACTTAACAGCGTCCTGGTCTTTAGCTGACCAGAGATTATTGTCCTTCTTTAATAGATTGCATGCATATTATATATAATCTAGTTTTTGAATGCAAAAGTGCTTAATAGCTCTTTTTAGTGTAAAAAGAGCTATTAACTCCTAGGAGATAATTGCTCTTTTCGGCAATTAAGCACTTTTTTAAATTTTCTTTCGTATAATATAAATAAAGGTGAAATGTATGAAAAATTATCAGGAAATAAGTATTAATGATATTAAAGGGATAAAGATTGGGCATTTTGATGATGCCGTTAATGGTACAGGTGTCAGCGTAATACTGCCAGATGAAAAGGCCATATGTGGTGTAGATATCAGAGGTGGTGGGCCTGCTTCAAGAGAGACGGTCTTACTTGACCCTCTAAAGTCAAACGATGGGATTAATGCACTTTTCTTAAGTGGAGGCAGCGCCTATGGCCTTGATGTGGCTGGTGGTATTATGAAATACCTTGAAGAAAAAGGTAAAGGTGTCAAGGTAGGTAATGCCATTGTACCGATTGTTGTGGGATCTTGTATCTTTGATCTTGGAGTTGGTAATGGCAAGGTCAGACCTGATGGCGAAATGGGGTATAAAGCCTGTCTTGATGCCGAGAAGAATCTTCCAAGGTGTGGTAATATAGGTGGTGGCATGGGTGCAACCGTCGGCAAGATGAAGGGTGATAAATATGCCATGAAATCAGGACTTGGAACCTTTGCGCTAAAAGTTGGTAAACTCGAAGTTGGCGCTATAGTCATTGTCAATGCGATTGGCAATGTCTATGAAATCGATTCAAATAAACCTCTGGCTGGTCTTCTTGACAATAAAAAAGAACATATTATCGACTGTGAAGATGAAGCTGTTAAACTTCTGCAGTTAATGAATACTTTCGGGTTAAATACGACAATTGGTGCCATTATCACGAACGCAAAACTTGATAAGGCTTCGATGAATAAAGTTGCTGCCATGGCTTCCAATGGTTTAGCGAGAACCATTCGTCCTGTTAATATGTCGATGGATGGTGACAGTGTCTATGCCATGTGTACTGGTAAAGTTAAAAGCAGTGCAGATGTCATAGGTACAATGGCTTCATTTGCGATGGCTAAAGCTATTAATAACGCAGTCATGAGCGCCGATGATCTTTTTGGCTATAAATCATATAAATCATTGCTTTAAAAAAGGAACTACATTCAGTGTTCCTTTTAAAGTTGTTCAAGCATTTTATAGGCATCTTCCTTAGCCTTGACCTTATCATTGGCATAAATAATATAACCATTCTCATCTATCAGATATGTCGTTCTGACAACACCCATATATTTCTTACCATATAGGGTCTTTTCCTTATAGACATCATAGGCATTAATCGCATCAAGACTATCATCAGATAATAAAGTAATCTTTAATTCCTGTTTGGTTTCAAAATTCTTATGTGATTTTATTGAATCCTTAGATATACCAATAACCTTAATACCTCTTTTAAGATATTCATGAATCATCTCTGAATATCCTTTAGCCTGAAGTGTACAACCACTGGTATTATCTTTAGGATAGAAATACAGTAAAACCTTCTGTCCCTGATAATCACTTAAGTGATGTATTTCATTATTCTGATCTTTCAATGCAAATTCTGGTGCTTTAGTTCCAATATTAAGCATAACTTTCTCCTCTTTTATACAATTAACTTTTCTTTAATCAGTAACTCTAATACTTTAATTTCTCTTTCAAACATCATATTGTCATATGGACTGTTTTTGACACAGCGATTTCTCTCAATAGCCTTTAGAGGATCAACAAATTCCAAGCTGTGTCCTTCTTCAGCTTCATAATCATCAAGTTTCTGTTTAACTCGCTTATTTTCCACACTACATAAATAATAATAGTTATCCTGAATATAGACTTCATCATCGTCATGGTTGCTTTTTTGTATCCGATGTACATATCCATATTCTCTGATAGTATCTTTAATAACTTCTAAACCAGCTTCTTCTTCTGTTTCCCTGATTAAGGCATCAATGATACTTTCACCCTTCTCAATTCCACCGCCCGGAAACTTATAATAATCATATTTCAGACTGTGAATCATTGCGACCTTATTATTCTCAATAATAATACCTCTAGCTGAATTTCTGATAAACTCCTTAGTGCATTTATCATAATCTTTTTTATCCATGGTAAATAATAATCTCATGTCCCAATAATACAATAAAAACACCCGTAGGTGTTTTATTTTGCTTCTGAATCATCAGTGGCCTTACTGTTTGATGAAGGCAGATAGAATATCTGTTCACCATCCTTGGAAAACATGTAGTTTCCTCTGGCATATGTCATAACATATTCAGGATCTTCAAGTTTATCTCTTTTAGAGATTAAGGTCGCATTCTCTTCCTTTAATCTCTCCAGTTCTTGATTTGCAATCTCTGATTTCTTCTGTAATTCAATCATCGTATATATTTCCTTACCAACCCCAATCAGAAGATAAATAGAAAATAATATAGCGACAATACTGATAATCTTGATAACAGGTTTTGATAAACGTTTCTTAGTCTTCTTTTTCTTTGTCATATGACTATTATAGCACATCCTTTCGATCATCTATGACTTCATAGAGTGATTCAGTATCTTCTTTTTTAATATGTTCCTTAATATCGAGGACTCTGATCTTTAAATGACGATGACCAAACATAATTGTAATCTCATCATTAACCTTAACTTCATTACCAGCCTTGGCTACTCTGCCATTGATAAGAAGTCTTTCATTATCTGCCAGTTCCTTGGCTACAACTCTTCTTTTAAGTACTCTTGCAACCTTTAAATATTTATCGATTCTCATTAGTTAATTCATCAAGATGATCAAGTAATATTAGAATCTTCTTGATGCCCTCCCTTCTATTTTGAATACTGAATTCCAGTTTATTCTTTATATAACGTATTTTAATATCTTTAGAAAGATTTGCACAATATTCAAAGAGTTTCATTCCATCAACAGTATCACTGAAAGTCTTTGTCAGTATCGCTACTATCATACTGCCCTGTATTCTGATTGATTCAACATATTTAAGTTCCATCAGAAGTTCAATCTGTTTCTTATCAAAGAGTGATTCAATCTCTTTTGGCAGTTTACCAAATTCATCCTTTACTTCAAGATAATATTCCAGTAAATCAGTCTTATTATCAATCTTATCAAGACGATGATATAGATTCAGTTTATCATAATCATTATTTGTAAAGCTTTCAGGAATATATGAATCAAGAGGAATAAATGGTTTAGTAACGTTCTCTTCGTCCTTAACCACTTCACCCTTTTTAGCCTTAATAGCCTTTTCAAGCATTGATAAATAGAGATCAAGTCCAACATTATCAATAAAACCAGACTGTTTTGACCCTAACATATCACCAGCACCTCTAATGGATAAATCGCGCATGGCAATCTTATAACCACTGCCAAGACTTGTAAATTCCTTAATTGAATTAAGACGCTTAGTACCTGTTTCACTTAACTGTTTCTTAGGTGGCACCATTAAATAGGCATAGGCAATCTTATCACTGCGTCCTACACGTCCCTTAATCTGATATAACTGAGATAAACCAAAGTTCTGAGCATTATCAATAATAATCGTATTGGCATTAGGGATATCAATACCTGTTTCAATAATAGTCGTACAGATAAGGATATTGGCCTTATTCTCATAGAAATCCTTCATGACATCTTCAAGTTCTTCGCTGCTCATCTTACCATGAGCCACCAGAACCTTTGAGCCTTCCACCAACATGCCTATCTTTCTTGCTAAAGCGTAGATATGATCAACATTGTTGTAAAGATAGAAGACCTGTCCACCTCTTGAAAGTTCTCTTTCAATGACTTCAACAATCAGTCCTTCATTCTTTTCAACGACATAGGTTTCAACTGGATAACGGTTTCTTGGTGCAGAATTAAGAGTTGATAAACCTCTTAAACCAACTAAAGACATCTGCAGAGTTCTTGGGATTGGTGTCGCACTTAAAGATAAGACATCAATACTGGTCTTTAATTCCTTGATTCTTTCCTTATGTTCAACCCCAAAACGCTGTTCCTCATCAACTATCAGTAAACCCAGATCCTTAAACCTGATATCTTTAGATAAGATACGATGAGTACCTATCAATATATCAATCTTATGTTCAAACAGATCTTTAATAATCTCTTTCTGTTCAGCCTTAGATACATAACGATTCATAATCGCTATCTTTACCGGATAGTTTCTGAAGCGATCTTTAAATGTCTTATAATGTTGCATTGAAAGAATAGTTGTCGGACATAAATATGCTACCTGTTTATGATCGAGAACAGCCTTCATTGAAGCTCTGATCGCTACTTCAGTCTTACCAAACCCAACATCACCACAAAGCAGACGATCCATCGGTTTCGAGCTTTCCATATCCTTTTTAACTTCCTTAACAGCTGTAATCTGATCTTTAGTCAGTTCATAGACAAACTCATCCTCAAACTCTCTTTGTATATCATTATCTTCACTGTAGGCAAAACCAATATCTTTATTTCTTTCACCATATAATTCAATCAGTCTTTCTGCCAGATCATTAACGTTCTCTTCAACCTTCTTTTTGGTATTAGCCCATTCCTTAGAACCCAGTTTATGTAACTTAGGAACTGCCCCTTCTTTAGATACATACTTTCTGACAAGTGAAAACTGTGATAATGGCACCAGTAATTCATCATTATTACGATAGGCAATCTTTAAATAATCAAGGGTAATATTATTGACAACTCTCTTTTCAATCCCAATATACTGTCCTATGCCATACTGATTATGTACAACATAATCACCCTTCTTTAATTCATCATATGAATTTAAAACTGTCGCTTCTTCATATTTACGGGCATATTTACCTAAAGCCTTCTTATGATTAAAGAGTTCACTACCTGAATAGACAATCATGTCGAGTTTATTAGATTCAAATCCATGATTTAAATCTTCATAGACGACATTAATCCCATATTCAATATTATTAACAGTAAAAGCTATCTCATGTTCATCAAGATATTCAGTTATCTCTTTAGCTTCTTTCTCATTTACCGCAATAACAGTAATAGGTCTTGTCTTTTTAAGAACCATCATCATTAAGGTATTGAGTGGTCCTCTTGGTAAATCTATCTCTTCAAATACTGGAAAGACTTCACTGTATGGTGAACTCTTTAGAAGTCTTTGTCCCTTAACCTCTTCATTTAATTCCCCAAAGACCTGAAACCTTAAAGGCAGATTATTATCTTCAGCATATTCTCTTAAATATTCATAGGTTTCATCCTTAAGTATCTTTATATGTTCATTAATCTTATCAGTATTACTTAAATATAAAACCGGATCTTCGATATAATCTAATAAATGTGAATGATGTTTAATAAAGGCATAGTAATAATATAGACTTCCATCATAGATATGATGACGTAAATAATCCATATCAATCTCAGCTCTTGAAGAATCATAATCTTTTAAGATATCTTCTATACTTTCAATATCTTCATCATCAAAGATCAGATCACTGCCAAAGATAATCTCACATTCATCAACTGTATTAATCGTCCTTTGTGTATTGACATCATAAAATCTGATGGAATCTATTTCATCATCAAAGAATTCAATTCTTAAAGGATACTGATAATTAACTGAAAAGACATCAACTATCGCTCCTCTTGAAGCATAAGTCATCGGTGTTTCACATCTTAAGACATTCTCATAACCCATATTATTAAGACAGTTAATTAAAGCTTCCTTATCCATAATGTCACCATTACTGATATGAATAATATTATCTTCAAAGATATGCTTATCTGGTAAATGTCTTAAAAGACCATAGACACTGGTCACAATAATCTTAGGCTGTCCCTTGATAAGAGAATATAAGGTATTAATTCTTAAGGCTCTATTTTCATATGAAGCCACAATCGCCTCAGCTCGCATTGATTCTTCAGGAGTAAATAATGCCAGTTCCTTTTCATCATAATATGAAAGCAGTTCTTCATATAAACGGTTAGCGAGATAGGTATTCTCTTTAACGATGACAAGTGGGAAATCTTCTTTAGCATAAAGTGACAGTTTTAAAGCTTCTTCAACTATTGAATTATATGCCAAAGAAGATGACTTAACATAATCATCTCTTTTGAGTCTCTTCTTTAAATAATCAAGTATTATTGACATTAATTAAACCTGTTCATTACATTGATAAAGGTATTATCAAATGAATAGATTAAGGCATCAGATGCCTTATCCTTCACTTCATTAAAAACCTTCATACTTTCTTCATCAAATCTTCCTAGTACATAATCCTTGGTATCATACTGACGGTCATGTGATATACCAACTCTGATTCTTTTAATCTCATTAGTGTGCAGCAAGTCTATAATATTACGCATACCATTCTGTCCTCCACATGAACCCTTTTCTCTGATTCTGATCTTACCCAAAGGTAAATCCAAATCATCATGAATAACGATAATATCCTTAGTATCAATATTATAATAATTCTTAAACTTTAAGACTGCCTCACCTGACAGGTTCATATAAGTCTGAGGTTTTAAAAGAATAATACTTTCACCCTTATGACGATAGATTGTATATAAGGCATTCATCTTTTTTTCATTGATTGATACATTCAGTTTTCTGGCCAGTTCATCAATGACTAAAAAACCAGCATTATGTCTGGTTCTTTCATATTCCTTTCCTGGATTTCCAAGTCCAACAATCATCTTCATGATTATTCTTCATCCTCATTCTTTTTTTCAGTCACTTCTTTAGTCTCTTCTGGTTTTTCCAGATATTTATCAAGAATACCAAGATCACTCATCAGTAACTTACCAGCCTTCTTGGTCGCAAAGACTTTAATATCATTAGTATCATCTTCACTGAGTTCTAATCCATTATAAGCCTTCATAGTAATCGCAATATACTTATAGAAACCAATGAGACGCTTATCATAAGTATAACTACTGTAATCACCCTCAGTCAGTAAGACATAGAAATCATTATGACGATTACCCTTAAAGTTATCATACATATTATGGAATAAAGCCACTACGACATCATCCTTAATATCATCATCATACATATTCTCTTTTTCATTTAAAAGATTTAATGATTCAATATAACCCTTCTTATATAATCTCGCCGCAAGTAACAACATCCAGAAGAAAGTATCTGAATTAAAATCAAACTTCTCCTTATCAAATTTATTCTTAGTATAAATGACATCAAAGAGTTCCAGATGTTCAATAGTCTCTTTAGGATCAGAAGTTTCAGCTTCCACAAAAGCCTTAACTACACGACCCTTATTCTTAAATTCAATGCTGTCTTCATTACTGATATATTCATTTAACATCTCTAAGGCATTTTCCTTATGATCAAATACAGCATCAGTACAGTTTATATACTTCTTAGCGTGTTTAGAACGCTTCATTAATTTATAGTTTTGAAAGATCATTACAACTATCACAACAAACAATACAACATATACAATATAGTTCATGATTTATCTCCTTTACAATATAACTATTCTATCATGAAAATTATATAATTTTTATAGATTCAGTATTTATTTTTATACTGATTTAGAGTATATTTATATACATAATTATGAAAGAACACAGGTTATACAAAGGGATTATCAGTCTAGTTTAATCCGCAAGGATGAAGGACTGATAACCCCTTTTTTTAATGGGGGAAATTATGACAAAATATGTATTTGTAACAGGAGGTGTTGTATCTGGGCTCGGTAAAGGTATTACTGCAGCCTCACTTGGCAGGTTATTAAAGGATAGAGGTTATAAAGTCTTTATGCAGAAGTTTGACCCATATCTGAATATTGACCCTGGAACCCTTAATCCCGTTGAGCATGGGGAAGTTTTCGTAACAGAAGATGGTCTTGAGACTGATCTCGACCTTGGACATTATGAAAGATTTATTGATGAATATCTGACATCAGAATCGAATATCACAACTGGTAAGGTCTATGATGCGATATTAACCAAGGAAAGAAGAGGCGACTATGGCGGTAAGACTGTCCAGGTTATCCCGCATGTCACAAATGAGATTAAATCAAGATTTCATGTCTCAGAAGATAAAGATGAAGTAGTAATCATTGAGATTGGTGGTACAGTTGGTGATATAGAATCATCACCATTCTTAGAATCTATCAGACAGTTTAGGTATGATGTTGGGGTTGAGAATACTTGTCTCATTCATGTCTGTCTTGTACCATTTTTAAGAGCTTCACTTGAAGTCAAGACTAAACCAGTCCAGCAGTCTGTTAAGTCTTTACAGGCTTTAGGTCTATGGCCAGATATCATTGTCTGCCGTACAGAGATACCTTTAGAAGATAAGACTAAGGAAAAGATTGGTTTATTCTGTAATGTTAAACCTAAGAATGTCTTAAATAATACTGATGTCGAATATCTCTATGAAGCACCAATGATGCTTGAAAAGGAAGGTCTGGCTGATGCGGTAGTCGAAACACTGCATCTTGAAAACAATACTCCAGATCATAGTGACTGGTTAAGAATGCTTGAACGTTTAAGAAACTCTAAAGGTTATGTCAAAGTTGCCCTTGTCGGTAAATATGTAGCCTTACACGATGCCTATTTAAGTGTTGTGGAAGCTCTAAGTCATGCCGGTATTGAAAATGATATCAAGGTTAAGATTAAGTGGGTTGATTCAGAGAGATTAGAAAAAGAGAAGGCTGAAGATATCTTCGCTGATGTCTCAGGTATTATCGTACCTGGTGGTTTTGGTAACCGTGGTATTGAAGGTAAGATTGAAGCCATCAGATATGCCAGAGAAAACAATATCCCTTTCTTAGGTCTATGTCTTGGTATGCAGTTATCTTTAGTAGAATTCGCAAGACATGTCTTAGGCTATACTGATGCCAACTCTAAGGAATTTGATGAGCATACTACATGTCCAATTATCCATCTCCTTGATGGTCAGCATGAAATCACTGATATTGGTGGTACATTAAGACTTGGTGCGTATCGCTGTATATTAAAAGATGGTTCTTTAGCTCATGATCTCTATGGTGAACATGAAATTATTGAACGTCACCGCCATCGTTATGAAGTTAATAACGAATACCGCGAAGAACTTGAAAGTCATGGTATGTCACTTTCAGGTTTATCACCTGATGGAATTATTGTTGAAATGGCTGAAATCCCATCTCACAGATTCTTCATTGCCACTCAGGCTCATCCAGAATTCAAATCTCGTCCAAACAGAGCTCATCCTCTATTCAAGGGTTTTGTGAAAGCTTCCAAAGAATATTCAAAAGAACATGAAACTAATTAGACCTGATATGTCACATAAAGACTCTGTCATGAGTTATAAGAAAGAAATGCTTGATAATCATGATAGTTTTGATGGCTGTGCCGGTCTTGAAGACTGTGATACATATGAGATGTGGCTTGATTTTGATAACAGACTAAAAGCCAAATATGGTGATGGCTACGTTAAGAGTGATACCTATATCGCCATTGATGAAAATGATGAAGTTATCGGGATTATTGATTACCGCAAGGAACTCTCACCATTCCTGTTAAAGTATGGAGGCAATATCGGTTACAGCATCAGACCATCCAAAAGAAGATGTGGCTATGCCAAAGAAATGCTTAAGGAACTCTTATCAATCCTCA
Organism: Bacillota bacterium; assembly: GCA_029097145.1. GTDB lineage: Bacteria > Bacillota_I > Bacilli_A > Erysipelotrichales > Erysipelotrichaceae > JAHHTG01. The sequence continues at coordinate 11,809 of JAQXNC010000013.1, forward strand.
AACATAACAACATCCCTAAAGTCTTATTGACATGCGATAAAGAAAATGAAGCTTCAAGAAAAACCATTATCGCTAATGGTGGAATACTTGAAAATGAGATTATAGACGATATTGGATTATCTGTAAGTGGCATAATCCAAAGATACTGGATAACATTATAAAAAAGAGGAGTTATATTCTATAGTTATAGCTATAAAATATAACTCTTTTTGTATGTTATAACGTTAATTTATGTTCTCTTTTAAGAGCTTAGCCATATATTCTGAATTAGAAACTATACGTTTTACAGCGCCGATAGCATTCATATCATCTAAAGATATTTTGTCTGTTTCAAAAGAAAATGAATAATCAAGATCATGAATACTATTATCTTCAATAAGATTTAGAGGTGCGTAA
>JAQXNC010000014.1 GCA_029097145.1 Bacillota bacterium
TTCTTCATTATCTTCTGAAAAAGTATGCATAACAACCCTGTCATCTGATACTTCTGCATCATACACTTTATAGCTTAAATTATCATTGCCTCCATGAAGACAGTTTGGCCCTGCATTAACAGGTACATGATATGTTACTCCATCAATAGTGAATTCACCCTTGCCAATACGATTGGCACAACGCCCAACAGTCGCTCCAAGATAAGAACCGTGCTGATTAATATAACCATCAGCATCCTTAAAACCTAATACGATATCACGATTTAGTTTTTTATCGATAAAAGATACCAAGGTAGCACCAAGAGATGAAACCTTGACTTTTAAATATTCGTTTTCAATTGTATACAAATAGACTTTTTGATCTTTATATTTCCCAAATAATTCCTGCATTTTTTTCTCCTTTAAAAAACTCCTATTGCACAAAGACAATAGAAGTTTGTTTTTATCAGCGATTAAAGTCCTTTAGATAAGCAAAGCATCGCTGCGCCAATTACTCCTGGCTCTTTAAGGACAGCCTTAACAATTGGGACATCTTTCATACCTTCATGAACCATTGAATTATAGTACTGTTTCAGTTTATCAAAATATAAATCTGAAGCATTTGAACAACCACCACCTATTACAAAGATGTGTGGATCACAGATTAAACCAACTGTTGACATCATTTGTGCGAAGTCATATGAAATTCGATCGATAATTTCAAGGGCTTTCTTATCACCTTCATAACATAAACCAAATACTTCACGGGCACTTTCAATATCTTCACCGATTTCTTCTTTACCTATGCGGCAGATTGCTGTACCACTGGCTTCATTTTCAACAGCTCCAACATTGAGATGATTATATTTTTTGCGATTACGGTCAATAATAATATCGCCAACTTCTCCAGCATATCCATTTCTACCAGAGACAACCTTTCCATCTACTACCAGCGCACCACCAATACCTGTAGAATGAGTTATATAATATACAATTGGCAAGCCTTTACCAGCACCAACAATCGCTTCTGCAAGACCAGCAACATTTGCATCATTATCCAAGAAAACTGGCATATGAAATTCATTTTCGAGTATTGTAGCCAAAGGATAATTTGTGAATCCAGGGAGATTTGTTGACATTGTCATAACTCCACGATATGTATCAACTGGTCCTGGTACACCTATACCAATACCTTTACATGATTCATAATCAGATATCTCTCTAATCATTTCCTTAATGTTTGATAATACTTTTTCAGGTCCTTCCAAAGCATATGATGGGCGTTTAACATCTTCAAGAATGTTACCGCTTTCATCTACTTTTGCAACACGAACATTTGTTCCACCTAAATCAATTCCAATATAATTATTCATTTTTAAACATACCTCTTTAGTACAATTATGCACCATTTTAGTTTATTTTTCCATATAAATCATAGTCTTCATAATCATAAATCTCTACATTATAAAATTCACCGATCTGAAGTGTTCTATCACTTTTGATATATATCATTCCATCAACACCATCAGGTGCACTGAATATAGCTCTACCAACATAACGATCAAACAGTTCCTCATATCTTTCAACAAGTACTTCAAAAGTTTTGCCAACACGCATAGCATTCTTTTTATTGACGATTTCATTTTGTACAGTCATCAGAATCTCATAACGTTCTTTAGCTATATCCTCTGGTACTTCGTGATCAAAGGTGGCTGCCTGTGTATCGTCTTCTTTAGAAAATGTAAAGGCGCCCAGGGAATCAAACTCAATCTCCTTAACAAGATTTAAGGTGTCATTAAAAGTCTCGTCAGTCTCATAAGGGAATCCTGTCATAAGGGTTGTGCGTAAGATAGCCCCATCAAAGAGTTCTCTAATGCGTGAAATCTTCTTTTTGATGAGTTCAACACTACCTCGACGATTCATTTTCTTTAAAATTACATCACTACCATACTGAATAGGAATATCGAAATAAGGTATGATATGTTTCATATTAGACATTGCAACCAAAAGATCGTCTTCTATTTCATCTGGATACATATATAGAAGTCTAATCCACTTAAAAGGTATTTCATCAAGTTTCATTAACAGTTCCTTGAGTTTAAACTCACCATATAAATCATGACCATAATAAGTTGTATCCTGAGCAACTACATTAAGTTCTCTCACACCTTTATTATAAAGATCTCTTGCTTCTTTTAAGATATCTTCCATCGGATATGAATGACAATTACCTCTAATTAATGGAATAGCACAATAGGCACAACGATTATCACAACCTTCAGATATCTTTAAATATGCATAATAGCTATTAGTAATCATAGCTCTATTATCTTTATATTTTGCGATTGCCTCTTCTTTTAACACATCCTTCAATATCTCATCAAGACGATAATAATCATCGATTTTGATAAATGCATCAACTTCTGGCATTTCTTCAACCAATTCATCATGATAACGCTGTGATAGACATCCAGTAACAATCAGCTTCTTAAGCTTATTCTTTTTTAGTTCTGCCGTTTCAAGAATAGTATTAATTGCCTCTTCCTTTGCGCTTAAAATAAACCCACAAGTATTAATAACTATCACATCACATTCTTTTGGATTGTTTGATATTTCAAACACTCCACGGTCAAACATGCCAATGATATATTCACTATCAACAAGATTTTTGGCACATCCAAGCGAAATAAAACCTATTTTCATCTCTTAATCCTCTTTAAACATTCTCTTGAAATAGCTCCAGTCAAAATACCAGTAGCCACAGACGATACAGCTAATACAGGGAACAAAGCAATTACTCCTGACTGATTATATAATGCCATAACTACCAGAACCTGTCCAAAACTATGTGCCAGTGCTGATAGAATCGACATAAAAATATGTGATGTCTTTAGTTTATGTGCTACAATAATAGCTATTGTCGAAAATACAACACCACCAAAACTAATCCAGAATGGTGATCCAAATATAACTCCTCTCAATAAACTGCCAATCACAATTCTCATTGTATTGACAATCACAAGTTCCTTAACCCCAAAAATATTTATTGTGACAAGAGCAATAATATTAGCTAAGCCAAAACGAATTCCAAATTGTATTGGTGGAATAAATAGACTCTCAAAAAGATTAATCACAATTGACAACGCACTTAGCATCGTTACATATGCCAGTCTTTTATTAGCATTCATTTTCATAACAATCATTCCTCAATTTCTATTGTGATACCATTTGGTATACAGATAATTGGAGCATAGTAACCAAGACTTGGAACCCAACCAACATTAACACAGGTCTGGTTTGGACAATCGACCTGAGTTGCACGATACTGTCCATTCTTAACTTCAATATGAAACTTACCATATGGTACATCAAGTTCATAATAATTATCTTCATTGATATTAAAACGCAAGAGTGTTTTTACTTCGCCGCTTTTACTATCGTGGAATATAACATTTGCATATTTGGCATCTTTATTAGAAAGGTAGAATATCGCCCCACCTATAATACTGACTATTAGAATAAAAACTACAAATAAAATTTCTTTTTTCTTCATAAAAACCTCTTAAATATCATACCAAAATATTATCGAAATTAAAACTTAATAGATATATCAAAAACCAGATTAAACATTTATGAGTTTTTCTATCAAAACACTAAATCCCCATTTCAGTTAACTTTTATTTCAATATAATTCACTGTCTTTTTAGGGTCTATATCTGTAACACCATAGTAAGCGCCTTTATAAAAGAGTACAAAGCCATTATCATTATTCAATATGCAACATGGTGGCAAAGCACAATCTTCGCCTTTTGTATAAATAGTTTTTGGCGAATATTCAATTCCAAAATAATCCAATGTTTCAAGTATTTTAGACCACGATGCATGACCTTTACCCATTAAATGTATTACTTCTTCCAAAGGCACTCCTGATAACATTGCGACAACACAATGACCACATAATCCTGGAATAATCGAAATCTCTTTGATGCTATCGATTTTACGAATAGGATGATCTATAGAATATGGGCTGTTATTATTGATTCTAGAAAGTTTATCAACTGGTTCCATTTCAATTTCGTATACATTTTGATTATTCAGCTGCTTTAATACATTTTTATTAATAGGAATATAGTAATATCCATTACCTTTAGGAATCAGCTTACATTCAAAAGAAACATCTTCGATACATATTCTGCATGGAATATTTCCCTTCTTTCCCGTTTCCTCCCAAACATTAAAAGGAATTCTAACAAATGTTTTTGTTCCTTCTGTCAATAGTGTTTCATTAAATTTATATTTCATAAGATTATAATTCCTGGTTTTAATCGAATTCTTTTTTTGCTTATATTTTCGTTAACACATTACCACATCAGCAACTATAATACAAGAAAGCCACAGCAGAATGATGCTATGGCTAAAAATATAAATATTTGTTATTTAACCTAAATACCTAATATACTCATCATATGTCATTGATGGGGTGAATTCACGTTTGATCTCAACGATTTTATCATGATTATTTAATAAATCATAAACCGAAGAAGCAACAATCTTGGCAGTTTTAATATATACCATTGATGGATCTTTGATATACATCGAACTTCCATGAATTACGCCACCAATTCCACCATATCCAAATTGAATAGTCGGCTTAAAACATGATAAATCACCAATATCGCCTGCCGCAACACTCTTTTCATCGTGAATGATTTCTGCATCAGATACATAATCCAACATATTCTTATACACAACTTCTGAAAGTGACCTTGAAGGTTTAAATGGAAGATAACCATTGCGATCAATAACCTCACATTCAGCACCAAGTGCCATTGCCGAGTACATGGCAGCTCTTGTATACTTTGATGATAATTCTTTTAAAGTCTCGGAATTAAAAGATCTGACATAACTTTCATATACAACTTTTTCTGGTATCGAATTGACAGTTTCGCCCCCTTCGATGAGACGACCATGGAAACGATTCATATCTTCATCTTTAAATGTCTCTCTAAGCATTGCAGCTGCTGACATAAAAAGACTAAAAGCATTTAATGCATTTACTCCAAGATGAGGCAATACCGCCGCATGCGAAGCCTTACCTTTGAATACAAATTTCTTATATATAAATCCTGCCAGCGAAGAATTGATACCATACTGATAATTACTCTCTGACATTGCATGCAGATGGATACATACATCGACATCGTCAAAGATATGTTCAACTAGCATATTAACTTTTCCACCAGGATATTTTATTAATCCTTCACTAATCAGTTTTTCACGGTATTGCATATCTGTATACTCTTCAGCAGGAGTAAAAAACAGTTCCACAGTTCCCATGTTTTCACTAAGACATTCTTTGAGTGCCACAAAGGCCGCTGCCATAATAACGCACTGCGTTGAATGACCACAGGCATGAGCTGCACTTTGATCTTCAAGATTAGCGCAAGGATGATTTAAAGTAGGTATGGCATCCATCTCGGCAATAAGACCAATATAAGGCTCACCATTTCCTATTTTTACACTGAATCCTGTAATACAGTATTCGCGATTGACTGTTATCCCGTGCTTCTTGAAAAATTCAACAAGAATTCTTTTTGTAGTAAACTCCTTATATCCAAGCTCAGGATGTCTAAATAATTCATTTCCTAGTCCCAGGATTTCATCATTGTATTTATCTATTGTTTTATTTAAATTTTTCTTCATATTTTTTCCTTAAAAACAGCTCACCTAGATGAGCTGTATCTTTCTTCGAGAATTGATAAATCCTCCATAAAGTATTGATTATATAAAGTTCGATCATTTAAATGTTCAACCAAGAGACAGTTTTCACCTTCAGAAACTACAGTCATGCCTCTTGTATGAACGCCTTCTAGTTCAATATCTACCTGACATTTTTTATAAGTAAATAATTCAGGGTGTAACATTTGCATAACTGGCACTAAATCAAACACTGGCGATGAATCCTTGTTGCGTTTGCGATTATATTGAGAGAAAAACTCTAATATCGCATAAGCCAGTTCATGCACATAACCTTTACCTTTAAGTCCATCTATCATTTCGTGATCAGTCGAACATTCAAGGCATATTTCAATATCACTCATAATAACCGGTATATTACTCTTAAATACTATATCAGCTGCATGTGGATCAGCATAAATATTAAACTCAGAACGCTTCAGGATATTACCACTACTCCTAGAGCCGCCCATTAATGTAATACATTCTATTTTCTCCTTTAATTCAGGATATGTTTTTAGAAATAGAGCTACATTAGTAAGTGGTGCAAGTGCTATGATCGTTATTTTATCATGTGTTTGAGCCATTTGTTTCATAAACTCTATCGCATGCATATCAACTACAGAAAATTTGCTTGCAGGTAATACCGGTCCATCAAGACCACTTTCACCATGTGCTATCTGTGGATCAGCATCATACACCAGTGGTTTATCATATCCTTTTGCGACTTTTAAATCGACATCTAAATATGTTAATACCTTTAATAAATTATCAGTTACTCTATCTACAAGATTATTACCGTTAACAGTAGTTAAACCAAGTAGATTAAATGCTTCCCTGTGAGCGAGAATGCTCATAATCGCCATGATATCATCATGCCCAGGGTCACAGTCAACAATAACATTTTTTATCATTTACGTACCTTATTCTTATTATATTGTTTAATTGATAAGAATATCATCGCAAATAAGACACAGATATATGGAATTGTATTAATAAGTTCTGATGGTAATTCAAACAGAATCAGCTGGTTTACAACTGCCTGAGCAGTAGCGAAGATAGCTGTTGTGATTAATACTATTAAGAAATTACCTTGACCAACTGCATTTGCTGCAATACCTGTCCAACCTCTTGATGCAGTCATATTGTTAGAGAAGATAGACAGATAACCCATTGACAGATATGCTCCACCAAGCGCCGCTAATATACATGAAATAATAACAGAAATTAAACGTACACGATTAACTTTTATACCTACTGATTCCGCAGCCTTTTCATCTATACCACAGGCTTTCATATGCAAGCCAAACGGAGTCTTATATACAAGTATATAAACCAGAATTGCTAATGCAATACATACATATGTCAGGAAATAATGCCCAGACATAACCCTACCAATAAATGGTATATCTTCAATGAACGGTATATTAATCGTCGGTAATACTTTCGATGGTAAAGAAGCTGTTGTTCCTTTAGAACCAGTCCAGATTAATAGCAACCATACAGAGAAATCGCTCGCAAATAGATTCAATGCAATACCAATCATAATTGGACTTGCCTTCATCTTCATTGTAAAGAAAGCCAGAACAATCGCCATTATCAAACCAACAGCAATTACACCTAAAAGTCCAAGCCATGCACTTTGCGTAATAGCACTGATATATACACCAAATAATGAACCGAAAATCATTATACCTTCAACTGCGATATTTGGAATACCAGCAATACTTGCGACATAAGCAGACATTGAGGCAAATAACAGTGGAACACCTACACGAATAATAACGAATAGGAAATCAGCACTAAAGAATAAACTTAATACATCAGCCATTTGCCTGTCCCTCCTTAACTATCTGTTTCTCACGCCATTTTCTTAAGAAATACTGTGATGAAATCAATAATGTAAGTATTACTTCAACAATTGAAATAAGTTTAATATCGATAACTGGATTACTGTTAGCCAGAAGTTGTGCACTAGCTCTCAAATAAGAGATACCAAATGAAGCTAACAGAACTCCTATCGGATGATTCTTACCGATATTCGCTATCAGCGCTCCGGTAAATCCCAATCCAGGAAGTACTGACCATGTAAAGGCATCATAGATACCCAAAAGCTCAACAGCAGAACCCATACCACCAATAAAGCCAGCGATGATGTGAACCACCATGAAGAGACCGAATGCACTCATACCTGAATATTTCGCAAAGTTTCGATTGAGACCAGTCATTCTGATTGAATAACCTAATTTAGTTTTAAAAAGTAGAATATAAACAACGACTACCATTATCAAAGCGATAATAATACCACTATGTACCTGAGTTTTTGGAATGATGTATGATAATTTGGCACTCTTGATAAATGGTGCGCTTGAAGTACCGGAAACACCTGTAATTGCCAGTTTATTTTTAATAATCCAGAAACCAATACCATATAGTATTGAGTTAAACATCAGCGAAATTACCATTTCATCAGCACCAAACTTAGCTTTAAGATAACCAGGTATCATTGCCAGTAAAGATCCAGAGATACCAGCCATCAATATACAGATAGCACTATCAATTATTCCATTACCAGTCATAAATGTTTCTGAGACAGCGAAGTATGTACATACAACACCACTAAAATAGAATACACCTTCAGTACTCAGATTAAATAATCCTGTACGGAAATATAGTAATGTTGCAAGACCGGCAAAACATAAAGGAACCATCTTAACCAAAACATATCCAAAATAGAAAGGTTTCTTTAATGGATAAGTTAATAGCGAGACGAAATCATTAACTGGATTTGGTGAAGCGAAGCATAGCACCAGGAATGTAACAACCAAGGCTACCAAAATCGCTACAACGACACGTAATGACTCAAAAGGAAGTTCATCTGTCCACTTAAATTTCTTCACATTATTAGTAATCCTTTTAGTACTCATAACATGCCCCCATAATCTCTTCTTCGCTTTGTTTCTTTACACCAAGCATATATAAGCCAAGTTCGTTTTCGGTTACATCTTTAACTGAATTGAAATGCGCAACAACCTGACCATCATACATAACAATCAAACGATCTGATAGTAGGAGTACTTCATTTAAGTCGGCACTTACAACCAGTATTCCAGCTCCATCATTACGCATATCAATCAATTCATGATGAATATAGTTTGCACTACCGATATCAATACCACGTGTAGGTTGTTCAGCAATCATCAGTTTTGGTTTTGTGCTCCATTCTCTGGCAACAACTACCTTCTGAATATTACCACCAGATAAAGCACTAACTTTTTCCTTTTCCGAATTTGTCTTAATACTGAATCTTTCAACCAAATCCTTAGCAGCTTTCGTAATACTCTTTCCATTAAGGAATAGCTTACCACTTAAATCTGGTCTCTCGTATGTTGTTGAAATTAAATTATCCTGGATCGTTGCCTGTGCAGCACAACCATCAATCATTCTATCTTCAGGGATGTATGACATACCTGAATTACGTTTTCCCTTGATAGTCAGATCGTTAATAACCTTCCCTTCAAGTTTAACACTGCCTTCCTGATGAGCACGTAATCCAGTAATGACCTTGATCAGTTCTTCCTGTCCATTTCCCTGCACTCCTGCAACACCAAGTATTTCCCCTGAACGAATTGAGAAATTGACATTGTCAACTTTCTTAACACCATTATCAGTTACAGTCAGGTTTCTGACATCGAGAACCAATTCTTTGTTTTCAACATCTTTTTTTAGATCGTCGTATGATGTCTCAAGTTTACGTCCAATAATCAGTTCAGTTAATTTTTCAATAGTAATATCGCTTGCATCATAAGTACCTTTGGTCTCACCTTTACGAATAACGGTGATACGATCTGAGATTTCAAGTACTTCATTCAGCTTATGAGAAATAAATACAATAGTATGTCCTGTTTCTTTAAAATGTTTCAGCTGTTCAAATAACTGCTGGGTTTCCTGCGGAGTTAATACAGCTGTTGGTTCATCAAGAATAATTACTTCAGCATCACGATATAGTGTCTTAAGGATTTCAACTTTCTGTTTTTCACTTACATTTAAATCACTGACCTTCTTTGTAACATCAATATCAAAATTATATTTTACAGCCAATGATTTTGTTTTTTCTAAAGCTTCCTTACGATTAACAAATACACCTTTCTTAGGCTCAGCACCCAAAACGATGTTTTCAGCAACCGTGAAAGATGGAATCAACATAAAATGCTGATGGACCATACCAATACCATTATCAATGGCATCCATTGAATTCTTAAAATTTGCTTCTTCTCCTTTATAGAAAATCTTACCTGATGTCTGTTTCTCGATGCCAAAGATTATTTTCATCAGCGTTGATTTTCCGGCTCCATTCTCACCAACAATAGAATGTATTTCACCCTTTTTAAGCTCAATATTTATTCCCTTATTAGCTACAGTACCATTAGGATAGATTTTAGTAATATCTACTAGTTTTAAAATTACATCTTCCATATCTATACCTTCCTAATTTTTAGAAAATGCTCCATCGTTTTAAAGATGGAGCATTATACTAGCAAACTAATCTAAAGAATTACTTAAGACCGTAATTGCCTAAGTATTCGTCGTAAACTCCTGGAGTTACTAATTCATCAACGACTTTAACTTCACCGTTTAATACTTTGTTAGCCCATTCATTTACTACTGCTAATTCTTCTTCAGTCATATTAGCTAAATAGTAATCATTTTCAGCAAGACCTACGCCGCCTTCAGCATAACCTAAAACATGAGCTGTTCCATATTCTGCAGTTCCTTCAATCATCTTAGATACTGCATCAGCAACACCTACGTCACATTTCTTTAATGCAGAAGTTAAAATTGTATTAGCTAATTCAGGCTTACCAGATAATGATACATACTGGTCAGTATCAACACCAATTGCCCATACACCTTCGTTTTCAGAAACTGCTTCGAAGTTACCGTTACCAGCACCACCTGCACAGCCCCAAACAACGTCAGCACCCTTGTTGATCATGT
>JAQXNC010000015.1 GCA_029097145.1 Bacillota bacterium
CTTTTATACTCTATTATTATCTTGTGTATATCCGTAAGGTTGAAACGCATATGATTGGTCTTGATCTCAAAAAAGAAGTTATCGCAAACTGTAATGAAATAGCTAAAAAATATGGTTATGATAATCTGCGATTCGAAGTTGGTGATATCAATGGCTATAAGTGTGGCTTTGACGTCGATATGGTTATATCATTACATGCCTGTGATACCGCAACCGATTATGCCTTATATAACGCCATCAGCTGGAATGCCAAAATGATCTTCTCAGTACCTTGCTGTCAACATGAAGCCAATGGCACAATGAATAATGAATCTTTGAAATTATTGTCAAAATACGGACTACTGAAGGAACGTTTCGCATCAATCTTAACCGATGAGATCAGAGCCAGTCTGCTTGAATATTCATCATACAATGTCTCGGTGCTTGAATTTATCGATATGACTCATTCACCAAAGAATATTCTAATCCGCGCTATCCGCAACGATAAAATAACTTCTGATAAACGCACAAAAGCCTTAAAAGAAGTCGAAGAAGTACTTGATACCTTTAAGATATCAAGTACACTATATAAACTGCTAATAGAAAAATGAGATAAAATTTATGAATGACCTGCAATTAATTAAAGAATATGAAGATAAGCTGAAAGCCTATGATCTGGCATTGAGCACAATATATTTTGATCATAATACCATAGCTCCAAAAGGTGGTATTGAATATCGTTTCGAATGTCTTGATATTATCGAAAAAGCATATTATGAAATCAAAACTGATGAACATGTTTATAAAGCCTTAAAAAGACTGAATAACGAAGAACTAAACCCCATTGATAAAAGAAGAATTAAACTTCTGCTTAAGAGTTTTGATGATACAAAGAAGATTCCACAGGATATTTATCTCGAATATCGTCACTTACAGAATGAGGCCGCCATCAGCTGGCAGAAAGCTAAGAATACCAATGACTACGACCTGTTTGAACCATATCTCACTAAAATAATCGAAATGACAAAGACTATCTGCAGATTCCGTAATCCTGATATCGACTCTTATGAATTATTACTGGACGACTATGAAGAGGGAATGACCATTAAGAAATACGATGAGTTCTTTGACCTTATCAGAACCAGAATTATTCCTTTAATCCATCAGATTGAAAAGAAAAACAATGAGATCAATGATGATTTTATCCACGGTACCTTTGATATCGCTAAACAGCGTCAGTTTAATGAAATAATCATGAAATACCTGCAATTTGATAAGAACTGGGGCTATATGAGTGAATATATGCATCCTTTCACCAACGCTTTTAGTGTCAATGATGTCAGAATCACGACATTCTACCATGAAGACAATCTCCTAGATAATATCTTCAGTGTAATTCATGAGATAGGGCATGCCACTTATGAACATCAGATGGATTTAAGTACCCAGGGAACAATCTTGCACAATGTCAGTTCAGGACTCCACGAATCGCAATCACGCCTTTTTGAGAACTATCTCGGGCGTAGTTATCATTTCTGGGATACACTCTACCCTGAGCTTCAAAAGATCTTCCATGAAGAGTTAAAAGATGTTGACCAGATGATGTTTTATAAAGCCATAAATAAAAGCCAGTGTTCACTTATCAGAACCATGGCAGATGAACTGACTTATCCCGTTCACATTCTGATCCGTTATGAAATGGAAAAAGCCATCTTTCATGATGAGATTCCATTAAAAAATCTCAATAAAACCTGGAATAAGTATTACGAAGAATATCTGCATGTCCGAGTTGACAGCGATACAGATGGAATACTCCAGGATGTCCATTGGGCTGATGGCAGTTTTGGATACTTTCCAACCTATGCCCTTGGAAGTGCCTATAGTGCTCAGTTTATGAAAAAGATGAATGAAGATCTCGATGTTGATAAACTGCTATCTGAAGGTCAGATTGATATTATAAATAAATGGCTTAAGGAAAACATCCACAAATATCAGAACAATACTACGCCTGATGAGATTATTGAAAAGGCCACAAATGAAAGTTTTAATCCACTTCACTATATCGACTATCTGACAGACAAGTATTCTAAAATCTATAATCTCTAAAAGAATAATACATCACACAAAAAGCTCACCTTTTTAAAAAGTGAGCTTTTATTATTTATCTTATAGAAAATTCATAATTGTCAAGATTGGCGAAGAGACTTATTTCATGCATATCATACTGCCATTTAATCATCAGCATATGATCTTTAGCTTCAGCTGATATAACGCTGTTCACATTAAATGCCGGATGTGAATATCTGAGTTTTAAAAGTTCGAGCTGTTTTTTAGCCATATCGCTATTTAAGGCTCTGATACACTCATCAAAGGTATAGTTGGTGCGGTTGATTTCCTTATGTCCACCATCACCAGCTTTTCTCATGGCTTCATAATCATTTTTGCCGCCCATTAAATCAAGATACCAGACCTGTGGTTTGCCTGGGGTGAAAATCTGCAGTGCTCTTGCCATCAACATCTTCTTTTCATCTTCACCTAAAGCTGAAAAATAAGTCGCGTTAATCTGATAATAGATGTTTTTAGCCCCGTGAAGATCCTTGATATGACCACCTCGATCTGTCACATTTTTAATCAGCTGCTCGATCCTTTCTTCACTTAATAGTCCCTTGAGATCAAGTACTGGAATACCGTCATGGCAACCAAGCATATTGACAGTCTTAAGCTTCTTTTCAGTGATTTCATTAATCCATTTCACAAGATATGTCGCATCTTTATTATCTAAGGCATCAATAATCAGTCCAGGCATAAAGAAGTCATATGTCATATACCCCATATCAGCTATCTTCTGATATATACCTTCAGCATATGATGCATGAATTTCAGGCAGGAGATTCATATTATGTTTTGATGCCATAACATCTATTCTCTTTAACAGTTCCCATGTCTCAGGGTCATTAAGAAAATTCTTTCTACCTGGTGCCTTAGGTGCATAGGCAAAGGCATCCAGTCTCACAATACTTGTTCCATAATTAGAAAGCTTAGATAATGTTTCCTCATAAAATTCCCATACCAGACGTGATTTAATATTCAGATCCATCTGTCCAAGATATTTTCTCTCTCCATTTTCTTCATAGACCTTCTGATAAAAAGTATTCCAGTATGGTATATCTTTACCATCAGGGAATCTGACCATCAGAATAGGCAATCCCGGTTTTCTGAAAAACATATCTTTAATATATTCTTCATCAGGAATAATATAGCCTTCATCACTCATCTTCCCATAACCCTGCCAGAATTTATTCCAATCGATAAAGAAGTCGCGATATTTCGATTCTTCACCCTTTAAAGTCAGATCATTAAACTGCTTCGACAGTACTGAGGCATGATTTAAGACGAAATCCAATTTCAAATCATAACCCTTCTTTTCAAGTTTTCTTAAATCATCAATGGTTACCAGTTCTTCATTAAGATCGTAATCCTGAACACAGAAACCACGGTCAAGATCATGATGATAGAGTGATGGTAGAATATAAACCGATTTAAAGGCTTCATTAAGTGAGAATCTGTCAGATATATGATTAAAAGTACTCAGATTTGAACCCATACTATCAGGATACAGGTTCAGCATCGGTCTGATATCGAGATGCTTATTGTGATAGAGTCTTTGATATTCCTGCCTTGAAATGATTTTTCCCTCAAGTGACACAATAACTCTGGCCGTATCAATCTGAGAATGCAGCAGTTCCTGTTCAAGATGCAGTACCATTGATACAAAAGGTGAATCTGCAAAGTCATCCTTACCTCTTCTGACTCTGATTGCCATGGTCTCTTCAGGAGTTGAATCCAGGAATACTGGTATATCTATATGTTTGAGATGTTCATTATTGCCATGAGTCCATTCAAGAATCAGAATATCGATATTACTGAAATCATATTCAGTAAACCGGATACTCTCATTTGTTTTTCCCATTTCCTTAATGGTTACCCTGTCATATCCATCCTTAAATTCTCTTAATACTTTATTGCATAAATCATAATCAATCTCTTCATCACTTCCAAGATAATCTCTTAAACCATCTATGCCCTTTTCATTATAGATTTCAATTCTTTTCGCATCATTTAAAGATGGTATCAGTCTTGGATAATTATCACCGGTTAAAACGAATACTCTATGATTATCTTTTTCAAGTTTCTTCTTTAGAAATCTGGCAATTGTTGATTTGCCTGAACCAGATCCTCCATATAGAGAAATAATACACTTATCAGTATTAATTAGTCTTCTGATACTGTGATAGATATTATTAGTAATTGTGTTGGCACTTAGTCTTTCCATAATTTTTCTCCAGGTCTTTCAGATAATATTATGTCATTATTAGCTAAAGAAAAGAAGCATTTTAAGCTTCTTTAGCAGTTATTATCAGTTTAAGATATTCATCTTCACACATCGGTTTTGAAAGATAATATCCCTGTACATAATCACAGCCAGCTTTCTTAAGTCTTTGAAGCTGACTTTCATTTTCTACACCTTCAGCCATAATCTTAAGATGCATCTTATGAGCCATGGCGATAATATCTTCAAGAATACTCTCTTCCTCTTTCTTGGATGTTTCATTCTGAGTGAATTCCAAATCCAGCTTCAGGATATCAAGACGCATTCTTGACAACATATTCAGTGATGAATAACCACTGCCAAAATCATCCATTTCAACTACAAATCCCGCTTCTCTTAATCTGTCAACCGTTTCAACAATCATTAAAGAAGATTCTGTATAGGCACTTTCAGTGATTTCAAGATGCAGATACTGTGGATCTACTCCATATTTATATGTAAGTTCCTTCAGGACATTCACAATATCGAAATGAAAGGCATCAGCTCTTGACACATTGACTGATATTGGCAATATATCAATTTTGTTCTTACGCCATTCGTTCATACTAATAAGAACGTGTTCCCAGACATAAATATCAAGTTTTGGTATATAACCATTCTTTTCAAAAAGCGGAATAAATTCTCCAGGACTCATCAATCCGAATTCAGGATGATTCCATCTGACCAGAGCTTCTGCTCCGGCAATACAATTATCCTTGAGCGAATATTTAGGCTGGTAGTAAATCATAAACTGTTCATCCCCAAGAGCTCTATCAAGCTCCTGTGTCATCATACGTTCTCTGATGAGAGTATCTCTTAAAGATTCATCATAAACCTTAAAGAACTGATTATATTTTCCCTTAATACTGTTAACAGCCAGCATTGCCCGATTACACATCTGTTCCACTGGAATAGTTCGGTCCTTAATTTCATAGATACCCCAGCGAATTGTAATATTTTTAAAAATAGCAGATGCACCAAAATCTATTTCAGGGTTGAAACTGGCGCGATCCTTTCTTTCAATTTCTGTCTTTTGAAACACCAGAAAACGATCTGCCCCTATCCTGCCGCAGAAACCTGTATCTCCTGCACTTCTCATCGAAATCGAAGCTACTTCCTTTAACAGTTCATCGCCAGCCTTATTTCCAAAGGCATCATTAACCAGTTTAAAATTATCAATATTTGAACAGACAATGGTATATTTACCATCCGGATCCTCTTCAAGTCTTTTCTTAACCATCTGATAAAAGTATTCATGATTGTAGACTCCAGTCAGACGGTCATACTGTAATTCATTGATCATCGCTGCTGTCTCTCTTAAATTGATAATACTCTTAACACGATGTAATATTACTTCGATACGATATGGCTTAGGTACAAAATCAGTCGCACCATGTGATAAAGCTGCTATTTCATCTGCTTCTGTATCGCTTTGGGTCATGACGATAACTGGAATAAGTGACAGTCTTGAATCATTCTTGATATGGTCAAGGAATGTATATCCATCCATAACCGGCATCATGACATCAAGCAGTATTAAAGATATTTTATCAGCGTCAACAGCTAAAATATCCAGTGCCTCTTTACCATTTTCAGCCTCAAGCACATCATACTCAGGGGTTAATATTTCCCATAATATCGCTCTGTTTATCTCATTATCTTCTACTACCAGTATCTTTCTTTGCATAAACCCTCTAAACGCTACAATCAACCCTAGTATAACATATATTATTTTTTTCACAAATAAAAAGAAATACTGCAACAGTATTCCTTTATTACACAATATATCTGATCCACTTATTTGAAATAAATAACACTCTTTCTAACACTCTCAAGTCTTCTGGCAGAAACACAGGCAAAGAAGGTAATTAATGTATCAGGGACAATAGATACAATAAAACAGTTAAAGATAATAATTTCAAGTGGGACATTGGTCAAAAGGATAAAACGTGTCATCACAAAATAATAGACAATTCCCGAAATATAATAAAGACTCATCCCTGCTAAACCAATCATAAAATAGTCCTTAATAGTTTTAGGATGACAGCGATGGTATAAAAAACTGCACATCATACCACACAAAAGAAACCCTAAGATAAAGCCAAATGTTGGCTTGGCAATATAATATAGACCTCCACCTGTCGCAAAGATCGGTAAACCCATAACCCCGGCAAAGATATATGTCATAAGAGTCATCGATGACAATTTAAGTGGCAGACATAAACCGATAATAATGCTGACAAATAACTGCATGGTAATATGCATCACCATAAAAGGTGTTGGCAGACTGATCTGAATATAAGCCCCTATAACCATCAAAGAAAGAAAGATACCCATTATCGCTATATTTCTGGTTTTAAACATCTTTTTTATCCTCTTTCAAATAGCGTACCATCTCTTTAATCAGTGCATCTTTAGAATTATCAGTTACATATATATTTTTAAAGCCCAGCTCCTTAGCCTTGAAATAGCTTTTATGTCCAAAGGTAAAAAGTGGTATTTCCTTACTGATATTACAGTTATGTAAAGCTTCAATTGAATATGGACAGCTGACACCTATCGCATCATATTCATCATCAATCTCAAATTCTCTTGAAACAAAATGATAGACACTAAGACTGTCTTCGTCATTCTTTACATTATTCCCATTAATCCATAAAGCCTTACCCTGAATATGATTTTTAAGTTCCATGGAACTATCAAAAGTCATATCAGCCATAATACCCATATCTTCAAGATATTCTTTAGTCTTATATCCAACACACAGAATCTTTTTACCACATAGACTTCGGATATCCATATGTCTTGTCTTAAGATATTTAATAAAACCCTTAACTGCATTCTTTGATACAAAAATCAGCTCATCATAGATATTTAAATCTTTATTATCATGACTTTCATATACAATATCAGCAATCTGTCTTTCATGTGATGTAATACCCTCTTCAAGCAAGAGAGTATCTATTGGCCAGTGTGTATTATCAACCGAGAGTAACAGAATCTTTTTACCATAAGCTTCAAGATTTAAAGTATTATCAAGCTTTGAATGAAGCATTCCTGTCTTACCCAATACGATTAAAAGTGGACTCTTATAATCTTTGATATCTTCATTTTTAATATCCTTAAGACTTGATACCAGAACCTTCTCAGATGGATATGTCAGACTTGAAGCCAGAGTGATTGTTGTGTCAGGATCCATACCCTTTTCAAGACATTTATCCACAAGATGTCTTACTCTGCTGGCTCCCATAAAGAAAATCTGGGTATTGGGATTACTTTTGATCAGATCATAATCAATATGATCTTCACCATCCTGATAATGTAATGTATTAACACTGAAACCACTTGATAGACCACGATGAGTCACTGGTATACCTGCAAACCCCAATCCACCAATAGCGGCTGAAATTCCAGGAATATACTGACATTTCAGATCATGTTCAAGACAATACAACATCTCTTCTGAACCACGTCCAAAAAGATAGGGATCACCACCCTTTAGTCTTACGACATCATGATATTTATGCCCCATTCCTACAAGCAGTTTATTGATATCATCCTGTCTATAGCTTGATCCATGACCAATCTTACCGACATTTATCTTCTCACATTCCACTGGTGCATAATTTAAAAGTTCTCTATTTACCAGATGATCATAAAGAATACAGTCAGCTTTTTTTAATATCTTAAGAGCTCCTAAAGTAATCATGTCAGCGTGGTAACATCCACCACCAATAAACCATATCATATCTCTTTCCTCAAATCTTCAATTATCATATTAACCAGTGTATCTATATCACACATTTCATAAGTTTTATTAATAAAGACTGTATTATCAATATTATCCCCAAGCATGGCATTAATATGAATCTTATCACCCATTATTCTGGCCTTAAGTCCAACTGGATAATGACAGCTTGAACCACTTCTTCTTAAAAACTCACGGGCTATCAGAATCTCCTGATGTTTAACAGAATGATTATTCATTATCTTCTCATATAATTCAAGATCTGCCCTTTTAACTTCAATCCCGATTACACCTTGTCCACAGGCTGGAATAATGATATCTTCATCAAGATATTCACTGATATATTCTTCAAGTCCCAGTCTCTTAAGTCCTGCAGCTGCCAGTATCATTGCATCACAATCGCTTTCCATAAACTTCTTGAGTCTTGTGTTGATATTACCGCGGATATTCACAAAGCTAATATCTTTTCTGATATGATGAATAGCCGCCATTCTCCTGATACTGCTTGTCGCAATAACAGCCCCTTCTCTAAGCTCACTTAACCTTAAACCGTTCTTAGAGATAAGACAGTCTCTATCATCCTCAAAGATTTCAAAAGGTAATAGCGCCATCCCTTCATGAATAACACTTGGCACATCCTTAAGTGAATGAACAGCGATATCAGCCTCATCATCCAAAAGAGCTTTTTCAACCTCTTTCATAAAGACACCATTGGTATTAAGGTTATATAAAGCTGTCTTCTGATCCTTATCACCATGAGTATTGATAATAACTTTCTCAAAACTAACATCTTCAAGATATTCCTTAAGGTATTCAATAGCGATATCTGTCTGTTTTAAAGCCAGAGCGGAACCTCTGGTAGCTACTCTAATCTTCATAAGCCTCTTTTCTAAAACAGCACTATAGCTTTCTATAGTGCTGTCATTCATTATAATATATTTTTATTAGCAGGTTGCGCCACCAGATACATGCAGTTTTGCATCCAGGATTTCCTGTTTACGTTCTAAAATTTCATCAGATAATAACTGTTTTTCAACATTTTCAAATCCAAGACGATTAATTGTGTCAGCGAATCTTTCACCAGTCTTACCCTGTTCTCTGAATAACAGAATAGCTTTTTCAATAACTGATAATACTTCTTCTTCACTTGTAAAGATCTTTGACAGAGGTTGACCATGAGCGACTTTCTTACCCCATCTACCGCCGATATATACCTTATATCCATCAGTATATTCATCAAATGAACCAAATGGACACTTATTAACACAACGACCACAGTTATTACATACTTCTTCATTGATATTAAGAGTACCATCTTCAACATGAGCAGCCTTCATTGGACATTGTGTTTCTATCTGACACTTCTTACATCCATTACATAAATCTTCATCGAAATGAGGAATTCTCTGTCCAACAACACCCAGGTCATTTAAATCTGGCTTAACACAGTTATTAGGACAGCCACCTACTGCGATTTTAAACTTATGAGGCAGTTTTACAGTATGATATCCCAGATAGAATCTTTCATGAATCTTCTCAGATAAATCATATGTATCATATAAACCATACTGACATGTAGTACCTTTACATGATACTACTGGTCTTACAACTGAACCTGTACCACCAGTAATGAGATTATCCTGACCAATAAATTCAATAAATGCTGGAATATCATTGAAGTGAATACCTCTAACTTCAACAGTTAATCTTGTCGTAAATAATACATCACCATTACCATATTTTTCACTTGCCTTGGCAATAGTTTCCATCTGATGAGCACTGATCTTACCATTAACAGTAATAACACGTCCATTGAAACAATCAGTTCCCTTGTTGTGTAAGAATCCTAATGGCTTAACACTCTTAATCTGTTCAGCAGTTAATGTACATGGCATAATATATTCCCCCTTTATTCACCTTCGACATTATTGAAGGTGATGCCTCCTTCAAGTACCTTAGTATTAGTATAGCCATAAGACTTCAGTTTATTCTGCAATAGATATGCCTTACGACCTTTATTACATACGAGTAACAGTTTATCATCCTTTTCAAGGCCTTCAACTGGTCCATCAACCTTAGTCAGTTCAACATATCTTGTACCACTGATTGATGCACCCTGAGTAGTATCAATAATTGTATAGCCTTCAGCTTCACCATGCATATATTCATATGGTGTCATACTCTCATAACTGCCATTCATCTTATTCATTAAGACATTAATCGCAACAGCGAATGGATGAATAGCGGTTGAGAATGGTGGAGCATATGATAAATCCATATCACATAAGTCACTGACCTTAGCCTTTAAAGATATGGCAGTAACTCCAATATCATTAACCTTATCAACTGCTCCTTTACCAATAACCTGTAAACCTAGCAGTCTTTCATCACTCTTATCAGCTACAAGCTTAATCACAAAGCTGTCAGCATCTGGATAATAGTGAGCCTTATCATTAGCGACAATCAGAGAACTGATGACATCATACCCGAGGTCTCTGGCCTGTTTTTCACTTAAACCAGTTCTTGCGACATTAAAGCCAGCCAGCTTACATACCGCAGTACCTAAAACACCATGGTAGCTCTTCTTATGACCTGATATGTTTTCTGCCACAATACGTCCAAAGATATTAGCAGTAGAACCCATAGGTGAATAAACCATTCTGCCAGTCACACGATTTTTGACAAGGGCACAATCACCAACGGCATAGATATCTTCAAGATTAGTCATACCATACTCATCAGTTTCAATCAAACCACGGTCCATCTTTAAACCAGTATCATTTAAGAATTCAGTATTAGCTCTAATACCAGCACAGAAGATGACAATATCAGTCTTATAAGCCTTCTTATCAGTAATCAGTTTTTCAACTTTTTCATTACCTTCAATAGCTGTCACTGTGACATTATTTACTACAGGAATACCAGCTTCAACCAGTTTATCCTTGATATATTCAGCCATCTCTTCATCAAAACCTGGCTGTAAGATATATGGAGCTCTCTCTAACACAAATGGTCTGATACCCATTTTATTAAGATTTTCAGCCACTTCAAGCCCAATATAGCCTGCCCCAACAACCATGGCCTTCTTTACTCCACTTGTTTCTAAGAACTCTCTTAATCTTAAGACATCATCAACAGTACGAACTGTATAGACATTCTTTAAGTCCTTACCTGGAATATCAGGTACTATCGCTCTTGCACCTGTCGCAATAAC
>JAQXNC010000016.1 GCA_029097145.1 Bacillota bacterium
CAGACCATTATATATGCACCTTTTAAATCCTGAAGATGAAAATTATGCTAAGAGAAGACTTATTCAGGCTCTTGATAATTATGGATGGCGTCTTGGAACCGGATTTCTTTCGACACCTTTGATTCTTGACGTCTTAAAGGATATCGATTATGAATATGCCTTTAGATTGTTGGAGAATGAAGAAATGCCAGGCTGGCTTTTTATGCCTAAAAATAATGCGACAACCATCTGGGAGTCATGGGAAGGTACAAAAGCTCAAGGTGGAATTGCTTCACTCAACCATTATTCTAAGGGTGCAATGTGTGAATGGCTTTTTAGAGAGATGGCTGGTATAGAGATTCTGGGTGATAATAAGATAATGATAAAACCACATATTGGAGGTCATTTTACTGAGTTTTCATCATCATATGATAGTGTATATGGTAGAATAGTTATATCAGTTAAAAAAGAAAATGGTAATATAAATTATCATCTTGAAATACCTGGAAATACTGTAGCGATAATTGACATTAAAGGAATTGAATCGATGACAGTTAACTCAGGTATATATAACTACAGTGTTAAAGAGGAATAATGTATGAAGTATTATCTGGCAGTTGATATTGGTGCTTCAAGTGGAAGACATATCATTGGATATCTTAAGGATGGGAAGATTATAACTGAAGAAGTATATCGTTTTAAGAATGGTTTTATTAATAAGGAAGATCATCTCATATGGGATATGGAACACATTCTTCATGAAGTGATTGAAGGAATCAAGGAAGCTTTTAAAAGATATCCGGTTATTGAGAGTATGTCAATTGATACCTGGGGCGTTGATTATGTTTTAATGCATGATAATGAAGAAATATGGCCATGTTTTGGATATAGAGATTATAGAATGGATGATGATATCGACGAAGTTCATAAGATTATTCCATTTGAAGAACTATACGCTAGAACAGGATGTCAGTTTCAGAAGTTTAATACCATTTATCAGTTATATGATGATAAGGTTCATGGAAGACTTGAAAAGGCTAATGACTTTCTAATGATACCTGAATATCTGATTTATAAACTTACAGGTGTCAAGACAAGAGAATATACCAATGCCTCGACAAGTGGACTTATAAGTCTTGATACGGGTGAATATGACTTAGAAATTATTGAAAGACTGAATCTACCAAAAGGACTGTTCCCTAAGCTTAATCAGCCAAAGATGAGTGTTGGATGTCTTGTTGATGAAATCGCTAAAGAGGTTAATGGTAATTTAAATGTGGTGTTGTGTGCAACCCATGATACAGGTAGTGCCGTTGAAGGTATTGAGATGGAAAATGATGAATTATATCTTTCAAGTGGTACCTGGTCACTTCTGGGTGTAAAACTTAAAGAAGGTATCGCTGATCATAACAGTATGTTAAATAACTATACCAACGAGGGTGGTATAGGATATATCCGTTATCAGAAGAATATTATGGGCATGTGGATAATTAATGAGTTAAAGAAGGAACTGTGCCCTGATGTAAGTTTTGAGAAGATTGTGAAGATGGCTGAAATGAGTCAATATGATGATATTATCGATGTCAACCTTCCGGTATTTCTCTCACCATTAAGCATGAAGAAAGCTTTTGATGATGTCTTAGAAGATCATCTTGAAGTTGGCGATTATTTCAGATGTGCATATCGTTCACTTGGAAGATGTTATGCAAAGGCGATTGAAGAAATTGAGCATAATACTAAACATAAATATCATAAACTATACATTGTAGGTGGTGGCGCTAAAAACCAGTACCTCAATATGCTGACTGAAGAAATGTCAGGTAAAAAAGTAATAGCGTTACCGATTGAAGCCAGCGCTATTGGCAATATTAAAGTTCAGATGGAGGTTAATCATGAGTTATAGTGAAGCTAAATTGAGATATGAAAAGATTCATTCAGATCCTGAAAAGGCAATGGAGATATTAAAAGGGGTACCTGTGTCATTACATTGCTGGCAGGGAGATGACGTTAGAGGTTTTGATGGTGATCCATCTAAACCATTGACAGGCGGTATTCAGACTACTGGTAATTATCCATATCGAGCTACTACTTATAAGGAACTGATGGATGATATCGATATGGTATTAAGTCTTATTCCAGGTAAGCCTAAGCTTAATCTGCATG
>JAQXNC010000017.1 GCA_029097145.1 Bacillota bacterium
GCTGTCAGATAATTGATCAGATTATACTGCTGGAAGACAATCGAAATCTTATTACGTCTGTATTTATATAGGCCAATCTTCTTGACATCTTCACCTTCAAAATAGATATTACCTGACTTAGGATCATCAAGTCCGGCAATAATTGAAAGCAGAGTTGTCTTACCACTTCCTGAGGGACCCAATATTGTATAGAATTTACCAGCTTCAAAAGTATAGCTTAAATCCTTTAATATCTGTCTTTCATATCCACCATCAATATAACTGTAATTTATATTTTCTAATCTTAATATTTCGCTCATATATGCCTCCCTAGTTTTGATTCATGAGAATTCGTTTAGGATTGAATCTCATAATCATCATTGATGGGATCAGTATTGAAATTAAGACAATACCTAAACCAACTACATAGATTTCTCCAATAATTACTGGTGAAATACTTACATTATATTCAGATACCAGATCTTCTAAAGATACATCAGTTGTATAATTTGTATCCCAGATACTTTCATAATGATTGTAACGGTCGTTTTCTTCAGTTACATCACTGGCTGCAATCTGATAATCAAGAACTGTAGCACCAACCTTATTAGCAATCAGACTTCCAGATACAATTGATAAAGTAAATCCAAGAACTGCTACTAAAGCCAATTCAACAAAGAACTGAGCGATAATTTTGAACTTGCTGGCACCAATTGATAATAAAACACCAATTTCATATTCTCTGGTCTTCAGAGTTAATGCAGTAACCAGTGTAATAATAACTATCGCATTAATTACTACGAGCCATACAATAAAGGTTGCATATAAACTTAAAGTATCAAGTGGTTTAGCCAGACGATTAAATTCATCATTATTGGCATCCAGTTTCTTAAACTGCGCTACTGAATCTTTATAATCTTCAACAAACTGATCAACTTCCATTGGATCATTTAACAGTAAGGTTACATCATTGATATAAATATCATCTTTATTGTAGTCACCAGTTGGACGGTTATCTGGATTAGAATAATATTCATCATCTGGATTCATCTCTGCATAATAGTCAAAGACTTTCATCTGATAAGTTGAATTCATATTATAAAGAGTTGAACCTGGCATCAAAAGCATATTGTCATAGTTTTCATATGGCATAGTCCAGTTGAAGTTTTCAGAATCTGGTGTAATCTTCTTATTGTGATCATAAATACCGATTACTTCAGCTTCAAAGACGATATCATCAAGTGTCAAACCGTACTGTGATAACCATCCACTCTGAATTTCGCTTGGACTTTGTGAATAGAACTTAACATTATCACCAACTCTTAAACCATTCTTTTCAGCTAAAGCCTTAGATACCAGCACAACCTTAGCAGCACTTTCAATTTCATCCTGAGTATAGAAACGTCCATCTTCAATCGTAAAGTCACCTTCAACAATTTCAATCATATCAGGGAAGAAGTTACCTTTAGCTGAGAAATTTGGATTTACATATTCAGTACAAATCTCTTTATTCTCCTCATCGTAGTAACAAGA
Organism: Bacillota bacterium; assembly: GCA_029097145.1. GTDB lineage: Bacteria > Bacillota_I > Bacilli_A > Erysipelotrichales > Erysipelotrichaceae > JAHHTG01. Next base: position 1,513 of record JAQXNC010000017.1, read on the forward strand.
CATGCCTCCACCATTATTCTGCTCAGCATCATTACCTAAAGTGACAAAATCGATTTCACCCTCAATACCATATAACTGATTTACACTTGTCGCATTAGCAGTTTTAACTCTTTCATCCTTTAAAAGTTCATTAATCTCATCAACAGTAATTCTTGGATAGTTATTATAGAACTCATTTAAGACATCTTCATCAGTGATGGTATCAGTATATTCCCAGATTGAATCATAATCGATTGAATATGTGACAACGGCACGCATTTTCTGTCTTGTCAGGGTCTTAGCTGTTTCACTGGCACTTGAAACACCTAAACCAATAATCACAAAGTTACCAATCACAAAGAAGGTAATCAGAAGTAATACTGACTTTGATAATCTTCTTGTGACATTTCTTATCGCTCTATTAAAGAAATTCATATTTTATCCTCCTATTCACCAGTTTTATCACTTGGCAGCGGTGTCGAAACTCCATCAAGTGTTGCATCTGATTCTCTTAATTCAACGCTGTCACCTTCAATGTAACGAATTACCTGTGTCGTATTAGTAATCTTCACACCATTGATATACAGTGTACATACACTACCATTTGAATAGTTATTGAAACCAATCTTTTCTGTTGCCAGAATATCAGCCAGACGAATTGCATTGAAATCGCCACCTTCATTCTTAGCCTTTGAGATATCGACATCAGTTACCTTACCCTTAGAGATAATAACTGAGAATCTAACATCAAGTGGCAGTTTACCTGAACATGAGTATTCCTTACCATCTGAATATCTTTCACATTTAACAGATACAATCTGTCCACGACTATATGTTTCAGAATATACTTCAGTATTTTCATTCCACTGTCCAGTGAAGGCATCAACCCCACTTGAACGATTATTATTACACCAGTCAACCAGACGATCATAATACATTCCAACAATAGAATCAGCTGATAATTCCAGATCATCAAGATAGAATGAATTACCCATATTGAGTGTGATATTAAGTTTATCTTCCATACCTATCATATTGCCTGATGATACACTTTGTGAGATGACATATTTATCAGAATTTGAATACTTCTTGGTAATATTTACAGCTGATGCATTATCTTCAAGCCATTTATCAACTTCACTGTTTTTCATAGTCGAGAAGTTAGGTACCTTGATACCTTTACCCTTAGATACATAAACAGTCAATGTTTCATTCTGTTTCATAGTCTTACCACCAGCTACAGATTGCGAGATAATCATTCCACTATCAATATCATTAGAGAATGATTCAACCTTTTCAAGATTGATCTTCTTACTCTTAGCCCAGGCTTCAAGTTCAACATATGACTTCTTAGTGAAATCTTCAACCTGAACTGTACCCTCTGGTGCAGTACCTTTAGATACTGAGATATTTAATGTACAGCCTCTTGTGAATTCATCGGCACTACATCCTTTAAACTCAAAAGATATAACGCTGTCTTTTTCAACTGTATCACTATATGATGTCATAACCTTAGTCTTAGATAGTTTATTATCACTGACCCATTTATCCAGTTCGTCCTTACTCATATTGGCAATATCTGGAACTTTAATCTTTTCATCTGGATCAGCACCCATTGATACTGTGAAGTTAATTTTGACATCTTTCTTAACTTTAGCACCCTCTTCAACAGACTGATAGAAAATAACTCCGTCATCATAATCAAAGTTATATTCTTCATCAAAAATAATTCCATTCTTACTGAT
>JAQXNC010000018.1 GCA_029097145.1 Bacillota bacterium
CAAGATAAAAAATGAAGAATCTTCCCTGTTTATGGGTTTATTCTTCATTTTTTAAGTTATATGTGTTAAAGATTTGTGTTAATTACCCTTCAAAATCAAGAGTCTTGTTTAACCATCTGATACTCATATCAACCCAATGACGATTGTATGGATCATAAGAACCAACTTCCTTAGTGCAGGTACTCATGCCATGTGGACCATGTGGGAAGATATGGAGTTCATGTGGGATATGATTAGATGATAGAGCCAGTGATAGTTTTAATGAGTTTTGGACCGGGACAATCTCATCATCGGCTGTAGTCCAGATAAAGACTGGTGGTGTCATCTTATCAACATGTTTATCAAGTGAGAACCATGTGTATTTATCAGTCCCCTTCTTGGCACCACTGACATTTTCAATAGATTCAACATGGGCATATTCATCAGCTGTAATGACTGGATATCCAAGTATTAGGGCATCAGGACGGATATCACCTTCAATATGTACGGAATTCAGGAATTCAGGTTCATTAAAGAGTGTTCCACTTGAACATGCCAGATGTCCACCGGCTGAAAAGCCGATGACTGCGATTTTGGAGTTAGAGTGGAATGTCTCCTGATTGTTTCTGATATGAGCTATGGTTGATAGGAGTTCTTTTAAAGGTCTAAAGTCTTTGGCTTTAGGACCTGTAGAATAGTTTAAGACAAAGACATTATAGCCGGCACTATAATACTCTTTAACTACCGGGAAAGCTTCACGGTCAGCCACAAAGCTGTAGCATCCCCCTGGTACGACAATTATCGATGGCAACAGACGGCCATCCATATCTTCATATTTATATGATGTCTGAAGATAGGCTTCAACAGTACATTCAGTATTATCAGGTGTAAAAGTAAATGTGTTCATATATCTCCTTTCAAAAAAGGACATGGGTTAACCCATGTCCATATGTCCTACAAATATTTAAGAATATCAGAAGGCTGATATGCAATATAGGTTGCACCTTCTCTTTTAAGTTCAGCTTCTCCTCTAAATCCCCAGTTAACCCCAATACTTGATAGACCGGCGTTCAAAGCTGTTTTAATATCAGTTGATGAATCACCGATATATAAGACTTCTTCCTTTTTTAATCCCATCTTATCGATGAGATATAAAGCAGCTTCAGGCGATGGTTTTTTAGGGAATTCAGCCTTTTCTCCCAGAACTTCAATAAAGTCAACATCACCAAAGACATGATTAATCAAATTATTGGCATAGTCATTACGTTTGTTGGTGTTAATGGCCATTTTAATCTGACGTTTTTGAAGTTCAGATAACAGTTCCCTGATACCTTCATATGGTACAGAGCTTTCCATATAATGTTTATCATAATAGTACAGAAAACTATGCATGGCTTCTTCAATCAGATCCTGTTTATCTTCTGGTAAAGCTCTTTCTAAAAGCTTACGAAAACCATTACCGACCATTAGCTTATATTCATCATAGCTATATGTCTTAAAGCCATTATCTTCCATAACAGCGTTAACACTGTTACCGATATCTTTGATGGTATCAAGTAGAGTTCCATCAAGATCAAATATAATACCTTTAATCATTAGTGTTTAAGTGATTCTTCAACACCAGACAGTTTCTGGTTCAGTTCTGTTTCAATACGACGTAATTCAATCTGAGCTTCAGCACGTTTAGCACGACCTTCTTCCTGAATGCGTTTAACTTCATCCAGAGTTTCAATCAGCTTAGCGTTAGTATTCTTTAATGTTTCAAGGTCAACGATACCTCTTTCAGTAGCCTTAGCTGTTTCAACAGTTGCAGTCTTGAGCATTTCAGCATTCTGTTTGAGCAGTTTATTAGTCATTTCTGTTACTTCATTTTGAGCCTTGATAGCTTCATGAGAATGACCAATACCCATAGCGATAACCATCTGAGACTTCCATAGAGGAATAGTATTAACCAGAGTTGACTGAATCTTTTCAACCATCATGGTATCGTTATTCTGGACAAGACGAATCTGTGGTGCTGTCTGAATAGCGATAACACGAGTCAGTTCAAGGTCATGAATTTTCTTTTCAAAACGGATAATAGCGTTCTCTAAATCATTAGCTGCCTGAGCATCTTCAGGTAAACCTGTTCTGGCTGCTTCAGCTCTTAATTTAGGTAAATCATTATTCTTAACATCTTCAAGTTTCTTCTTACCTGCCATGATATACATTGTCAGTTCCTTGAAGTTAGTCAGATTCTTTTCATATAACTGATCAAGTAAAGCGATATCCTTCATTAATGTTACTTGATGATCTTCAAGAACTTTAGAAATGCGGTCAACATTGTCTGCAGCCTTATCATATCTGGCCTTCATGTTGGTTACTTTATTGGCACCCTTCTTGAAGAATGACATGATACCTGATTCTTTTTCTTCAATCTCAAAACCTTTGAGTTCACCAATCAGTTCAGTCATCATATCACCAATATCGCCAAGATCTTTAGTTTTTACATTCTTTAGGGCTGTTTCTGAGAAATCAGCGACCTTAGTCTGAGCAGCACTACCGTACTGTAATATTGTATTGGTTTCCATGACATCGATCTTCTGAGCGAATTCTTCAACCATCTTTCTCTCTTCTTCTGAAAGTTTAGTATCTTCAACAGAAACCAGTTCAGATTCAGGGATTTCTTCTTTTACTTCTTCTTTAACTTCTTCCTCAACCTTATTATCTAAAGTCAGGGTAATTTTTTCTTGTTCTGCCATGATATATACCTCTTTTTCCACATAATTTTATCACATTATTGTACAATAGTACTATGCAAAGAAAACAATACAATGAAGATGTTTCATCTGTCTTTAAATTAAAACCACAAATAGTTGCCTCAATACCATATATATTACTTCTGATATACCGTTTTATGAGTAATACTTTCTATATTATAAATATTGGGGAAATAAGTGATGCCGATATCATGTCACAGATTGTATATTATGTCAGCACATATATCAGTTTTACTGATTTCTTTATCGCTTTAATTCCACTGGCATTTATCGTTGTTGAAAGAAAATCAGAGATGGTTTTATATCACAGTTTTCAGTTTGTGATTATGACGGTTATCATACCATTTATATATATCGTTGGTGTATGGTTCTTATCATGGTTCAGTATTTTTAATAATATGATCTTTGCCATGATTATGATGTTTATATATGGTTTAATCGGTATAGTTATGACATGTTTTATGGTATTTATTCTTTTTGATATCTACTATAAACGTTCAAGTAATATACCATTTATCTCTAGGATGACTGAAAAGGTAACTGATAAGTACCTGAAATTTGTGAAATAGTAAACAAATAAATTGTCTAAAAGATAAATATAATATAAAATAGTTGAAGTATTAGGGGGTAACTTATGGGATTATTTAAACATGATGCTCGTGTAATTAAATTTGATTTACTGCGTTATACTGCTGATCTGGCTTTTAAGGGAGAGCTCAGTGAAGAAAAGC
>JAQXNC010000019.1 GCA_029097145.1 Bacillota bacterium
AGGGGTATCCAATGCGATTAATCTGATAGATGGGCTTGATGGTTTATCGGCTGGTATCAGTTTTATCGTCTTATGTGTCATAGGTTTAATTGGCTTTTTTATGGGCAGAAGAGATATCTGTGTCATGTCACTAATATTATCGGGTGCGATTTTAGGTTTCTTACCATATAACTTCCATCCAGCCAGTATCTTTATGGGTGATTGTGGAGCTTTATTTATTGGCTATATGATTGCCTGTCTTGGTTTACTGGGTTTTAAGACCAGTACCTTTATCACTTTAGGTTTCCCAATTATTATTCTCTTTGTACCTTTAGCTGATACCTGTCTTGCGATTATCAGAAGAAAACTTAAGGGGCAAAGAATTACAGAAGCTGATAAATCTCATCTGCATCATGTATTGATGTATAAGATAGGTTTATCACACCGCAATACTGTCTTACTGTTATACTTTGTGACATTCTGTTTTGGTGTATGTGCCATTGTGACTTATTTTAATGAACTTCTGGGTATGATTATGCTGGTACTGTTATCATTTGTGGCCTGGATGTTTATCGAATTGACAGGAATGATCAATCCAAAATTCCATCCGATTATTGGTTTTCTGCGCAGAACAATCGGTCATCCACTTAAAAGTGATGATGCCTTCTTTGAAGCTAATAAAATTCACCATAGTGATAAATAACCATGTCAGAATAAGATATGGTTTTTTTATTATTCATGATCAAACTGAAATTGATATTGACAGTCAGGGTGAAAGTGTTAAAATAAATAGCGTGCTATTAAATAGTACGCTATATAAAGGAGTAGTTATGTGTAATGAACATAAGAAAATACTGGGGCCACTGATTAAAAAGATTCACTGGCGTATTGATAAAAGAATTAATGAGACATTAAAAGAACTTGATTTAACTACAGCGCAATCATCGGTTTTAAGATATCTTGATCATGCTGAGAAAAGGTGTATCGCAGTATCACAGAAAGATATTGAGAAATATCTCAATGCCTCTAATCCAACTATTTCAGGTATCTTAGATCGTCTTGAAGATAAGGGATTTATTAATCGTATCAATGATAATCATGATGCCAGAAAGAAGATTATTACTTTGACTGATAAAGCCCGGAAAATTAATCAGGCAATTGTCGAGAAACTTGATATCTTTGATGAAGAAATGCTTTCATGTCTCGATGATAAAGAACGTGAAGAGCTGTTTGATTATCTTGAGAGAATTATAGCTCATTTAAAGGAAAGTGAGGTACATTAATGATTAAAACACTGATAAAAGAAGTTAAGGAATATAAAAAGGCCAGTTTCTTAGCGCCGATCTTTATTTCGCTTGAAGTTGTATGTGAAGTAGCCATACCTTTTATGATGGCTAAGATTATCGACCTTGGGGTTGAAATGAAAGATATGAAGGCAATTATCTTCTATGGATTTATGATGATGGTCTTTTCATTTATTGCCTTATATGGTGGTAAGAAGTCTGGAGAATATGCAGCTTATGCATCAAGTGGATTTGCGAAGAATTTAAGAGCGGCGATGTTTAGAAAGATTCAGGACTTTTCATTTGAGAATATCGACAAATTTTCAACAGCTGGTCTTGTAACCCGTATGACAACTGATGTCAGCAATGTTCAAAACTCATACCAGATGATCTTAAGAATATGTTTCAGAGCGCCATTAATGCTGATATGTGCGATGTTTATGGCCTTTCAGATTCATAGTGAACTGGCCATGATTTTTATTGGGGCTATTATCTTTCTGGCAATTGTCCTTTTCAGTATCATCAAAATAACCATGAAGATCTTTGATGTAGCCTTTGAGAAATATGACCGGCTTAATGAAAGTGTTGAAGAAAATATTAAAGGTATCAGAACTGTTAAAGCTTTTGTAAGAGAAAAATATGAAACTTCCAAATTCCATAAGGCTTCAAAGGATATCTATGATATCTTTACTAAAGCTGAAAGTTATCTCGTGTTTAATTCACCAGTTATGCAGTTAACGATGTATTCATGTCTGATTCTCTTAAGCTGGCTTGGGGCTAAGCTTGTCGTAGCCGGGGGTCTTACTACTGGTGGACTGATGAGTTTATTTACCTATACTACCAATATTCTGATGAGCCTTATGATGATTTCAATGATCTTTGTCATGATGTCAATGAGCATTGCCAGTGGACGAAGAATTGCTGAAGTCTTAAATGAGAAACCAACTATCATTAATGGTACTAATCCATCATATAAAGTTAATGATGGTTCTATCGTCTTTGATCATGTCTACTTTAAATATAAGGAAAGTGAAGAAGATTATAATCTGACTGATATCAATCTAAAGATTAAAAGTGGGATGACCGTTGGGATTATTGGAGGTACTGGCAGTGCCAAGAGTACATTAATTTCTTTAATCTCAAGATTATATGATGTGAATAAGGGTAAAGTCATGGTTGGTGGCAAGGATGTCAGAGATTATGACCTTAAGACTTTAAGAGACAATGTCAGTGTTGTCTTACAGAATAATGTCTTGTTCAGTGGGACTATCACAGATAATCTTCGATGGGGTGATGAAAATGCCAGTCTTGAGGAGATTAAAAGAGTCTGTCATCTGGCTTGTGCTGATGAATTTATCGATAAGTTTGAAGATGGTTATGATACCCATATTGAACAGGGTGGTACCAATGTTTCAGGTGGACAAAGACAGCGTCTATGTATCGCAAGAGCTCTTTTAAAGAAACCAAAGATTCTGATTCTGGATGATTCAACTAGTGCTGTTGATACCAGGACTGATGCCCTCATCAGAAAGGCCTTCAGAGAAGAAATACCAGATACTACCAAGATTATTATTGCCCAGAGAATATCAAGTGTTGAAGATGCTGATATGATTATTGTACTGGATGATGGTAAGATTGATGGAATTGGTACTAATGATGAATTAATAAAGAATAACACGATTTATCGTGATATTGTGAATGTTCAAAAGAAGGGAGGTAAGCTCGGTGAGTAAGAGAGATTTTAAACCTCGTGTTAAACTTGAGAATCCTAAAGAATCATTATTCAGACTTATGAGTTTTATCTTTGAAGATTATAAATGGCACTGTCTTGTCGTCTTTATTCTGATTATTATCAGCAGTATGGCTAATGTGGCAGGAATGAACTTTATTAAAACACTTGTTGATGATTATATTGCGCCTCTTGTCGGTTCCACAAATCCTGATTTCAGTAACCTTTTAAAAGCTTTAATGACTATCGCTTTAATATATGCCACTGGTATATTATCCAACTTTGGCTTTAATAAGATTCTGGTTTCAATATCACAAGGAACACTAAAGAATATCCGTGACAGACTCTTTGAACATATGGAAAAACTGCCAATCAAATATTTTGATACTCATGTCCATGGTGATATCATGAGTATTTATACCAATGATACTGATACTTTAAGACAGATGATTTCACAGAGTATGCCACAGTTTATCTCATCGGCGATTACGATTATTGGGGTATTCTTCTCAATGTGTATGATTTCAATCCCACTGACAGTCCTGGTTTTATTAATGGTTGTGATTATTAAACAGGTATCAGGTAAGATTGTAGCGAATTCAGGTAAATACTTCGTCTTACAACAGCAAAATATCGGTAAGGTTAATGGATATATTGAAGAGATGATGAGTGGTCAGAAGGTTATCAAGGTCTTTACTCATGAAAGAGAAGCGATCGATGAATTCGATAAACTGAATAATGAATTAAATAATGCCAGTTATAATGCCAATAAATATGCCAACATCATGATGCCGATTATGGGTAATTTAGGATATCTAAATTATGTCTTATGTGCAATAGTTGGTGGACTAATTGCCATTTATACCGACAGTCTGACAATTGGTGGACTGGCTGCTTTCTTGCAGCTTAATCGTTCTTTCTCACAGCCAATCAACCAGATCTCACAACAGTTAAACAGTGTTATTATGGCACTGGCTGGTGCTAATCGTATTTTTGGATTACTTGATGAAAAGGTTGAGGTTGATGATGGTAAGGTAACACTTGTCAATGTGACTATGAATGATGGAGAACTCATTGAGACTGATAAACGTACGGGTATGTGGGCTTGGAAACATATTCATGAAGATGGTTCAATTACTCTTGTCAAACTTGAAGGTGATGTACGATTTGATCATGTTGACTTTGGTTATAATGAAAATAAGATTATTCTGCATGATATCAATATGTTCGCTAAACCAGGACAGAAGATTGCCTTTGTTGGGGCAACAGGAGCTGGTAAGACAACTATTACTAATCTGATTAACCGTTTCTATGATATCCAAAAGGGTATGATTACTTATGATGGGATTGATATTAAGCTGATTAAGAAAGATGATTTAAGAAGATCACTGGGGATAGTCTTACAGGATACCCATTTATTCACAGGGACAATTATGGATAATATCCGTTACGGGAATCTTGAAGCTAGTGATGAAGAAGTTATCAAAGCTGCCAAACTGGCAAACGCTCACGATTTCATCAAGCATATGCCAGAAGGCTATAATACTGTTTTAACTAATGATGGAGCCAGTCTATCATCAGGTCAAAGACAGCTGCTTTCAATTGCCCGTGCAGCTCTTTCTAATCCACCAGTACTGATTCTTGATGAAGCAACCTCATCAATTGATACCCGTACTGAAGCGATTGTACAGTCAGGTATGGATAAACTGATGGAAGGCAGAACGGTCTTTGTCATCGCTCATCGTTTAAGTACAATTCAAAACAGTGATGTCATTATGGTACTTGATAAGGGTGAAATTATTGAAAGAGGTGACCATGATTCACTGCTTAATGAACGTGGTACTTATTATAAACTCTATACTGGAGCTCTTGAACTTGATTAGGCGACATGAGTTGCCTTTTCTTTTGGGGTTGGCGATAACATAAAAGATGATGTGAAATGTCACATAATTATTGAATAATAATGAAGATGGTTTAAAATTAAACCAATGGAGTTATAAATATGAAAAGACTGTTAAATTATTTAAAGCCTTCATGGCTGATTATATTAATTATTATTGGTTTAACTTATGCTCAGGTTCAGTTTGATCTGGCTTTACCGGATTATATGTCAAATATCGTAACTGAAGGTATTGAGTATGGGGGATTAGAGGATAATACACTATATGCCATCAGAAGTTCTGAAATGGATAAACTGGAGTGTTTCCTTGATGAAGATATTAAAGAAAATTATATTCTGGTTAAAAAGGGTGATGAAGCCAGAGTATTAAATCAGATTGTGAGTTTTAAAGAAGATACCTATGTCTTAAAAGAGGACTATGATAAGAGTATTACTGATAAGCTTGTAAAACCGATGATGTATGTCAGTGCCATATCTAAGATGGGCGATGATAGTGTCTATGATTTAATCAGAAGTGATGATAATTATAAGGCATCTGTTATTGAAAAGCTTGATGTGACACTTAGTGGTTATGAAGACAATCTTGAAACAGCAGCTATTCTATACTGTCAGGAAGAATTTAAACAGGTCGGTCTAAATACTGAAGTTATTGAAACCAACTATATCATGCATACCGGTATGGTAATGCTGGGTATATCATTGCTTAGTATGCTGGTTCAGATAGTATCGACTTATCTTGCGACTAAGACAGCTGCTGGTGTAGCAGCTAAGATCAGATCAGATGTTTTTAGAAAGGTCGAATCTTTCTCAAACAGTGAATTTACGAAGTTTTCTTCTTCGTCTTTAATTACACGTACAACCAACGATATTACGCAGATTCAGTCTCTGGTTCAGGTATCACTGAGGATGTTGCTGATGGCCCCAATGATGGGTATAACCTCAGTCTTTAAGGTTATGCGATATCCTGATTTAATCTGGATTCTTATCATGGCTTTAATTGTTATTACTGGAATGATGATTCTGACATTAGTTATTGCCTTGCCTAAATTCTCAAAGATTCAGGTTATTATTGATAAACTGAATAACACCATCCGTGAATTTCTGGATGGTATGCTGGTTATCAGAGCCTTCAATAATGAAAAGAAGGAAGAGAAACGTTTTGATGAAACCAATACGCATCTGACTAAGACGATGTTGTTTGTCAATCGTACAATGGCAGTTATGATGCCACTTTTAAACTTCTTAATGAACTTTGTATCAGTGCTGATTATCTGGTATGGAGCTAAACAGATCGATATCAATGCCATGAGTGTCGGTAATATGATGGCCTTCATTCAGTATGCAACTCATGTCTTAATGAGCTTTATGATTGTCGCAATGATCTGGATTATGATCCCAAGAGCTATGATCAGCGCCAGACGTGTCTTTGAAGTACTAGATACTGAAAATACCATCAATGATCCAACAAATCCTTTAAAGATTAGTGATGAGAATGAAGTATTGAAATTTGATAATGTCAGCTTTAAATATCCGATGGCTGAAAGTGCAGTCTTAGAGAATATCAGCTTTGAAGCGAGACCTGGTGAAACAGTGGCCTTTATAGGTTCAACTGGCAGTGGTAAGTCAACTCTGATTCAGTTAATCCCAAGGCTATATGATGTGAGTGGTGGTCATATCTATTATGGAAATCATGATATCAGAGAATACAGCCAAAAGGATTTAAGAGAGAAGATTGGCTATGTCACACAAAGAGCGATACTTTTTAATGGTGATATCAGATCAAATATTGAATTTGGTCGTGAAGTTGATGAAAGACACTTAAATGAAGCAATTGAAGTATCACAAGCTAAAGAATTTATTGACAATAAGGAAGATGGTGTAAGTTCAGCTATTAATCAGGGTGGTACCAATGTCTCGGGTGGACAGAAACAGCGTCTTTCAATCGCTCGAGCTTTGGCTAAAGATGCCAGTATCTATATCTTTGATGATTCCTTCAGCGCTCTTGACTATACAACCGATAAGAAACTGCGTAATGCCTTAAAAGAGGTAATCTTAAAGACTAAGGCAACTTTACTGATAGTAGCCCAAAGAATTTCAACTATTAAGGATGCCGATAAGATTATCGTTTTAGACAGCGGCAAGATAGTAGGTATGGGTACACATAAGGAACTCTTGAAGAATTGTGATGTCTATCTTGAAATTGCCAAGTCACAGCTTAGTGAGGAGGAATTAGCTAATGCCTAAACCACATGGAAATATGAAGAAAAAAGAAAAAGCCAGAGATTTTAAAGGTACAGTTTCAAAGCTTTTATCATATACAAGACCATATTACTTTAAGGTTATCTTTGTCTTAGTCCTGACAGTAGTTTCAACCTTATTATCAATCATTGCCCCAAAGGTAACTGGTAATGCAACAACTCTTCTTTTTGAAGGTATAGTATCCAAATATACTGGTGGTGCAGGGATTGATTTTAGTGGTATATTCAATATTCTTGTAACACTGACTGTTATTCTAATTGGATCATTTACGCTGAATTATTTATCAGGCTGGATTTTAACCAAGGTATCAAATGATATTTCATATAATCTCAGAAAAGATATCTCAGAAAAGATTAATCGTCTGCCACTTAAGTATTTTGATTCCAAGTCTCATGGTGATATTCTTTCACGTGTAACTAATGATGTCGATAATATTTCACAGAATCTGAATTCATCAATCCAGAATGTCTTATCAGGTCTTGTGACAGTTGTTGGTGTCTTATGGATGATGTTTTCAATATCGTTTAAACTGACAGTTATTGCTTTACTGATAGTGCCATTATCTGGAATTGTGGCTGGACTTGTAGTTAAGGTATCACAGAAGTACTTCTTTGATAATCAGAAGTATCTGGGACAGGTTAATGGTCATATTGAAGAGATGTATGCTGGACATCTGGTGGTTAAGACCTATAACTATGAAGATAAATCAATTGAGAAATTTGATGAATTAAATGGCAAACTCTTTAATGCCTCATATAAATCGCAGTTTTTATCAGCGATTATGCATCCGATTATTGGATTCTTAGGCAATATTGGTTATGTAGCTGTATGCCTTTTTGGAAGTCTTGAAGTAATTCATGGGCATATGCCAATTGGTGATATACAGGCTTTCATTCAATATGTGAGACAGTTAAATCAGCCGATCACCTCGATTGCCCAGATTATGAATGTCATTCAGTCAATGGTGGCAGCTGCTGAACGTGTCTTTGAAATTCTGGATGAAGAAGAAATGGTTGAAGATACATCTAATCCAGTAGCTATTCATGATGAAAAGGGTAAGCTTCTGATTGATGGTAATGTCACATTTGAGAATGTCAGATTTGGTTATGATAAAGATAAGATTATTATTCATGATTTCTCAATGTATGTGGCACCAGGTAAACAGGTGGCAATCGTTGGGCCAACTGGTGCTGGTAAGACGACACTGGTTAAGCTGTTAATGCGTTTTTATGAGCTGAATGGTGGTAATATCTATATCGATGGTCATAATATTACCGATATGACCAGAAGTGATTTAAGATCACTCTTTGGTATGGTATTACAGGATACATGGCTCTATTCAGGTTCAATCAGAGATAATATCCGTTATGGTAAGGATGATGCGAGTGATGAAGATGTCATAAAAGCCTGTCAGATGGCTTATGCTGATCATTTTATCAGGACATTACCAGAAGGATATGATACGATATTATCTGATGAAGTAAATGGAATATCACAGGGTCAAAAACAGTTATTGACCATTGCCCGCGCCTTCTTAAAGGATCCAAAGATTCTGATTCTCGATGAGGCAACTTCCAGTGTTGATACCCGTACTGAAGAACTGATAGAAAAGGGTATGGAAAGACTGATGAAGGGTCGTACAACATTTGTCATCGCTCATCGTCTAAGTACTATCCGTAATGCTGATATTATTGTGGTCTTAAATGATGGTGATATTGTCGAAGTGGGCAATCACAGTGAACTGATGGAAAGGAAAGGCTTCTACTTTAATTTATATAATTCACAGTTTGAAGCCTGATGGTTAAAATATGATTATACCTAAGAACTATGAAGATAAACTGGATTATAGAGAAACTGAAATCCTGATTAAATATGTCAAGGATAATTTTGAAACTAATCTTGCAGAGAATCTGAATCTCTTAAGAGTTTCAGCACCTTTATTTGTCAAGAATAACAGTGGACTTAATGATAATCTGAATGGTGTAGAAAGACCGGTTTCTTTTGATGCGAAAGGTATTGATGAAAATCTTGAGGTTGTACATTCACTAGCTAAATGGAAACGTATGGCTTT
>JAQXNC010000020.1 GCA_029097145.1 Bacillota bacterium
GTCCGATATCACCGATAGCTAATACATAACCGATAATACCATCGCCGTTACGGTCAAGACCTTCGATATTATTTTCGATATATGTCTTAATCATTTCACCCTGAAGTTCTGCACCCTGATTAGCGTCAAAACCTACATAATAAGTATCCTTATTAAACTGAAGGGCATTCATGTCAAGTTCACCAGTAGAACTGTTAGAAGGCTGACGATTAAACCATACTAATGGCTTATCAGCATTGGCAACCTTGTTTTCAGATCCACCATCACCAGAATTTGATTCTCCACCTCCACAGGCAGCTAATGTCATCAGCATAGCCAGTGCGATAAAGATAGTTAAAAGTTTTTTCATTTTATTTCTTCTCCTTTGTACTTTGATGCTAGCACATATTGTAAACGCTTTCAATAGAATTAATTAATGTAAATTACTTTCTCTGTTTATTTGCAAATATATTACAATTAAACATATAATTTACATATTCATTTTCACATATTGTATATTTTTGTTATTTTGTTTGTCATAATCCATTGAAACTTAGAGTAGAAAATGTTATGGAAACAAAAAAGCCTATAGAAAATAATATTTCATTTCTATAGACTCCCGTATAAAATATTTATGCTCCTGCTTTCTTCGCGTGCACTATCGATAAGAAGATACAGATAAAGAAAGCTAATGCTGAAAATACAAATGACAGTTTTGGTCCTGATGCATAGATAAATCCAGCAAACAGAGAACCTACAACCATTCCAATAGCCTTGGTGGCATTATATAATCCCACAACTTCATTTGATCGGTCTTTATTACGTTTAGTTATCATATCCTGTAAAAGTGGCAGATAGATTGAATTACAGCCAAAGAATACGACATTGACGATAATAAATGGAACCATATCATCCACAAAGATTACTGCCAGAAGCATCGCAAACAGTAATCCAAAGACATAGGTAATAGTTCTGAAAGTATTGGTCTTTAATAATCTGATAGTAATTAGAGAGTTAGCCAGTAAGGCGATGAAACCAACACCAGCCTTTAAGATACCATTATATGAACTTGGGAAGTTAAACTGATCCTTAATATAATAGTTAAAGCACTGTTCATAACATGTCGACGCAAATGATGATACAGTCACCATAATTAAGAAGATTAAGACAAAACCTTTTATTAAATCCTTTGACTCAATAAAGTGTGATAGAGGATTTATCTCACTTAAAGCAAAACTTGTATTCTCAGTTTCTGAATCCCCTAAAATCGCAAGACCCAGAAAACCGACGAGAATAAGTCCAATCGACTGAATCACAAAAGTCCCGACAACACTGAAATCACCAATAAAACCACCAATCAGATAACCAAACGGTGATACAACAGCACTAAGGCTGGCAAGTATTGCCAGATCCTTACCACTGTCACTAGAATTCTTAATAATATATATCAGTTGCGCTACTGAAATAGCTGATATAAAGAAGCCTCCAGCCATTCTCGCAAGACAGATCTGCCATTCCATGGTTGATAAGCCAAAGCATAGCTGCATCGCTCCATAACCCATAAAAGCCAAGGCAAATACTTTGCCTGCTCCATACTTGTTAGCCATCTTAGACCAGAATGGTGAAAAGAGGAAATTGGTAAAAGCCATGCAGGCAAACGCCAGACCAAACATATAATCATGTAAACCGAGGTTCTTGATAAATGTTGGAGTTACCGGATGAGCGAAGTTTGCGATTAATGCATATAGAAAGACCAAAATATATAATCTGAATATTGATACTTTCTTCATATTATTTAACTAGATGGAAATTCTCCTGTCTTCCTCCCAGGAAATATGTCTTGTCTTTAGTGAATAAGACATCAGTTTCAAGTCCCAGGGCAAATTCATCGCTACCCCATTCAGGAACGTTTACCTTACAGTTAAGTTCCAGTGAGTAAGCTGTATTATTGTAAAGAGGATAAGTTCCATTACGTCCCTTAACGCCCTGCTGTTTATCAAATAAACCGATAGTTGGACCAGCCGCATGACCATCATAACCAATTGGATGTGTATACAGACATGGTTTTAAGCCCTGCTTACGTCCTTCTTCAAGTGAAAGCTTAAGGATTTCATTACCACTTCTACCTTCCTTAAAGTTAGATAAAACGATATCCTGGAACTTATTAACGTCAGCTAAAGCCTGTTTTAAGCTCTTAGGCGCATCATCTTCATCGTGTTTCAGGATATAGGCATTTTCCTGTGTATCAGTACATAGACCCAGATATCTGAATCCAACATCACAATGCAAGACATCACCCTGTCTGATTACTTCTGATTCATGGAACTGTCCAATACCGGCAATTGTTCCTTCAGATTCATCATGACCCTTAACCCCATTGCGGATAATTGATACTTCAAAATCAAACCATGGTTCAAGACCCAGTGTCAGACATTTATTCAGCATCCAGTATTTGACATCATGATTGGTAGTCACACCTGGAGTAATTACTTTAGAAGAGAAAGCTTCATCAATCATGGCATGAGCGATCATCATAATTGAGTTATAGGCTTCCATTTCACATTCAGTTCTGGTTTCAAGCCAGCCAACACATAAATCTTCAGCTGATACAATCTTACTCATTAAGTCTTCATCAAAACATTCAGTGATTGAATCATACATTGTCTTAGTTAAACCATCCGCAAAGGCAAAGTCCTTTGACATGTTAAGTCCAACCTTCTTAACATTATGTTCCTTTAAGATACGAGCCAGACACTCATACTGAGTTTCTGCTTTAGATGGATCTTTACACCATAAAGAATCTTTCTGATTGACCCAGATGGCTTCATAGAATTCATCGAGACCAACATTTGGTCTTGTGATTGAATAACGTTTAACTTCATCACCCTCAAGAATCATTACAAGGATTGTTGTGCGTCTGGCAGTAAACATGGCACAAGGTGTCAGCGTCTTGATTACAGGGTCTTCATTATATTCATTACATGCGATAACCCATGAATCAATTCCTGATCTTTTCATGATCATTGGTAATACTTCCTTATATCTGACTCTAAGCCATTCATCCATTACTCTTTCACGATCGCGATAAGGTAGAATCTTTTCACTTAATTCTTCAAAAGTCGCAACATTCTTAATTAGTCTATCTTGTCTTGAAATCATCTGTAAAATCTCCTTCAGTCATAATCTTAACTTCTGTTCCATCTTCCTTAATACCTGTCACATCAAACATTGGTGTACCAATCATAAAGTCACAGTGAACACTGGCATTATTAACACCAGCTTCTAACAGTTCTTCCTTGCTCATACTGGCACCACCTTTGATATTAGATGAGAATGACTGACCAAATGCTAGATGTGATGCGGCATTTTCATCAATCAGTCCATTGTAGTAAACGCGGTTCATCTGAGTAATTGGACTATTCTTTGATACCAGGGCTACTTCACCAAGTCTTCTTGTATATTCATCTCTCATCAGAAGATCTCTTAAGGCTTCAGCATTTTCACTGGCACCACAGTCAACTGCCAGACCATCTTCAAACTTAATCCAGAAATCCTTTACCAGTTTTCCTGAAATAGTTAAAGGTCTTGATGCATAGGCAATACCATTTACATAAAGACGATGTGGGTCTGTAAAGATTTCTTCAGTTGGCATATTCGCAACATATGGAACCTTAACCAGTGAATCACCCATATCAGCAGCCGACGTCCAGATATGATTCTTTACAAGATCCATTGTAATATCTGTCCCCAGTTCTGATTTAATATGTAATGATTTAAAATTATGTTCATTCAGATTCTTTGATACCACTGACATTTCATTTGTATGTTTATGCCATGCTTCAACTGGATCATCTTCATCAGCGTGCATCATCTTAGCTAAATCTGCTTCAAGCTTCAAAAGAGCTGTCTCTTCATCAAAGTCTGGATAAACTTTTCTTGCCCATTCGATATTAGCTACAGCTGTACCAGTCCATTGCAGAGTACCGGCATGAATATATTTACGGACAACATTTCTGACTTCATTATCGGCATAGGCAATCGCAATGGCATTCTCCATTTTGACACCTTCCATATTATCAGGATATGTACCCATTAATCCCATCTGCACAGTATCCTGTCTTAAGTAATAGTCAAGTTCTTCCTTGCGGTAATCAGGAACAGTTCTAAGTGTTTCTTCATCACAATATAGACCTCTTAATCTTTTGATATATGGATCATCAATAAATACCGCTACATCTCTGGCTCCCATTTCAAAAGCCTGGGCTGCGATTTCACGAGCCAGATTAATTGAATCAGTTGTACACTGCAGTAACAGCTTCTGTCCTTTCTGCAGATTAACACCTACCTTAAGTAAGACTCTGGCATAATTCTTGAGTATTCTCTCTTCCATGATTATTCACCAAGATACTTCATAATTATTTCTTTGGTTTCCTGATATGCACGATCAAAGTCATCCATGACAACCTGGTTTCTGAAAAGTGGTGCAATTTCCATTTCCATACGTGCCTTATTAATACGTAATCTTTCAGATGCTTCTTCATCGCCATAGACATCATGAATATGTTTTTCAAGATCTTCTAAAGATGTAGGCATTAAGAAGATACATAATGCATCTGGTACATTTAACTTAATAGGTCCAACACCTTCAGCTTCCACATCAACCAGCACATGTTTATTCTGATCTAAAAGGAAGTTAACCTGATTCTTTGGTGTTCCATAGTAATAACCATTAAATTCAGTATATTCTAACAGTTCCTTATTATTAACTGCCTTAGCAAAGCTTCTGGTATCTGTGAAGTAATAATCAACCCCATCAGTTTCCTTATCCTTCTTTGGACGGGTAGTCATTGAAATTACATAAAGAAGATTCAGTTCCTTATCTTCAAGCAGAGCTTTCTTCATGTCACCCTTACCGATAGAACTAGCTCCTGATAATACGATTAGTTTTCCAGCCATATTTTATACCCCCTATTTACATAGACTGATTAAATCTTTCAGATTCTTAAAGCTGCGATCAAATGATTCCAGATCAAGCTTTTCATCTGGTGTATGAATATCTTTGCTGATAGGACCATATGTGATGATATCCATCTCTTCACTCATAGCCGCAAAGACACCACATTCACATCCACCATGACCTGCATGACATACAGCTTCAATACCTTTATTCTTTAGCAGAACTTCATTTAAGAGCCCTCTCATTTCTGATTCAGCCTTGAAGTTCCATCCTGGATATCTGGCAGAAGTCTCACACTTAACCCCAAAGGCAGCTGCCAGTGTATATATTGTATCAATCAGATGATTGACACCTGATTCCATAGCGCTTCTTAAAGAAGAAGTAACCAGAATCTCATCATCATAAGTTTTAATAATACCTGTATTTAATGAAGTCAGAGTCAGTCCTTCAATCGCCATTGAACGATGTCTGAATCCATTTGGCAATAAGAAGAGATAATCTGTAATCTTTCTGGTCGTTTTGTCATCGAGACATTTATCTCTTTGATCTGTTTCTTCTATAACAGCCTCAAATCCGGCATCTGAGAATTCCAGTTCAGTCTTGATATCCTTATTTGATAATTCAAGTGAATTCTTTAAGGCATCCATACTTTCATTTGATGTAAAGATAACTTCACATTCTCTTGGGATGGCATTATCCTTTAATCCACCATCAAGTGATACAAGATTAAAAGACAGACCTCTTAAGTTCATTTCCTTAAGAATTCTTACAGCCAGTTTATTGGCATTACCCTTCTCCTTGTGGATTTCACCGCCTGAATGACCACCTGATAATCCACCAACAAATAAACGATATGTCTTATCATGATTATCTTTGAATGATAACGGAATATGTGATTCCACAAGACAACCTCCAGCTGATGAAATAGCGGTACCCACTTCACCACCGCCATCAAGACAAATCATTCTTCTGGCAGTAAATAATGCAGGGTCAAGTGCCAGCGCCCCAATCAGCCCAACTTCTTCCTGAACTGTAAAGGCACATTCAAGTGCTGGATGAGATAGTGTATCATCATCAAGGATAGCCAGCATATAGGCAACACCAGTACCATCATCAGCACCTAATGTAGTTCCTTCAGCTGTTAACCAGCCATCTTCAACCTTCAGTTTTAATGAATCCTTCTTAAAGTCAAAGACAGTTGACTTATTAGCCTCACACACCATATCCATATGAGCTTCAAGAATTAATGGTTTGGCATCTTCATATCCTTTAGAAGCTGGCTTATAAATCACCACATTATTCATATCATCTCTGACCCATTTTAGATTACGTTTCTTCGCAAATTCCACAACATAATCAGCGATAGCCTCTTCATTGAAAGAACCGTGTGGAATTCTGGCAATTTCATTAAAGTAGAAACAGTGAGGTTTAGTAGTATCAAATGTAATCATTATATTTCTTCCTCCTATAAAAGATGATTATTCATCCATTCAGTAATTTCATATAAACGCTTAATGCGATGTTTAGGTTTGCCGCTTCTTGAAAGTTCGTGGTTTTCACCCTTAAATCCTACAAGTTTCGTTTCAACCCCACGACATCTTAAAGCTGTATAATACTGTAAAGCTTCAGGGAAAGTACAGCGATAATCTTCAGTCGAATGGATAAACAGTAATGGTGTTTTTACATTATTAGCATATTTAAGTGGTGACATAGCCCATAATTCATCATGACAGTTATTAATATCAGTAAACTGCATTTCATATGGGAAATCAACACCGTAATCTGAGATTGTGACTTCAGTTATCCAGTTAGAGATTGATCTTTGAGTAGCAGCCGCTTTAAAGCGATTGGTCTGTGATACGATCCAGTTTGTCATATAACCACCATATGAACCACCTGTCACACCCAGTCTTTCTCTATCGATATTTGGATATAATCTTAATACTTCATCTGTAAAGTCCATGATATCTTCATAATCGATACCACCCCAGAATCGTCTTAAATCAGCAAACCTGTTACCTTTACCATCGCCTCCTCTTGGATTAGAGAAGAAGACAACATATCCAAGGTTAACCCAGTATTGCATCTCATGATAGAAAATTTCACCATAGGCACATTTAGGACCACCATGAATATCCAGAATTGCCGGATACTTCTTATTTTCATCAAAATCTTCTGGTAATAATACCCAGCCATCAACAGGTGTAGGTTTATTAACTCTCACATGGACTGGCTTAGCTACATAGTATTCGCTTAAATCATTAATCTTTGTCAACCTTTGTGGTTTCTTATCTTTTAAGACATATAAATCTTCAAGATCCTGATTAACCATAGCGATACAGTATATTTCATCACCAACGATAAAATCATCAACAGTTCCGGTAAAATCATTTAAAGCCACCAGTTCATGATTCATATATTTAAATAATACTGAGTTACCACCAACAGTCGATGTAAAGTAACTTATACCATTTTCATCCTTATAGTAACTCTTCAGTTTACCAAATCTGGCATCTGTACCAACTGAGTTATATAGTGATGTATCTGAATCAAGTACAAGTTCCATTTTACCATCATTCAGTTCATAGAACTTGGCATTTTCAATCCAGCCAACCTCTTTACCATAAGTTCCAGCAACCGTCAGTTTATGATCACTATAGAAGACACGATAGATAACCATATCCTGTCTATCATATAAAACAGTCGTTGTATCATCAGCGATATTATAGTCATAGATAGACGCAAACTTCTTCTTATAAACTGTATAATCAGTACCTGAATAGATAATATGACCATTTTCAAAGTCATAGCTTTCAACATCCATTGAAGGTGCTGTAATTCTATGAAGTTTCAATGTTTCCTTATCACAGATAAATAAGGCAGTGCGATTACCGTTAATAATACCAGCTCCATTAAAAGTATATGGATATTCATCAAATGTGATATAGTCTTCATTTTCCTTAATACTATCATGATACTTCTTCTTTTCATCTTCGTTATAGAGATAATAATCAGGTGCTTTAGTATCAATAGTCGCACTGATCAGATAGTGATTATCATCAAGTGACTTAATACTATTAACCTCTAAAGGCAAGTTAAAAGTCTTTAATATTTCGCCATCCTTAGGCTTGATTCTATTAAAAGTCGTATGAACAGTTTTATCTTCTTCACTGGTATCCTTAACTACCAGTAAATCACTACATCCCACCATATAAAATGGATTACGCTTCTGATAATCAACAAGGACATCGAGTTTTTCTGTTTTAATATCATAACGCATAATACGCTGTTTATAATCACTCTTATCTTCATTGACTGCTGTATCTATAAAAAGCAGTTTACCCTTGCATGGTGTAATGCTCAGGTTAGATAAGAAATGATACTGTGTAAAATCTTCTAAACCAATCTTTTTCATAATATTCTCCATTTTGACATATAGATGGCCTAATTTCAGCCATCTTATTTTAATCTGATCAGTATTAATTCTCTTTGTGGTTCAACCAGATATTCTGTACCGTTTTCAGTAATTACAACATCTTCTTCAATACCGATACGTCCTGCTGCAACTTCAACACCAGGCTCAATTGTAAAGACATTGCCGACCTGTAAAGGCGTATCGATCAGTTCCGGTTTATTATAGCGTGGACGACGGTTCGCTAAAATAGTTCCACCATCATGAGTAACATGACCAACCTGATGACCTAAGGCTGCATTCCATGAATCAAAACCTTCATCAACAATCATATGTCTGGCAATCTGGTCAACTTCAAAACCAGTAACACCAGCTCTCATGAATTTTCTGGCTGCATCAATTGCATCTCTCACGAGATAGAAAGCTTTCTTAACATC
Organism: Bacillota bacterium; assembly: GCA_029097145.1. GTDB lineage: Bacteria > Bacillota_I > Bacilli_A > Erysipelotrichales > Erysipelotrichaceae > JAHHTG01. Next base: position 8,786 of record JAQXNC010000020.1, read on the forward strand.
TTCAGGGGCATCGTCTTCATCATCTTTTAAGACATAGTACATACGCTGCAAGTCTGAACAGTATCCATCCTTAGCTACACCATAGTCAATATTGATTGTACAGCCCTTCTTAAGTGGAGTATCAATAATACCTGAATGACCCTGTTTTACATCAGGATCACATGATACAGATGGACATTGTGAATATGCCCATGACATCCCAAATCCTTCACTTTCTGCAACTTCATGTAAGAAGTTATAGATTTCAATTGAAGTTGTACCTTCCTTACATACTTCTGGTACTCTTCTTAAGTATTCATCTGCCTTAATAGCACACAGTCTGATCTTTTCAATCTGTGATGATGTCTTGCGACCTCTGACTTCAGATACAATTGGCATCGATGAAACAAATTCTGGTTTTACCTCAAGATGTGGCAGTACATCTTCCATTAATGAATTATACATACCTAAAGTTAAACCATCAGCAGCTGCATCGGTACTGTTGATATTTAAAGCTACTTTATGTGGCTTTAATTTATTCAGTACTTCGATGATTGTTTCTTCCATAGTTGTTGGATATTCATAAACCTCATCGATACCATCAATCATCCGGTATCCATCAACATCTAGAGGAGAAACAATAGCAAGACATTTATCTTTAGTAAAGATAAGTGTTGTCGCAATAATAAAGCTCATATCACCAAGTACAGGTAGTACTGGTTCAGAGTTCATAATTGTCTCTCTTCCCATGATCATCCATGCATCAACATCGTTTTTCCTTATAGCTTCAAATATAATTGGAAGCTTGTCTTTATTTAATTCCATAATTGTCCTGCTCCTTAAGAAAATGGCATGAGGCAAGTATACCCCATGCCATATATTAGTTATTATTTAACGTCAACGAACCAGAAAATTGAGTTACCCTGACAGTTATCGAAGTCACCAGTTACGTTAGAACCTCTTAAATATGCAGAACCATATTCGAACAGAGGAATAACCTGAGTTGTTTCTTCAACAAGGTATTTTTCAGCAGCATGTAACTGATCAATTCTTTCCTGACCGCTCATAGATGCAGCTTCAGCCATCATCTGATCATATGTAGCGTCACCCCAAGATGGGAATGCCTGATATGTAGATGTTGCCATATCAAGATATGTTAAAGCATCCATGTAGTCAGCTGACATAGCACCACGAGCCAGTTCATAGACACCATCGTCACGATCCTGGAAGAATGTACGAGTATCAGCAGTCTTTAAAGTAAGTTCAACATTAACCTTTGACCACTGTTCTTTTAGCATAGCAGCTACTAAGTCGTGTGCAGCATTCTGATTGTAGTAGTATTCAAGCTTTAATGGGTTAGTTTCATCATAACCTTCAGCAGCCAGTAAAGCCTTAGCTTCTTCTGGATCATACTTAGTATAATTGCCACCTACAGCACGGAAGTCGCCTTCTTCACCAACGATACCAGATGGAACGAAACCATAAAGAGGTCTTGTAACTCCATCATCTCTTGCGTCACAGATTGCCTGACGGTCAACTGCATATGATAAAGCACGACGAATGTTTTCATTTAATAATACTTCATTCTTAACAGTAGTTTCACCAGAGTTGACTTGAACAAAGTAGTTAATAACACCAGTAGCACCAAAGTTTTCAGCCAGTTCAGGAAGTTTAGAAACTGTTGCAGCTTCTACAGAAGTAGCGAAGTCGATTTCGTGATTCTTGAAAGCCATTAACTGAGCATCCATATCAGTGATGATCTTAGCAGTCATTGTATCTACATTAACTTTATCAGCCCAGCACCAGTTAGGGTTCTTTTCATAAGTGATTGTAGAAGCTCTATCGATTGATGTTGGAACGAAAGCACCATTCATTGGGTATCCAGGAGTATCAGCCCATGTGTAGTCGCCACTTGGAGCGAAGTCTGGACGTAATGGATAGTATACACCACCCCATAATAATGAAGTGAAGAAACCAACTGGCTTAACAAGTGTATATTCAATAGTATTTTCATCAAGAGCCTTAATACCTAATTCAGGCATATTTTCAGCATCACCATAAACATACTGAGCAGCACCTACTACATAGTCAGTAATCCAAGATAAGTAAGATACATCAGCATCACCGATTGATAATGCATGCTTAGGACCATATACATAGTCTTCAGCAGTAACTTTCTGACCATCTGACCAGTAGTTTTCTCTTAAAGTAAGTGTGTAAACCAGACCATCTTCAGATACTGTGTAGTCTTCACATGCACCATTTGTTAATCCATCTGGTCCCAGATAGAATAATGGGAAGAACATCTGATTAATAACGTATGAACCGATTGAGTCAGAAGCTACAGCTGGGTCCATATAGCTTGGTGAATCACCAACAGCGAATGTAAATGTCTTAGGACCAGTTGTGCTACCAGTATCGGTAGGAGTTGTTCCAGTATCAGTCTTTCCGCCACATGCAGCAAGAGAAACTAGCATTAATACTGAAAGTAATAAAACAACTAATTTTTTCATATTCTTTCTCCCTTCCTAGTTATTTTTCATATAAGAAACATGAAACCAGTCGATTACCAACCTGGACAGGCTGAGGCACTTCCCGCTTACATCTATCAGTTGCTTTTGCACAACGTGTAGAGAATGGGCAGCCTGTTGGAGGATTAATTGGTGATGGGATTTCTCCTTCAAGAATAATCCTCTGTTTGCGTTTTGCAATATCTGGATCCGAAATTGGAATCGCTGACAGTAATGCGACAGTATATGGGTGTAATGGACGTTTATAAACATCATTACTTGGCCCAAGTTCCATCATATGCCCAAGATACATAACTCCAATACGATCAGAGATATGTTTAACCATACTTAAGTCATGAGCGATAAATAAGTATGAGATACCCATTTCCTTCTGAATATCTTTTAAAAGGTTAATAACCTGAGCCTGAATTGAAACATCCAGCGCTGAGATAGGTTCATCACAGACAATGAATTTTGGATTGACTGCCAAAGCACGGGCAATACCGATACGCTGTCTTTGTCCACCAGAGAATTCACTTGGATATCTTCTGATATGGTCAGGTTTTAAACCAACAATCTTTAACAGTTCAACAACACGAGCTTCTCTTTCAGCATCAGTGTTATAGATATTATGAATAACCATTGGTTCCTTAATGATTTCTCCAACAGTCATTCTTGGATTAAGTGATGCATATGGATCCTGGAAGATCATCTGCATATCTTTACGGAAAGCCTTGAGTTCAGCTCCCTTGATATTGGCGATATCCTTGCCTTCAAATTCAATACTTCCACTGACAGGATCATATAATTTAACAATTGTACGTCCTAAAGTAGTCTTACCACAGCCAGATTCTCCAACAAGACCAAATGTTTCATTCTCATAGACATCAAATGATACATCATCAACAGCCTTAACGATCTGTTTCTTTGCGAACAAACCCTTAGTCACATCAAAATGTGTCTTTAGATTAGTTACTTTCAGAATTACTTTCTTATCTTCCATAACTAATCTCCTTTCTTAGCCATTGGATGATTCAGCCAGCAGCGGCATTTATGAACGCCACCAAAATCAGTAGTTTCTGGCATATATTCTTTACATACTTTCATTGCAGATTCGCAACGATCAACAAATGGACAACCCTTAGGTGGATTTAAAAGATCAGGTGGAGAACCAGCAATTGGTTCAAGTGGTTTATCTGAATCATCTTCAGGATTAGCGATACAGTTCAGTAAGCCTTTAGTATATTCATGTTTAGGATTGTAGAAGATATCCTTATCGCTACCTTCTTCAACGAGTTTTCCACCATACATAATCATTACTCTGTCACATAGTTTAGCCACAACTCCAAGGTCATGAGTAATCATGATAACAGCAGCATTAGTTTCTCTTCGCAAATCATCAATCAGTTCCAGAACCTGTGCCTGAATAGTTACATCAAGAGCGGTTGTCGGTTCATCAGCGATAATCAGTTTAGGATTACATGTCAAGGCAATCGCAATAACGATACGCTGTCTCATACCACCTGAGAATTCAAATGGATACTGTTTGATACGTTTCTCTGGTGATGGGATACCTACAAGTCTCATCAGTTCCAGAGCTCTTTCTCTAGCCTCTTTCTTAGTCATCTTTGTATGATTCATGAGAGGTTCAATTAACTGTGTTTCGATTCTTAATACCGGATTTAAGAAAGTCATTGGATCTTGGAAGATCATAGCCATCTTATTGCCACGGATATCAAGCATCTTCTGTTCATATTTCTTCTTTGAACCAAAGTGATTTGGTGAAATATTTTCACCATCAAAGATAATTTCACCCGATTCAATTACACCATTATCAGCCAGAAGACCAATAATTGAATACATCGTCTGTGATTTACCTGAACCAGATTCACCAACAATACCCAGAACTTCACCTTCATCAACATGGAAAGACACATCTCTTACGGCCTGTACCTTACCATGGTCTGTCTTAAATACTGTTGAGAGATTTTTAACTTCTAATAATGCCATAAGTCTTTCTCCTATCTGTTCTTAGCCTGGAATGCTTCACCTATACCATCACCGATGAAGTTAAGTGACAGACAGGTTAATGAAATAGCTGCAATTACCCAGACAATCTGTATTGGATATGTAAAGAATAATCCACGGCAGTCATTAGCCAGTTTTCCCCATGAAGGAATAGATGGATCAAGTCCGATACCAACGAATGACAGGAATGATTCAGTAAAGATAGCTGATGGAACCATCATGGTCAGATTGACAATGATTGGTCCAATCGCATTGACAATTAAGTGTTTCAGAAGAATTCTAGGGTGTGAACATCCCAGAACCTTGGCAGCCAGAGAATATTCCATTTCCTTAATTGATCTGACCTGCTGTCTAACCTGACGAGCCATACCAATCCAAGCAGTAAAGCATATCGCAAGCATCATCGCTGGAATATTATTACCGAAAACCATCAGAATCAGAATTACATATAATAATGATGGGATTGAATCAATTATTTCAACGACACGCATCATGATAAGGTCAACCTTACCACCAACATATCCTGCAATACCACCATATAATACACCAACTACAAGACAGATAAAGGCACTTGAGAAACCAATTGCCAAAGAGATACGGCCTCCATACATAACACGGACAAAGATATCTCTTCCCAGTTTATCTGTACCGAATGGATGATCAAGACAAGGCAAGACATTACGCATCATTAAATCCTGGTCTTCAAATCCATATTTTGAAAGCATAGGTCCAAAAACAGCTCCAAGAATCATTATCACAATAAAGATTAAACCAACCATTGCCAGTTTATTCTTTTTATATCTATTCCATGCATCCTGGAAGAAGGTTTTGATTTCAACCGCAATGAACTCTGAATTCTTTTCTGAATCATCAAGTTTTTCAAACATCTCAGGTGTGAGATTAATTTCTTTTTCGCTCATTACTCATACCTCCTTACTTATCGATCTTGATACGTGGATCAGCAATAGCTGCAACGACATCCGATACCAGTGTCAATAAAATGACAAGTGATCCAAACAGTAGTGTTAAACCCATTGTCAGAGTATAGTCACGGTTATTGATTGAGTTAGTAAATTCTTTACCAATACCTGGGATTGAGAACAGTGTTTCAATTACCAGTGAACCAGTAATCATACCCGCAAACATTGGACCAGCATATGTAATAACTGGTAACAGGGCATTTCTTAATCCATGTTTAATTACAACCCAGATTTCCTTAGTACCCTTTGATCTGGCTAATGTGATAAAGTCAGATCCCATGACATCTCTTAAAGATGATCTTGTAAGACGGGTAACTGATGAAATTGGTGAGAATGAAAGAGCTAAAACCGGCATAATATAGCTTTGTGGAGTTTCGAGTCCGACAACCGGTAACCATCCGAGTTTTACTGAGAACAGTACCATCATCAACATCGCCAGCAGGAATCCTGGGAATGATACTCCAAATGTTGCCAGAATCGTAATCAGCGAGTTAACCCATCGATGTTTTGTCAGGGCTGAGATAATACCGAGTGTAATGCCGACTGTCATTGAGAAGACAAAGGCAATCGCACCGAGCTTAGCTGTTGTCGGAAGACGCTGGGCAATAATTTCTGCAACTGGCTGACCCTTCTTAGAGATTGAATCTCCAAAGTCACCATGCAGGGCATTACTCATATAAATGACATATTGTTCACCAACTGGTTTATCCAGTCCATATTTCTTGTTTAAAGCTTCCATTGTCGCGGCAGATACTGCTTTATTATCCTTAGAGAATGGTGAACCTGGCATAGCCTTCATTCCAAAGAAGACAACTGTCGCCAGAATGAACAGCGTCATCGCTCCAAGCAATAATCTTTTACAGATATATTTAAACATCCTTTCTTCCTCCTTATCTAATCAGATATAGTTCCATCTGCGGAGGAACAAGGAATTCTGCTCCATCCTTACGGACTACAACATCTTCTTCAAGTCCAAGTCTTCCAGCACTTGTTGGAACACCAGGTTCTAAAGTGAAACACATATTTTCAAATAATGGTGTATCTATCAGCTCTGGACGATTATATCTTGGACGTCTTGGTCCAAGAAGTGGACCACCATCATGAGCTACCTTACCAATCTGATGACCTAAGGCTGCATTCCATGAAGGATATCCAAG
>JAQXNC010000021.1 GCA_029097145.1 Bacillota bacterium
AAGTTAACATAGAATGCAACTTTCCCTTCTTGTGCAATACCTGCAGCTATTGACATGGCATTCTGTTCTGCAATTCCTGTTTCAATAAATCTGTCTGGATGTTTAGCTTCAAATTTATTAGTAGTAGTTGATTTTGCTAAATCACTATCAATGACATAGATATCATCTCTGTTTTCTGATAATTCATTCAGCACATCACCAACAAGCTCTCTTAATGTTATCGTAGTATATGTCATTATAATGTCTCCTCAATTCTCTTTAGGTCATCCATTGCAATTCTATATTCATCATCTGTTAAACCACTTGAATGCCATTTACCAACATTTTCCATGAATGATACACCTTTACCCTTAACTGTATTTGCAATAATTGCAGTAGGTTTTCCTTTAACAGTTTTAGCTTCTTCAAGAGCCTTAACAACCTGCTCCATATCATTTCCATCAATCTCAATAGTATGTAGATTAAATGCTTCCATTTTAGCAGTTAAAGATTCTAGATTTATTACCTCATTTGTTGGATGTGTTGAAGACAATTTATTATAATCAACAATTAATACAAGATTATCCAGTTTATTATGTGCAGCCATCATAATAGCTTCCCACATCTGACCTTCATCCATTTCACCATCACCAGCAATCGCATATACACGATGATCTTTATCGCACTGTTTCTTAACAAGAGCCATACCAACTGCCATTGAGAATCCCTGCCCTAATAAACCAGTTGTCGCATCAACTTCAGGTATATCAACAGTATATGGATGTCCTTGTAATCTTGAATTGATATGTCTGAAAGTTAACAGATCTTCTTCTTTCAGGACACCTTTTTGAACTAATTCGGCATAAATAGCAGGGCATGCATGTCCCTTAGATAAAACAAGTCTACTTCTTTCTTTAGAATTATAATCAATATCCATTTCACAAATAGCCGTAACTAAATCAATAGCCGATAAAGCGCCACCGACATGTCCAACTTTTGCACGGTATACCATCTCAACAATTCTCTTACGATTGTTGTTCGCTATCCTTTTTAATTCATTAATTTCCATATATTTCTTCCTTTCAAATATGATGCCCAATCAAAGTTGGGCATCATTAATTATTACCATTTACCTAATAACTTACCGATTACGTTAAATACTAATCCGATTAAGTTAAAGTCTGTTTCTGGGAAGCTTGTTCCAGATAAGCCAACACTTTGCATTATTGGATAGATCATGGCAGGTCCAACTGAAATTAATATACCTGTTACGAATGCACCGAGGACACAACCTTTCCAACCGCCACGAGCGTTACCAAATACACCAGCTGTTGCACCGATGAAGAAGTAAGGAATAGCTACTGGAATCATTACTGTAGTACCAATTGCAGCCTGAATGAACATACAGATTAAACCTGCAGCATAAGCTGAAATGAAACCGATAACTGTTGCTGTTGGAGCATATGGGAATACTACTGGGCAGTCTAATGCTGGTTTAGCACCAGGGATGAATTTTTCAGAAATACCAACGAATGCTGGAACGATTTCACCCAAGAATAGACGAACACCAGTAATGATTACATATAGACCACCTGTGAAAGTTAAAGTCTGCATTAATGGATAGATTAACCAGTGAGTGCTTCCTGCAACAACTGATACTGCTTCTTTACCACATACAAGAGCTGCAATGTAGTAGAATACACCAACTGATAAAGATACAGATACGATGTAATCTTTAAACATTGATAACCAACCAGGTAATTTAATATTTTCAGTGCTATCTTTAGGATCGCCAACTTTAGAACCTAACCAACCAGATAATGCATATGCTAATGTGCAGTAGTGACCAATAGCGATTTCATCAGTTCCAGTTACTGCATTCATTGATTTCTGAGCAATTGCAGGATAAATTGCAGCTGCAAAACCATGGATAATAGAACCAATTACAATTGCAAGAACATCACTTAAACCTAAAGCTTTTAAAAGAACTGCTAATAAAGCACTTAAGAATAAACTGTGTCCACCTGTTAAGAAGATGTATTTGAATTTTGTAAATCTAGCGATAATTAAGTTGCATACAAATCCAAATACCATGATTAGAGCGATTACCATTGGGAAGGCTGACTGTGCCTGCGCAGTAATAGCTTCAGATATTGGTGTAACACCTTCTAATCCAAATGCAGTTGAGAACAGATACTGGAAACCATTTAATGCACCCTGTGCTGCTCCAGAACCAATACCGAAAATTAAGAAACCAACGATTGTCTTAATAGTTCCTGAAACAACTTTATCAGCTGGTTTATGCTGAATTAATAAACCAATCATAGCTAATAAGCCGATTAATAAAGATGCTTCACCTAATACGTTATAAACGACGAATTGTAAAATAGCCATACTCTTATTATTCCCCCTTTATATTATTTTTTCTGGCTTTCAAAGTATTTGTTTAACTCATTCTCAAGAAATTCCATATCCATGATGTCTTTAACACCAATGACATATGCAGAGCTTCCTTTGAATTCATCAATCAAATCTTCCATTGTGATTATGATGTCCACATTCTGTTGTCCGGCAAACCCACTAAATGCATCATGTGTAACATCAAGTGGATAGTGGTTTTTATCAATGAGCTTATCAACTTTAATCTTAAGCATCATTGAACTACCCATTCCTGTACGGCACATAATCAATGCTTTCTTTGTCTCCATCACTATTTGCCTCCTTTCTTAGATTCATGTTTATCTATATAAGTCAAAATATCTTCGACTTTTGAATCCTTTCTCAATGTATTTAAGAAGTCATCATCTCCCAAAAATTCAGATAAATCCTGCAAAGCTCCTAAATGAGATGATGAATCAGTTGTTGCTAGCATAAATACTGAATCAACAGGATCGTTATTTTTATTACCAAAATTAACTGGTGTTTTAAGGGTTACAAGTGACATGGAAGTTTTATTTACTCCCTTTGTATTTGTTGCGTGTGGTAGAGCAATACCCTTTGTAATCACAATATAAGGTCCCAGTTCCTTGACATTCTTTATAGCTTCTTCTATGTATTCAACAGTAATTGACCCACTATCCACAAGTAGCCCTCCAGCTGCTCTAACTGCCTCTTGCCAATCGCTGACTTCTACATTCAGTCTTACTGTTTCCCTATTTAATAAATCGCTCAGCATATATAACTTCTCCTCTTTTTCACCTGATAATAAGTGTTTTAATTTATCAATAAGTATTGTTTCATTCTCTTCTGACGAATACTTATTAAGTAATTCTTTCAATCCAACAGCTGTTTTTGATATTTTGAACCCATTGTCTGCAACTTCGTTTTTAATAGGCAATTCGCTTATCAGATTTTTAATGTTAATAATATCCTTAGGTTTTAATATCGGATTTACCACAATATTTGGTATCGCAGATTCTATTGGAACTGTTGAAATAATTAAATCGACCTTACCAGTAAAATCTTTGGCAGATAACTTATGTTTTGCCAGTTTATCTACAATTTCAAAATTAAAGTTATCTTTTAAACTCAAAGCCAATAGTTCTGCTGTGCCAATTCCAGTAGCACATACCACAAGAACCTTTATTGGTCTGGTCATTTTTTTAATCCTTTTTAATGCTGTACAGAAATGCAACATTACATAGGCTATCTCATCATCTGTTTGTATAATTACATTAGGTTCATTAACATCAATAATGACAGCCTTAACAACTTCAAACAGATCTTTATAGTTTCGTATCAGCTCATCTTTCAAAGGATTGCTTAGGAGAATATTGTTCTCATTGCGATACTGACATGCACATACATGTTGGAATAGGCTTTTAAAGAGATGATCATCAGTTGAAAAATCTACATTTAACAATATTCCAACGTTATTTATGAGTCTTAAACAGTAATACTGGAGGAAATTATCCCCTTCCTTATCCTTAACCACGACAGCACTTGATTTAGCTGCAATATGAACTGCTATATAGTAGATTTCATTTTTCCCAAGTTCTATTCCAAACTCATCGTTAATCAATTCAATAATTCTTTTAGCTATTTTGAATTGCAGAGAATCAATCTCCTTAAATTCTTGTTCTGTCAAATCTTCTTCGATATTTCCGTTTTTATAACGCTCAATAGACAAGGCTATATGAACAACAAGCGCTTCGTAAGCTACATCCGTCAATGAAATATCATATAGTCTATCAACTTCATTAATAATCTTTTGGATTTTATTGATTTCATTTAAATCAAACCATTGGCCATAGATAGTCATGTCAAGATTTGCATTTTGATTAAGCTTTACAAATTCTTTAATTATCCCAATGAGATGTTTTCTGCGACTATTTTCATCTTCATCTATACCAATACCTTTTCCTCTTGCTGAATAAAAGTTGATGCCATTTTTCTCACAATAATCCTTAACAGACACTAGGTCACTGTTAATTGTTCCTCTTGAAACAAAATATTTATCAGCCAAATCCTGGATATTCAGCGATTTATTTGACCAGCACAAATCTGAAAGTATCAGCAGCACTCTCTCTTCATTAGAAATCTTATCTGAATAAAAATCTTGATAATTAAGTTCAACCAAGTTATTCAACTTCTCTAAATCATCAATGGCTATTGATGCGATATTACTTTTTACCTCAATTAATGCATTGATGTTTTTTTCGCATAAATAATCTTCAATTTGAGAAATATCATTTCTAATGGTTCTGACATTGACACTAAATAAATCAGCTAACTTTCTTAAGTCCAACTCCTTTTCTTTGTATAAAATATTGAGTTCATATTTTTGACGAATATTCATAACAGTTCCTACCTTTATTATCTATTGTTTATTTCTTTACTCAAGCTCAGTTCATTTCACAAAAAAGTGAAAAAAAATATACTTATTATGTTGGTAAACAAATAAGTATAACTTTTAATTCACACAAAAATTAATGTGTGGGATATAAATTCTAGCATTCAAGATTAACGAATATAAGTTTTGATTTTTGGATAAAACTTTGCATTTCGATAATGAATTTCTAGTGCTAAAAAAGAGGAAACAATGTGTCTCCTCTATCACTTAATGTTCCACCTTTCATCGACCTTGGTAGTGGGTCACCATACTTCAATGTTCCACGTTTCATAGTCTTTGGTAGTGGGTCACAAGTCTTAAATGTTCCACGTTTCGTAGTCTTTGGTAGTGGGTCACCATGCTTTACACCATTAATATATCACAATTCTTATTAATCATGTACTAATTATCTTCTTTAATTCTTCGATACAACTGTAATACAACATTCTCATCATTATATACAGCATTCACAAAAGAATATTCACAATAATATGAAACACCATCTATCTTTCGATGGAAATACTGTTTATATATAACATTCTCATCTACTTCCTTAAATAATACTTCAGGTTTAATAGCTTCTAATAATGCTTCTCTTTCATCTTCTCTTACAAATAGATTAACATAACCTTTAGTATCTTCCCAGTAATCGCCACCTTCAAATAATCTGTTAATTCTTCTATGCCTTGATATATCTGTCTGTATACTTACCAGTTCTCTACATAACGTATCCTTATGTATAATCCATATCGCATTATATACATGAGTAATACTGCTTGATAGACACTTCTCTATAGCTGTAACCTCATCATTAATATTATTAATATTATTACTGTCAGACTCTCTGATAATCATTAAGGCATTAATAACCTTGCCTTCATCATTATCTCCAGCTAAATATTCAAGTGTATATTCTTTAGAATCCTTACCTATAAAATCATATGTCAGTCTGTTTTCATGTTTTAACCTTGCTGATAAGGTATTTGGATTAACAAACTCTGAAAACTGTAACTGATGCTTATCATCTACTATCTCTAACAGTTTATTAATAAATGGTATACATTCTATTGGATCACTCCATCCATAATCTCCGCTGGCAACCTTAGTGAGTTTAGTTATTCCCAGTTTATTTAAATCAAGCTGATATACATATGAATAACCATTAACCAGTGAATGTATTAATGCACTACTATTAATATTCAATACTTCATTCCTGACATCTTCTTCAACACCATCAAGCTTATATTTCATATTCTCACTATATAACTTATACTGGTTTCTACCATTAGCCTTAGCTACATATAAAGCCTGATCAGCATTATTAAACATATCTTCATAGTCTCTATTACCCTTACTAACATACATAGCCCCTATACTGTTAGTAATCCGATAATCTTCAATAATAAAATCCAGATATTCATAGATATCTTTTAAATTATTTTCTATATTACCTTCTACTGGTATAAATAATATAAACTCATCCCCACCATACCTTATAGCTAAACCATCTATAGATAATTCTTTTAATCTTCTGGCTTCTTCGATAATTACTCTATTACCAAAATCATGTCCCATGACATCATTGGCATGTTTAAAATAATCTATATCAATAATCATAAAGAGATAATCACTATCAGGATGATTATTCATCATCTTAATAATCATATCTTCACCTACTGACTGATTATATAAACCTGTTAATCCATCATAATTAGTAAATAATCTTAAATGTCTAATCTTATTCTTAAGTCTGATCTGATGTTCAATACATAACTCTAAAGTTCTCTTATAATCAGTCTCTATGATATCATCAATAAAGAGATAATCCTGTACACCAGTACTATATGCCTTATTCATTCTTATATTATCTCTTTCTTTAGATAATACTAAAGTCATAGTCTCAATAAACCATCTCTCATCCAGATATTTATTCAGTATATCTAATGCATCATATCTGTCTTTTTCATCCAGTACAATTATCAAGTCAATATCATCAACTCTATTAACTGTATTATTAAAAGATACTTCATCATGAACATATAAAGTATTGTATTTATCACTGATAATATCCTTTATAGTCACAGATAAATAATCATCTGGTTCAAAGACTACAATTGTATTTATATTAATCCTGTTATTCATTTTAAAACCTATTTACCTAAGTATAACAAATCCCGCATCATAGATAAACACTCACTTAAATATTCAGATATTTTATCAGGTAGTGTAAATGTTATGGAAACGATTATATTATCTCCTCATATTTTTATGAGAAGATACATCTATCTCCTCAAATCGATTCAAAGAATATTATATTCTACTGATAATTAATAATTCTTATTTCTTATACTATATTTCGTATTTGGACCAGATCCCGTTTTCTGAATAAATCCTTTTTCACATAAAGAATTCAAAATACGAGATGTTTTAGATTTACTGAGATTTCCTCTTTTCTCTAATTGAAGCCTTGACAGTTTCTCTAATGAAATTATTTCCAGTATCATTCTTTCATCATCTGTGATATTTACTGTGATATTTACTGCAGGAAGGATTACCGTTATTGAATTTTCATATATTAAGAAATCAGGCGCTACCTGATAATCATTATATGAATCTTTAATTCGTTTAATTCCAGATCCAAACATTTCTATATATCCAAGTCTAAAGAAAATATTCCCTATAATTGGGTTTCTTAAAAACGATACCTGACTGTTTAAATATTCATTTTTATTTAAAGCTGATGGTAATCCGCCAGGAGAAGTAATTTCAATTTTATCTTTGTACATAGAAATACGAATTCGGGAATTTACATCCCATAATCTATGCACAAGTGCGTTAGCCAGAGCCTCACGAAATGCTTTATATGGAATTATTTCCTGATTAGTTCTTTGGCTGCCATCTATTTTTTCATATGTATAATATTTCTGATAAAAATCTATCGCATCATGATACATCTGAAATATTGAAATATTATCTCCAATATAGCGATCCATAAGCTCGTTGATTGTATCTCCATATCTGATAATGTCTATCCCTAAAAACTGATTTTCATCTGCAACCAGTGATGCGGCATTATTATATTTGCCATCTTTCATTAATCCCAGGGTTTTAAGGATATCGACGCTTATCTTTTTCGTTCCAATTTTATCCGTTAATTCCTTCTGCAGCTGCGTAAATGACAGATTCTGTTTGAATGATATCTGTTCTTCGTAAGTCATGTTCATACCTTCGAGTGTCAAACGATTCAATTCAAGACGATCTACTTCAATCGTTGATGTATCATTTCTCTTATAGGCTTTACCTTTATAGAGATAAGGTGTATAAGAACCTTTTTTAACTTCCAGGGTAATTGTGTTATCATCATTTATCTCTAAAGTATAGAAAGGAACAGGTTTGATCGCATCATTGATTTTATTCTCGAGATTAAGGCAGGATTCAACAGGATTTGAAACACCTTTTACAGCGCCATCATCACTAATGCCAAAAATAATTTTACCATCTATGTAATTAGCGAAAGCGCTTATCGTCTTAAGAAATGAATTAGTCTCTATATTTTCCTTGAATTCCAGTGTTTTGCATTCTCTCATATTTATTATTCCTCAAAAATAGTATATAACTATCAGAATCTAAATGCAACGATTATGTTATCTCCTCATATTTTTATGAGGAGATACATCTATCTCCTCAAATCGATTCACAACGATACATATAATAAAAGCGAATCTCATTAACTGTTATACAGTACTGAAATCCACTTATATCATAAATGCTTTATTTCATTAATTCTTCTGCAAGTTTCTCGATATCAGCCATATTCTTATCATTTAATGCTGATAAAACTGTCACATTATGCTCAAGATAAGTTATATCCTTACATTTCTCAAACATTGATTTCATAACCTTATTAGCCACAGGTGCCCATGAACCATTCTCCATAAAGGCTATTTTCTTCTTCTGAATATTTCTTTCTGTCAGATGATTAATGAATTCCTTCATGAATGGGAAGATATCAGCGTTATATGTTACTGATGACAAGACAAGTCTATCGTATCTGAAAGCATCTTCAACTGCTTCAGCCATATCTTCTCTTGCAAGATCACATAATACAACCTTCTCACAACCCATTTCTTCAAGCTTATTCTTTAAAAGTTCAGCTGCCTTCATTGTATGTCCATATACTGATGCGCAGGCAATCATTACACCCTTGCTTTCTGCTTCATATGTAGACCATGTATTATATAAACTTAAATAATAGTTAAGATTTTCATCAAGTACTGGTCCATGTAATGGACAGATAGTCTTAATATCATATGTAGACACTTTCTTAAGTAAGCCCTGAACCTGCATACCATATTTACCAACAATCCCGAAGTAATACCTTCTGGCTTCACATGCCCATTCTTCTTGAATATCTAAAGCTCCAAACTTACCAAAGGCATCAGCTGAAAATAAAGTCTTAGAATATTCATCATAAGTTACCATAACTTCTGGCCAGTGAACCATTGGTGCTGTTAAGAATGTTAATACATGTTTACCAAGACTTAATGTATCTTTTTCCTTTACTGTCAGCTTATGAGCACAATCATATCCAAAGAACTGTCTTAACATATTAAAAGCCATGGCGGTAGCTACAACTTCAGTATCTGGATACTTCTTCACAAAGGCATCAATACTGCCACTATGGTCTGGTTCCATATGTGATACTACAAGATAATCAGGTGTCTTACCATCCAGTACCTTTTGGGTATTAGCCAGCCATTCATCTTTGAAATGTTCATCGACACTATCCATTACTGCAATCTTTTCATCCATAATGACATATGAATTATATGCCATACCATTAGGTACTATATACTGTCCTTCAAATAAATCAATCTGATGATCATTAACCCCTACATAATAAATATCGTTATTAATCATTTAATAACCTCCTGATACTATATAGAAACTATACTAGCACCATCATTTATCACATACAACATTCATGCATATATCTAACTCAATCATTCATTATCAATGGTGATACTAATATCTTTATCATTACTTGTCAAAGTCAGTTTACCATCATTCTCTTCAAGGATTAATGTATATGTCGCATGTAGCTTTGAAGATTTAACAGTAACTGTACCCACATATGTAAAGTCATTGTCTTTCATTGTACACACAAAGAATTCAAATACCATATCTTCAAGTTTACTATCATTCAAATCCCCTTTCTCAACAGGGAATACCAGACATTCATCACCTTTATCAGCCAAAGCTGTCCCATCAGCATTCTCTCCAACCATTGAACCAAATACTCTATCTTTGATTCCAAAAGATATCGATGCAGCATATATTTCTCTTTCACTGTTATTTTCAAGTCTGAAACTTACGGCATCATTATAGTAATAATATACTTTCGAACACCCACTCAGGCATATACAAAGTATACACATTAAAGCTGTTATGTATTTTCTCATATACTGGTCTCCTCAAACTTATCATACACATATTTATTCAGTATTTCATCAAAATCATATAAGCCATCAATAACCCCGTTCTTATACAATGTCTTAATAAATACCTTAAGTGATATTTCATCAAGACTTTTAAAATAATCCAGTATTTCATTATCGTTAAGGATATGATGCGCTAAAATATCAGCTATATCATATATACCAAGATTAGATTCATGAAGATATCTGATCTTATCATCACCATCCAGCTTCATAAGATTATCAACATGTCTTTTAAACATATCTTCATCACATTCATTATTACTAAGTATATATTCTTCATACTCTTCATGATGAATAAGTAACTCATTCTTACTTAATATATCCTGATATTCCATAAGATATGTATATTCATTCTTTGAATAGTTATGTTTAAAATATTCATCTACATCATACTGACTGATACTTATGTTTCTTAATCTTTCGTCATAGATTATGAGTGTATCTCTTTTATGTATAATGGAAGCTATAATATTGGGATAGATAATTTCTAAGAGATTAATCGATGTATCTTTGATACTTATACCAGTATGATATTCATAGTCTTTTATTAGTATATTAATCTCATTATTATATCTATGACATATGAGATACTCTGTATATAATCTTTTCACATAATAAAGTAAGAGTTCACTCCCTCTTTTATCATACATATCATGATATAAAGCTAATCCATCTACCAATGGATAATCCAGATCTTCTCTTACATCTGCATAATAATAGATATAATCATAGCTTCTGATATTCTTAAAATATCTTTTAAGTTCAACATTTAATACATGTTTATATGCATCATTATCAAACCTTAATGGTTCCATTACCATCTTCTTATACATCCTGAAAGCTCTGGATATATCAAGCGATGACAGTCTTTTACCCCGGTTATAGATATCACTTAATGAATAGTCTTTAAAGTCATGGTATGACAAGAGACCCTTATATATAATATATGACACTGTATATCTGATGGTATTATAGTCGCTGATACTGATGCTGGTTGATAGTTCATGATTATGATGATATATCATATTTTTATATAATTCTTTTAATTCTACTTCCAGCTTGTATCTTCTATCATTATCAATATATTTATACTGATATGCCCTGATAAGCATATCTTCGACACTGAGATATTTATCATGGTATAAGGTAATATTCATGATAATACCTCATCAAGCATATATTTAAGACTCTTATCAATAACCCCATAATTATCATAATAAGCTTTAATAATCATATCCATCAGTCTATCATCTGATAGATGATAGTCATATCGACTGCGATATTCATAGTAAATATCAATAATCTTACTTATATTCTTAATGATATTTGCTTCATGCATATATGGGGCATTAATGATATTATCTACCATTCTTTTAACAGTATGATAATCAGTTTCAACCAGTTGATACCTCTTTGTCGCATGATCAATCATCTTACATAATTCCCTGTCATCAAGATGATTAACAGTCTTTAAATACATCCTCATCACCTCTAATACTTAATACCATGTATCCAGTTAATAAACAATACTTGATTTTTTTGTAAATTTATGGTAATATGAAGACACTTAAGTAACACATTTTTAAAAAAGGCGGCCATTAAGGTCGTCTTCAGTTTATTTATATCTATAAGAGCTATAGTACTCAGTTGTATCACCATTTAATATGTAATTAAAGAATATAATGTTGTGGTATCCAGCGTCCATAGTACCAATACTGATACTGCCATTTATACCATTCTGATTAATAGTACTGATAGTATATTCATGAATCACATAATAACTGTCATCCGGTAGACTATCAATATTTATTTCACTCGGTATAACTTTATCATACCCCTTTTCCTGATAAAACTTAGTATCCTGATAGTTTATACCAACGCCACTTAAATAACCAGGTGTGACAACAACTTCAAAATTCATTTCATCATTTAAAACCTTAACAGCTGAATCAAAATCTATCGTTGTAAAGTTATGATTATATTCATCACATATGGTCCATAAACCTGCATATGGTTTAGATGGTGTTCTATCACTCATGACATTGCAGGCATTTTTATTAACTATTATATTTGTTTCATTGATTCCAAAATCATTAAACAGTTCATTAATATCGTAATCTTCTATTGGTACTGTATTCACAATATCAGTATCGTCTATTGTATATACCGGTTTTTCATAGTTACAGTAAACATTGTCTTCACCCTCTATATAATCTAGTTCAGGACATATAAGAGGATCTTCACTGTGTGATGGAATATCTGTATTTATTACTTCTTTATCAGAAACTTTACTACAGCCACTAATCAGTAAAACCATAAATAATATTATTATTTTCTTCATATTGTCTCCTTTATCTAATTTATGATAATTCTTACACACGCATATATCGCAAACAGATTGAAACAATACCGGTATCTTTAATTTGATTGTACATCTTTTACATTTCTTTTCAATATATAGAATTAATGTGGATTAAAAGAGAGGGATTTGCTATAATCGGCATATGTCACAGAGTTTAGTATTAGAAGGTAGTATCAGAAAGATATATTTGAAATTCGTCATACCAGCTGTTATTTCTATGGTCATCTATGGTGCTATGACTATGATCGATGGTTTATTCCTTGGTAACTTCGATTCCAGTGAAGCTATGGCTGGTATTAATATTGCTAATCCTTTTATCCAGATTATTCTTGGTTCAACAATGATTATTGCGACTGGATCAGTATCATATCTTGGTAGAACAATAGGTGAAATGAACTATACCAAAGCTGAAGATATCTTCAAGACCAACGTTATATCTTTGCTGATTATTTCATTGTGTATCGCTATAAATGGTTTTATATTTGCTGATAAATTGGCATTGCTGTTTGGTGCTGATGATACGCTTTTTAAATATACATATGACTATATCAGGATAATAGCTCTCTTTGCACCATCTATTGCCTTTGCAGAATATTTCGGTTTCACCGATCGTCTTTTAAATCATCCTGAAAAATACCTCATCGCAACCATAATCGCCTTATTTACCAACATTATTACCGACTATATCGTCATTAAAACTCTTCATTTAAGTTCTTTAGGTGCTGCCATTGCGACAGGTATTTCATATACTGTATGGTTATTAGTAGTTATTGGTCCTAATCTTTCATCTGAGTCAGTATTTAATATCTATAAAGGTCATTATCATTTCACACTATTTAAAGAAAGTGCCATCAACGGAATCAGTGAGGGGGCAACCTATGTCTCAACTGCATTAGCGATGTATCTGTTTAATAATGCTTTTTTAGCTTATGCTGGCAGTGATGGTGTTGCAGCTTTTACGATAATCAGTTATCTTGGTCAGTTTACGACTTTACTGATGTTTGGAATCAGCGATGGTATATCAAGTATCGTAAGTGTCAACTATGGAGCCAGACTCTATGATAGAGTGCGTATAATCTTTTATAGTGCCATCACAATTAACTTTATTATCGGTCTTATTTCTTTTGGCATAACTAATATCTATACAAGGGAACTGATTTCACTCTTTCTTAAAGATAATCCTGAAGTTTTGAATATTGCCATTACCGGTGCCCATATATACTCTTTTGGTTTCCTGTTTGTCGGGTTTAATATTGTACAGTCTGGTTTTCAGACAGCTATTGGTAACGCCATTGAATCATTTATTATCGCTTTATCAAGAGGTATTATCTTTATCTTTATCGGTATTATGATTCTCCCACATTTCTTCAGTTTTAATGGCGTGTGGATGTCGTCACCATTTGCTGAAATCATGTGTACGATTATCGGTATATGTATAATACTGTTACAGAATGAACTTTATATTAAATAGGTCCATCCGGTAAAAAACTATAACTCATTACTGAATTACAGTTTTACAATGATGATTCAGATATTATATACTTTTGTGTACGCTAAATAATCCTTCTTTTGAAACATCCAACAGGATGGCTACTGCATCATTATATGATATTTTTTTATTTAACAATTTCATCGTTACATCTTCATAATCTTTTTTGAAAAAATTGGTATCGACAATTTCTTTTAGAATCATTGACACATCATTATGTTCACTAGCAGATAAACACATATGGCTCTTGGATCTTTCTTCTCTGACATCATCGATTAAATCCTTCATATTTTTCCACTCAACAGCAAATGAAAGCTGGTATAAATCATAAATATGTCTTGATTGCCTAAGTTGTTCATTCAAAAGATAATAATCACACAACGCGAATATTTTATCTATAAAGGTACGCTCTAATGATTGCGTTTTTATTTTAAATGGTTCAAGATTGTATTCGTTAATTATATGTTTTTTATCAATTTCTTCCAAATATTCTCCAATTAATGAACATACTGGTTTAACATCATCTGGATACGATTTCTGCATAAAGACCATTTCTAGTTTAATAAATGGGTTTATATTGCTGTCATCAAAAGAAACCGGATACCTAATATAGTAACAATTATAGTTTCCATGACTATGATTCTCAACCACATCTCTATTTTCTATAGTAAAACCGAGTTCATCACATGATTCCAATATTCGTTTATTCGCATTTCTCTTATTACTTTGAGTAAAGTGAGAAACATCTAGCGTTAAATCGATGTCTTCTGAGAAACGATTTATTACTTTGTAACACTTAGATAAACTCGTACCGCCCTTAAACATAATACCTGGGATTTTTTCATTTAGTTTTTTAAGAATTATTGTCACAAAATAGTCTTTTTCAACTATTGAAGGGGATACATTATAATAGGCTGATGTTGTAATAATTGCGTCTTTAAAGTCCTGTATTGATTCATAAAGATTCATTTAAAACACCACTCCTTATTAAATTATTCAAACACTTTTTTGGAAAATATACCGCCATACATAATAATTTTTCTTTATCTACTCTATTATTATTTATATATTTATTGATCTTTTCTCTAACAAAGTCATCAATTTTATCTTTTTCATCCATGTCACTAAAAAGCTGCAGCAGATTGTATTCGTGATAATTGTCTGACGTTATTATACATCTCGATTTACGAAGAATGAATTCTTTTCCATTTATAGTAATTTTTCTTTTTCTCGTTGCTTCTTTATTCGTTACAATTTCTATTGTATTTGGAATCTGTTCAGTTACACCAAATTGATTAAGATTTTTTAAGCCAGCATATACACCAAAAAATTCTCCATTTTCTTTTATGTATTTTTTCTCGGCTACTTGTTCTGGAGTTATTTTTGTCTGCCCAAAAACAGTATTTCTAGGAATATAATATACACCTCTTGAAAATAACATAAGCTCTCCAGAATCGAGAGCTCTCTTTATCATGCGAAATACATAAGCTCTTGTATACTTTCCAAAAATACTAACAATTTCTTCTGATGTTATTGGTGTATTGTAACCAAACCTGCATTGTAATTCATTCGAAATCATACTGTCATCCTACTATGTATAGTATACTATTTTATACATATGTAGTCAATTTTTATATATTTCCATTCATGCAACACTTAACATGTTTATAAAATAATTCACAGTATGCAATATGTGTATTTGATTAACAATTTATATTATATGTTTCAATCAATCATCAGGTCATTTCTTTTTAGAACACGAAGAATTCATAGGACATTCACTGCATCCGCATCCACAGGATAATATACCCTGTTTCTTCTTATTAATCATATTCTTAATAATTAAACCAACTATCAGTATTACAATAAGCAATACGACAATTGTTCCGATATTATCTTTAAGCCATATAAACATTATCTTATCTCCACTTTCTTAATAAACAACATGTATAACATATATAGAAGGATAACTGACGCAAAGATTAAACCAATAATATTCACATTACCATTAATCGCATTACCAAACTGATAAATCATCAGTGATATAACATAGGCAAAGATACACTGATAAGCTATCGCAAAGCTTGTCCATTTAGCTGAATTCATCTCTCTTTTAATAGCTCCAATAGCTGCAAAACATGGTGCACACAAGAGATTAAAAACCAGGAAAGAGTAAGCTGCAAGCTGGTTCATACCTTCAAAATCCAGTACTCCAAAGACCCCAACAACTTCTTCCTTGGCTACAAGGCCCATAATAGTTGCGACTGTAGCCTTGATATTACCAAAACCTAAAGGTGCAAAGATAGGAGCTATGACACTGCCAGCCATACCTAGAACACTGTCTTCAAGTTCCATTTCAAGTCCGAATCCAAAGCCACCATCAATAACTCCAAAATGCGATGTTGCCCAGATAATTATCGAAGCCAGAAGGATAACAGTACCGGCTTTCTTAATGAATGATGAAGACCTCTCATAGGTTGAACGGTAAATATTATCAAGTGTTGGCATATGATATGCAGGAAGTTCCATGACAAATGGTGCGACATCACCTGCAAACATCTTGGTCTTTTTAAGCATGATTCCTGAAACGATAATAGCCAGAATACCAATGAAATAAGCGCTAGGTGCTACCCACCATGCCCCATTAAACAGTGCCGACGCAATCATTGCAATAATTGGCAGTTTAGCCCCACATGGGATAAAGGTCGTTGTCATAATGGTCATACGACGGTCTTTTTCATTCTCAATTGTCCTTGAAGCCATAATACCCGGTACTCCACAACCTGTACCTATCAACATTGGAATAAACGATTTACCTGATAAACCAAATTTACGGAAGATTCGATCTAACACAAAGGCAATTCTGGCCATATAACCACAAGCCTCCAAAAATGCCAGCATGATAAATAAGACTATCATCTGTGGTACAAATCCAAGTACAGCTCCAACACCGCCAACAATTCCATCAAGTATCAGTGAACTTAACCATTCACTGCAGTTAATACTGTTTAAGAATTCTTCGACATATACTGGAATACCTTTGATCCAGATACCATATCGAGAAGGATCAGGGACATCATCGCTTTCCATAGCTGTATCATAGACTGAGGCTACATCATAACTTTCTTCGATTAATGAATCAGCATATAAACCATACGCTTCATCAAATGATGCAAAGTCTCCTTCTTCGATTGCTTCTTTTAAATCGGATGCTCCAATAACACCATTATCGTCTGCAGCATCTACAAGATATATCATTTCATCTGTAAAGATATTTTCTTTGGCATATTCATTCATTGAATCTTCATATTCTCCTGTACCTATACCAAATAAATGCCATCCATCACCAAAGACCCCATCATTCGCCCAGTCAGTCGCAATCGTACCAACAGTAGAGACAGCGATATAGTAAACCATAAACATAATTAGCGCAAAGATTGGTAACGCTAAAAATCTATTAGTCACAACCTTATCAATCTTATCTGAGACTGTTAACTGTCCCTTATTCTTCTTGACATAACAGCTCTTTAATATTTCACCAATATAGATATAACGCTCATTAGTAATAATCGATTCAGCATCATCATACATCTCTGCCTCACATTTCGCTATATCACTTTCAATATGTTCTAAAATCTTCTGATCAAGCTTCAGTTCTTCAATAACCTTTTCATCTCTTTCAAAGATTTTGATGGCATACCAGCGCTGTTTCTCTTCAGGTAAGTCATGCAAAGCTGCTTCTTCAATATGAGCCAGGGTATGTTCCAAAGAACCATTAAACTTATGTGAAGGAGTACTCTTAGTACTCTTAGCTGCATTAATAGCTGCATCTGCTGCCTCATTAATCCCTATATTCTTCAAAGCTGATATTTCAACTACCTTGGCACATAGTGCTCTTGATAACTCATTTGTATCGATTTTGTCACCATTTTTCTTAACGACATCCATCATATTAATGGCGATAACCATTGGTATTCCAAGTTCGCTGAGTTGTGTGGTCAGATACAGATTTCTTTCAAGATTACTGCCATCAACGATATTTAAGATGACATCCGGTCTTTCTTCAATCAGATAGTTTCTCGCTACTACTTCTTCAAGTGTATATGGCGATAAGGAATAAACACCAGGTAAGTCAGTGATTATCACATCATCTCTACCCTTTAGTCTCCCTTCTTTTTTCTCAACAGTTACACCTGGCCAGTTTCCAACAAACTGATTAGAACCAGTCAGACAATTGAACAGGGTTGTCTTACCACTGTTAGGATTACCTGCAAGGGCTATTCTAATACTCATATTCTCTCCTTTACTGTTAGCATACGCTAACTAATACTCTAAAAATAAATGGGTTACCCCTTTATTCAACTTCGATCATTTCCGCATCCATCTTGCGAATTGAAAGTTCATAACCTCTAACGGTAATCTCAAAAGGATCACCAAGCGGTGCTACCTTACGGACATAGATTTCTGTTCCTTTGGTTATACCCATATCCATGATTCTACGCTTAATTGCACCTGCACCATGAATCTTAACAACCTTAACAGTATCCTTAACCTTTACATCCTTTAATGTCTTCATCCTTTACACCATGATCTTCTGTGCCATTTCCTTGCTGATGGCAATTCTTGATTCTTTGACATTCACAATCAGATTACCACCTATGGTATTAATTATCTTGATACTCGTGCCAGCTACAAAACCCAGGTTCTCAAGATGAGCTCTAACCTCATTCTTGCCTCCAATTTTCTTAATGATAACTTCTTCTCCAATATCTGCAAACGTTAATGGCATCATAATCTCCCTTTCTACGATTAGCATACGCTAACTATCAGTGTCTTATAATAGTTAGCCTTCGCTAACTATTTAATAGTTTAGTAGCTTGTTATTTTATTGTCAAGATGTTTTATTTATTTATACAAATGAAATCCTTTTCATTTGAATCCTGTCACCCCATCAACATCATCTATTTTTCTGCAAACTGCATTAACTTATCTATTACATATGCTATAAACAAGTTTTATCAACCATCAAAAAAAGAAGTATTTAAACCTTCTACAGATTTAAGTACTTCTTGATTATTCAACATCCTTTAATATGACATCCAGTAAATAATTACCT
Organism: Bacillota bacterium; assembly: GCA_029097145.1. Taxonomy (GTDB): domain Bacteria; phylum Bacillota_I; class Bacilli_A; order Erysipelotrichales; family Erysipelotrichaceae; genus JAHHTG01. The sequence continues at coordinate 19,279 of JAQXNC010000021.1, forward strand.
GCTTCAATCAGTCTTCTGGTATGTTCATCATATTTATCATCCTGACTTCTCATCATATAATCATAAACTTTGAATATCGACATAATCATCGCTGTCATATCTGAATCAGACAGTATTCTCTGAAAGTTTTTAACTGATAATGTAAAGTCATCATTAAACCTTGTCTGTTTTGAAGTATTGAAGTATTCATAGTAATAAACATCGCGACCTTCTTCAATTCTTAAATCTTCAAATACCGTGTTTTCATACAAGACATCAAGAACAGAGTCTTCATAATCAATCTCAAGATCTTCTGATACTGCTTCAAGATAGTTTCTCATTCCCTGTCTTAAGCTTTCATTTTCACCCTTATTCTCTTCAATCAGTTTGACAAAACTGTTCCATAAATAATAAAACTTAAGATCACTTTCTTTAGCTTTATTACCATTTTCATATAATTCTCTGATAAGTCTTTTATTTAGTTTCATATTATTTACCCTTTCGATTATTCTTACATAACTGCCATAAGGCTATAGCGCTGGCTGATGCGACATTCAGTGAATCTACTTCACTGTTCATATCAATCCTGATGACATAATCTGATTGATCAATTGTCTTATCATCAAGCCCATATCCTTCAGAACCCATAATAATTGCCAGTTTCTCTTCATTATTCAATCCTTGATCTTCAAGTTCTACTGAATTATCTCTTAAGGCAAAGGAAGCTGTTTTATAATTATGTTTCATTAAGATATTCATATAGTTATCTTTAGATATATAACACCAGTCAATATTAAAGACATTCCCCATTGATACCCTGATACTTCTTTTATATAAGGGATCAGCTGAATCATCAGTCAATATAACCGCATCTGCATATAAAGCTGCTGCATTCCTGAATATTGATCCCACATTAGCTGGATTTTCAACATTCTCCATCACAACCACTCTATTGGAATTATCGAGTATCTCATCAATACTCTTATTCTCTTTTCTTTTAAACAATCCCAAAATACCCTTTATCAGAATATAACCCTTAAGACTTCTAAAGATTTCATCACTGGCTTCATATACTGTAATATCACTATCGCATCTATCAAAGACATCTTTAAAATCATCATATGTATCTTCTTCAATAAGAAAACATACAGGTTCATAACCCTTATTTAAAGCCCTGTGAATAATCAGAGAACTCTCAGCTATAAACAAACCTCTTGAAGACAGTTCTCTTTCATTAGTCTTATAGAATATTTCGATTCTTTCATCATCCTTCTGATTTAATCTTACTGGCATATCTATATTAAAACACAAAGACAGCCTATCATAAACAGGAATCGATTTTACTCTTCTAACTTCAAAGTCGCTGTTTATGGTAAAGACATATATTAAACGCAATGATAGACTAATCTTGTCAAATGGATGGAGGAAAACAAATGGGCTAATGGCCAGATAAGAGACTGGTCAATAGTTCTTAACCAATTACTGGTTAACGAGAAATTCACAGACAGAATTAATAAATATCTGAAATACTAATACTAATTAAAAATTAGCTATCAAATCACATCTTTTAATAGTGCTTTGATAGCTATTTCTGTATTAATTAGTAGTGATACAAGTCTTTACTAGAATAAATTATCTGAACTTACACAGTTTACTTGACAAAGTCATTTTGACCACCGATATCTTTTGTGCAAAGTTCCTTATGTTCTAATACTTTATATAATGCTTCACGTATTTTGTGTGCTTAGGTTGAATATCCAAGATGATCAAGCATTAGACATGCACTTAAAAGTAGAGCAGTTGGATTAGCTAGATCTTTTCCAGCGATATCTGGTGCTGAACCATGTACTGCTTCAAAAAGAGCATAATCATAACCGAGATTAATACTTGGTAATAAACCTAAACCACCAATTAGACCACTGGTTAATTCTGATAAAATATCACCATAGAGATTAGGCATAACCATAACATCAAACTGTGATG
>JAQXNC010000022.1 GCA_029097145.1 Bacillota bacterium
TACTTCTAAATCCAGTCGATAAAATCACATTGTCACATTCAATCTTTTGATTACCATCTTCATTTTCTATTACTACATAGTTTTTACCTATCTCAAGTGTGTTGGTATCTGGATACATATGAAGATTGCTTAAACTGTTCATTAGATCATAAGGTCTAAATGTAGTATTATCAAAGCGACCTCCTATGTTATCACTAATGTCTATTACGCTGACATCATGACTTCTTAATGCCAGTGTTATAGCAAATTCACTTCCAACAAGACCACCGCCAATAAAAACAATTCTATGACCTAAATCATTCATATAATGTGCATCAAGTGCCTGAATCGCATTTTCTACACCCTTAATTGGAGGTGTGTTTGGAACAGAGCCCATAGCTAATATCAGAATATCCGGATTATCTTTTTCAATAGTCATATGATCTGGTTTAGTATTTAAAATTATCCTGACATCTGTTTTTGAAAGCATATGAATCAGATAATCTTTATAACGTTTTAATTCACGTTTATTCTCATCGTTATCCACAACCTTAAGTAAACCACCTAATCTATCGCTGGCTTCATAAAGAGTAACATCATATCCTCTTTCATAGGCAGTCAAGGCACACTTCATGCCTGCAGGCCCACCACCTACAATAACACATTTGCTGTATCCATCTATCTTAGGAAGTTCTCCTTCCTTTGGTACAAGATTTTCCATATAGTTTCTAAGTTGAACACTGCAACGTTTATCGAAACACTTACCACAGTGAATGCATGGAATTATTTCATCACTACGACCTTCAAAGGCTTTCTTAGCCCAATAAGGATCGGCAATTGTCGCTCTTCCAACTACAACCGCATCAGCTTTTCCCTCTTTGATAACATATTCAGCTTCTTCAGGTGTAAGGATTTTACCTGCCACAATCACCGGAATATCAACAGCTTCCTTTATCTTCTTTGCCCCATCAGCAAAAGTACAATCTTTAGCAAACGGTCCTGGAATAGCATTTTTAGTTGAATCAGGACCTTCATGTAATCCATACGATACATTAACACAGTCAATCAGCCCTTCTTCAGCACATTCTTTGATAAATCGAATTACTTCATCCTGATTCACAGCACCATCAAAATCTTCATAGTAACTGATACGCATGTCAACTGGATAATTGCGCCCAACCTTCTTACGTACAGCTCTTAATATTTCTTTTGGGAACCTGACACGATTATCATATGAACCTCCATATTCATCACTTCGATGATTTATACCCGGAGACATGAACTGCGAAGGTAACCATCCATGGGCAAAATGCATCATAACCATGTCATATCCAATCTGTTTAGCTTTAAAAGCCGTATTTGCATAATCTTCGATAAGAGTGTTCATCATTTCCTTATCTAAAGCCTTTACAGTTACACCATCAGCTCTAACATCATCAGATGGCCCCCATACGAAATCACCTTTATCTACATTCGCACGATTACCTGCATGCATTATCTCTAGTTCAGTCAAAGAACCGCCTCTTCTGATAATTGTAAGCTCTTTTGTAATACGCGGAATTTCGCTATCAGCAAATAGCCACTTTCCTTTAGATAAACGACAACGACGATCTTCTAAGGTTCCACTGGTACCTCTCATCATGACGGCTGCGCCAGCTAAAGCGCGGTCTTCATAATTCTCAACAGGTGCATAGAAAATACGATTAGCTAGCATTAACTTATTAATTCTTAATGGCTTGAAAAGATTTGGATATATTGGGTGTTGATACATAAAGCGTCCTTTCTATAAAATAACCACCAGTCAAAGCTGGTGGCATCATGATCAATATTACCTAGTCCTTTATTTAAAAGACAACCATCTTTTGGACTTATACCTAATAAATTAATCAGAAAGTATAATACTTTCTGATTAATGTTATATAACTATTATTTAACTGCTGTTTCTTCTGACAATGCTTCCTTATCCATAATCTTAACAAATGGATACCAGATAGCCAGATTAATTACAATGATGATAACCTGACAGATAATAGCCTGAACAGGTGTTGAACTACCAAGAATCATATTCAGAATTGGTGGCACTGTCCAGTGTACAATTGTACCAGTAAATTTGCCAACTAAACCTAAAGCAATTGCTCCATATGCAAAGATCTGATTGAAAATAACTACCAGCATGAATGGAATGAAAGCTACAGGATTAAGCATAATAGGAAGACCGAATAGGATTGGTTCACCAATACCGAATAAACCAGGAACTACAGCAATTCTAGCTACTGATTTGTAACGTTTAGACTTAGCAAATAACAGGAATGCTAAAGTTGCAGATAAACAGCTTCCTCCAGCTCCAATCAATGATAAATTTGTAAATCCATAACATGCGATATTTGGTAAAGGTAATCCTGCAGTCCATGCAGCCAGATTTTCAGCAGCAGCTGCCATTCTTAATGGTTCAACAATACCGATAACAGTATTGGCATGTAAACCAAGGAACATGCAAAGAGTTGCAGCTGTCTCAGTTAATGTCTGACCAATTAATGATAAACCAATTGTCTGGAATGGAATCTGTAACACATTATAGATAGCAGCATGGATAGTTACAAGTGAAGTAGCTTCAACTGCATTTTCAACAATAGCCGCAACGACGAATAATACTGCAGCTGGAACTAATACTGCGAAACCATCTTCAACAAACTTAGGAACACCTGCAGGAAGTTTAACATATATCTTCCTATCAAGAATAAATTTTGTTACTCTAACAACAATAAATGTAATTAAAATAGCAGATATAATACCTTTATGACCTAACCATTCAGTACGAATAGCAGTATAAAGATCATGTGGAGTAACTAGCAGATATGTTGCAAGTGTTAATGGCACCATTGCTGCAGCTTGTTTCATTCCTAATCTATTAGCATAAATATAAGGAAGTGTAATTAAAATATAAAGCGCAAAACATGATAATGTCAGTGACTGAATCTTCATGCACACCATCTGTACTGATGGATTAGCTGCCAGGAATCCCTGCCATCCACCTACATCAAGGAATGCTAGTAAACATGCAAATGAACCGATGATTACAACAGGAAGGTTAATCTGCATAGAATTTGATAAAGCTGAAATCAAATGCATATCCTGCATTTTAGCAGCTACTGGTGTTAATAAATCGGATAACTTATCAATAAGCTGTTCCATTTTATGGCTATTATTGTTTGCCATTTTTTCTCCCCCTTAATTATTGTTTTTCTAAAAGTCTTAAAGCCTGATCTAGAAGATTATCACCATTCAATCTTCCATAATCTGCAGGTGCCATCGAATCCATAGGAATATTTGGATATTCCTTTTTGAATTTTGGTAATCTGAAACGAACCTGTGGACCTAGCAAAATAACATCAGCCGTAGCAGCAACATTCGCCAATTCAGAAGTAGAGTAAGCATTGACAACTGCTTCGATACCTCTCTTTCTTGCTGCCTCTTCGATTTTTTCAGAAACAAGGCTTGTACTTGCACCGTACTCGCATAATAAAACGATGTTATACATGATTTACCTTTTCATACAGTGTTAATAATTTTTCGGCAAAATCAATTGATAATTCAGCATTAGACAAGTGATTTGATGCATGAACCATTAAGAAAGTTACCTGAACATCTTCTTCCTTAACGCTTTTAATTAAAACGTTTGTATGAGCTTGATGCCCAGCAACTAGTTCTTTTCTGGCTTGTTCAAGCAAATTATGAGCATCTTCCATATTTCCTTGTTCTGCCTCTTCAATTGCTGCAAAAGCTGCGCTTTTTGCACTGCCAGCTGAAGCAATGATTTCAACAATTGCTTCATCGCCAATTTTTACCACGTATTTTTCCTCCTTCCTTTTTCTTGCCTTTATCATATCCTTTAAAGATCGATAAAAATACACAAACAATTGTCAGGGGGTGTGACAATAGTTTATATGTTATATTTTAAACAAATCCTATAAAATATAGTAGTATGATAGTGAATAATGAATTTAAGCAATTAATAATTGCGCTAAAACAGCATAATAAATGGATGAATGCTTCTGAACTGGGAGATCTTTTAAATAAAAATCCTCGCCAGATCCGTTATTTAGTTTCACAGATTAATAATGGAAATCCAATTATTGAATCATCATCAAAGGGATATAAGATTATTGATGGCTATGATATTGATTTTAGCGATTATATGCAAATCCCGGAATCTGCTAACGACAGGAAACAATACATAATTGAAAAGATCATTATTCACCATGATTCACTTGATATCGATGAACTAAGAGAATATTTCTGTATATCTGACTCAACATTCAAAAACGAAATACAACAACTAAGAAAAAGCTTTGAACCTTTAAACATTCATATCAAAACAAAAAACAACAAATTATTCGCAATAGCCAAAGATCGAGACAGACAGCTTTTTGCTTTAAATGTAGTAAAAGATGAGCTAAAAAATAATTCCTTTTCACTCGATAACGTTCAGAGGTTCTTTAACAAAGTTCATCTAGACGCCATAAAACAGATTGTCTTTGGCATCCTAAATAAATATGAATACTACATTGATGAATACTCACTAACTACTTATATTATTCATCTTGCACTATGCATTGAAAATCATAAAACTGGAGATGGAGAGACAACAGATTTCTATAAAGAAATAATATCTAATAGTAGTGATGTAATAATAAAGATAGTAACTGAAGTATTTGAAGAATTATCAAAATATTATAGCGATTCAAAATTTACCAAGGAAGATATTTTTGAAGCGTCTATGCTTATGACAACCAGGATTATTGATCGAAGTACAAAGTCTGACAATTACAGTCTTGAAGCTCTTGTAGGAAAAGAAACAACTGATCTGATTCTGGAAATTATAAAAAGAGTAAATCGAATCTATTCAATTAATCTATTCGATGAAAGATTTATATATCGCTTTGCGGTGCATATTAAAAACGCTCTTATTCGTGCAAGAAGTAATATGATTATTAACGATAATCAGATACTTAACCTAAAAGAAGAATATCCTTTCATGTATCATGTAGCTAAATATATATCATATATAATCAATGAAAACACTGGAATTATTATGAATACCAACGAGATATCTTACATAACTTTACATGTAGGAGTATTGATTGAGGAGGCAACATTAAAAAGAGAGAAACTTAATTGTCTTGTTGTAGCGAATGATTATTATGTAATCGGTAAGAATCTCTGTAATAAACTATCATATTCTCTCTCTGATTTACTGACTATCGATACACTTGTAACGAATATTGATGAGATAAATAAGTATTCAAAGCATATCGACATTATCCTCTCGACATTCAAAATCAACATCGATACTACTCCTGTCATTTATGTTGGGCCATTCCCAGACGCCAATGACATCGAAAAACTTAGGTCAAGCATTGCAAATCAGTTAGATATTAAAAAGAAGAAGAATTTATCCATTAATCTTAAACGCTTTATCAGAGATGATCTGTTTTATCCAGAAACTGATTTCGATACAACTGCTGATGCAATAACTAATCTCTGTGATGATTTATACAGTAAAGGTCTTGTTCTAGATACATTTAAAAATGAATTATTCGAACATGAATCGATAGCTATTTCTTCATATAATAATGTCGCAATTGCTCATAGCCTAAATAACACTGATATTTCATCATTTGTAGCTATAGCTATCAATAAAAAACCAATTACATGGGGTGTAAATAATGTTAGATTGATACTGATTATTTCTCTAAAGAATGAAGATCGCAAAGAATTTAAAGAGATATTCAGATTCTTTACCTCTGTTATATCAAACGGAAAGATATTTGAGAAACTTCATGATATTAAATCAACTGATGATCTCATTGATATTATCTATGAAAATTCATAAGGAGGACTTCGTTTTTGTATTTCTTAATTTTTCTAACTTTATTAGGTTTATTAATGATTTTTATGGGTCTATCACAATCGATACCAAAAGCTCTGGTCTTTGGAATAATCATTCTATTGACTGTCTTTATATTTATCTTGCAAATGGTAAATGAAAGAAACAAAAATAGACAATAATCTGATATTTCATCTGTAAAAACAATTATTATTTCAAAGAAGACGTGTAAATTCAAAAACATCACGTCTTTTTTCGTCGTTATTTAAAAATAAAAAGCTCAATCACAGACATGCCTAAATCTGTACTGTGGCATCTAATTTTAGTCAGATGTTTTTATTTACTATAAAAGAGGTTTACTCATCCTCTTCATACTTATCAATTATATGCAGTTCTATTGCCTTTTTAATAATCTCTTCATCACTCATATGATCAACTTCACACATTTCTGCAATAACACTAAGAAATATTGAAGCCTCAGTATTTAAATGATCCAGTATCCTTTTTCTTAACTCATCAATACTATACATATTAATAACCAAGATTCTCTTTAATCAGAATAATTTCAATTCTATGTTCAACATGTGATCTTCTGGTCACAACAT
>JAQXNC010000023.1 GCA_029097145.1 Bacillota bacterium
CTGCTCAATTATTAGCTTTTATCAAAGTACCACATTTATTATTTTATCAAATTTTTACAGATATTATAATTATTATATTTTTTTACAATACATGTTATTTTTTAAATAGAAATGGAGGAAAACTTATGAGAAAATTCTTTACTTTATTGTTGTCTTTATTTGTTGCTAGTATGATCATTGCTCCAGCATCGAATGTTTTTGCTGAAGAAAATGGCGAAGGTGATCAAAACAATTTCATTGTTAACGTATCTGAAGATGGTCAATATATATCTCATATTTATGATGATGAAATTGTTGTATATGATTTGGAAGGAAATATCGTTGCAACAGCTACATATACCGCAATCGAGATTCCTGAAAATATTGCAACAAATCAAAATGCGATTCCTAATGAAATAATTTCCCCTTTCTCTGTTGATGATTTTGAAAAATGGGGAAACTGGGTTCAAACTCAATTTGTACAATTTGTTCCTTCTTTCAATACCAGTGTAATTTCTGCTTCTTTATTATCAACTTTGATGAAAGATGCATTTACTGGAAAAAACATTTTTGTGTCACTCTCTGCCATAGGGCTTTTATGTGATATTATTGCAGATCAAGTAGTAAATGGACAAACGATTACGGTTAAAGGAGAATTTAGTTATAATGTATATTGCAATATTTTAAGAAAAGAACGCGTAAATCAATATAACACTAACGGGAGTGTTAAAACATATGGTCAAATATCAGCTAACTGGTTAAGTTCTCCATGGGATTATTCTCAGCCTGCTGAATGTAGAGTATTGGCTGAAAGGTATTAATAAAATGATAAAAACGTCATTGTATGAAGAAGCATTGAATTCTTGTTATAAATCATACAAAAACAATAACGATACATTTGACTGGCACAACAATACCTATCAGATAACCAATAAATTAATAGGAGCTGTGTATAATTACAGAATATTCCCTATTATGTCTTGTATAGGAATAGGTTTATCAGCGTTAATAAAAATGGATAATCTTGTCTTGCTGATAATCATAAGAGCGTTTTGTGGATTAATTACGGCTTTAATATATAAAAATATAACGTTATATTTATTCTCTAAAGAGTTAAACAAAAGTATAAAGACTGCATAAATGCAGTCTTTATCTATTTATAATTCTCCTCCAAAAACTCTTTTTTCTTCTTTATATTCCAATTTCAATCGCAATTCTTTGTTATCTAATTTTAATTTGAAATTCTCATCTTTCATTACAGATAGTTGCTCAAACAATTGCACAGTTTTATTTTGGCTTTCAATAAGCTTATTCTGAAGGATTTCTATTTCACCCTTCAATTCATTTATTTCTCTTTGTTGTTGGCTATCTCCAACCACAATTGGATTAGAAATCATTAAACCAGAGATAAACTCACATGCATAATCATCTAGCCAAGTACCATTTTTACCTTGTTTCTGGACATGATCACCGAGTTCTTCTCTATGTCGATTGATATGCTTATATATAGCTTTATCTGTAACTCCCTTTGAATGGGCAAAGTCCTGCACTTTTATCATATTATTGTTCACTTTCTACCTGTTCTCAACGGTTCTCTACCGTTGAATATATAAAAATTATACCTCATTCCACCACTTATATACAGTTGGTTTAGTCAATCCGGTATCACGAACACAGTCAGCTTTTCTACCATCCGGATGTTCTTTCCTCCAGCGTTGTACTATTTCCTTTTTATCTGGTCTGCCATCTTTATTTCTCCACGTGCCATTTGGATAGTCTAAAGTCTGCACTAGCCTTGCACGTTCCAAATGGTCAGCTTGCTTTCTTCTGTTTCTCTTATTTTTCTGAATAGGCATATCTGATCTATAACTCATTTTATCGATAGGATATGTATACCAGGCACTATCGTATCCTTCTAAAGCTGCCAGAACATCTTCTTTTGTAAATGGATTTTTACCATCCTTATCTATCTTGTTCATTGATTCAATCAACCCAAAGGCATCTCTTTCTAGTTCTTCTTGGGATATACCGCATTTCATAGCTGTAACAGCTAATACCCATATTGACCAATATCTATGGCCTAATTTAGCTTCTCTTGGTAATCTTTCAAGCCATTTATCATATACTTTTCGACTAAATTGCCATGTATTACGTGTTTTTTTATTGATTATTCTGTTTTGATACCACTCAGGATACTTATCCTTTGCCCTTTCAAGAGTTAAATCACTCTTATATGCAAAATCTTTTACTTTTTGATCCTCTCTTACAAAATGATTAAGATATTCTATATCTACTCTATCTTCAACGCTGAACGCACGTACTCTATCACCGTTTTTAGTCATTGTTCCGACCATTCTGAATCCCTGACATACCGGTTCATACTGAATATCATCAACAAATTTGGAAATACTATCATGCCACATCATCCTGGTCAGCTCTTTTTTAAGTACTTCTAGCTGCTCTATTATGTTTTCAAACATAGGAATAGGCTGCTTTAAAAGGTAATATAGATGCAATCCAGTACCACTAGATACGATATAAGTCGGTATTGATATTCTATCAAACTCATCAAATTGATATATAGGGTTCTCTAAGCCATGAGTATACTCTTTTCCATCTCTTATATTCGTCTGAATTCCATCTAAATCAAAGGCTAATGCATATATTTCTCTACTGAAGCATTTATTTTATCAAATTATCACATATGTTATAATCATTATGTTATTTTAGTTTCTATGTTAGATTTATACGAGAGGTAGGGATATGTCATTTAAGAAAATTTCATCGCTAATAAGAAACGAAAGAAAATGGCCTTTATATATTGTGGAAATATTTGTTGTCGGTGGTATATTAATTAACAATTTCTTTTTATCAAATGGCATTATTCTAGATGACGTTACTCCTATTTTATCTATGAAAGACCTTGGATATAATGACTCACAAATAAGAGAAATAAGTTTAAAATCATATAAAAATACTGATATTTATAATTTAAGAGTTGCCAATACCAAAGATCTATCTTTAGACGATTATGAATTTGTTCACATAAAAATCTTTAATGTAAATGATGAATCTGCCACATATGACTTGTTAGTTGATGAAATGAAGGCTACCAAAAAGAAAGAGAAAGAATGGTTATTGAATTCTAATAATTATAAAAATGAAATTGATATAGATAAAGAATTCTATAAATTAGATAAAGTTAAATGGAATACTGAATATGCATATTCTTTATATGACTATAATAATTACCCAGAAAACAAATATTATCGAAATTATATATTTCTAAAAAAAGATAACAGAGTTATGATTATTGAATTTCAAATATCTTTTGAAATAAATGAACAAAGAGTAAACGTACTTAAGGAATTAATAAATACAGATGTTTTTAATAATTAGTTATGGAAGTAACTTTAATGAGAAAACTAATTACATCATTACTGTCAATCTTATTGCTTTGTTGTATGCTGTCTTCTAATGTTTTTGCATCATCTTCTAATTTAGATGATTCAGTGATATTAGATACGCAAACAACAGAATTAGATTGGTCAAACGACGGATTAGAAAATGCAGTAATTACAAACAGAAATATTGATTATGAATCTAGAACCAATTATTCGTCATTACCGCCATCTGTTGAACTTGATTTTATAATTTCATCAACAGGAGATAGGGTACACTTCGAAAGAATAGGCGATATTGGCTATTACTACGAGAATGATATTTTAATTACAACTATCGAATATAATACTTTATCTCGTGTTAGAGCGACAATTCCTAATTCTATTAAAAGTTTAAATTTTAGTGCTGGCAGCGGATTCTCTAATTACTATTATTCAGGTTATAACGATTGGGTTGCTAATCATGTTGCTGGCAAAGCGGTAGATAAAGCAGTCCCTATATTGATAGCTGCCATCGCTGGAGGATTACCAACTCATTTATTAGAAGCCGCACAAAGTTTATATTCTGTTGCTAGCACTTTATTTACCTACTGTACCAATTCAAACGAATTTTCAGACGATAGTTTAAGAGCTGTAAATATTTATTATGGCAGTTATAATGGCCAATGTAATATTCTTGCTTGGTATGGTTTCAAAGTTTATTCATTAAGAGAAGCTTGGAGTTCTGAAGTTGATACAAGTAGTGGACAGGCATTTAAAGCTAACGCAAATCACACATGGAATGGCACACCTTATGATTATACTCAGCCTTCTGCATGCCGTGTGCTAGTTAATAATTATCCATACTGAAACCAGTGCTAATCTAAAGAGATACTACATTTAATACTCATATGGACTAATATCTATGGCCTAATTTAGCTTATCTAGGTAGTATTTCAAGCCAATTATCATATACTTTACGACTAAATTGGGGACTTGCGAAAAGCTCGAAGCTCAAAATTGAGTTTTCACAGCCCCTTTTAATTTAGCCAAAATACCATGTAGGCAACCACCTTAAGAACTTCTGTACATAGAAATATGTTGTTTCAAAACCACCGGTTACCGGTAAAAAGATGATAAACAGAATGAAGCTTAAAATGATTATAGCCTGCATCAGATATTCAAACTGGCGATTATTTTTTGAAAGATGATAAAGGGTATATGTCAGTATCAGAATCAGAAATGGTATACATGGGTAATAGTGATAGGCAAAGGTTGTGCGCGAGACAAACATCCAAGGGACAAGATTTGTAAAATACATAATCAGTAATATCAGGAAAGTCTTTTGTCTTTTGATGAGAACCTTATAAAAGCTATATATGATAGCTATGACACCTGAGATATTAATCAGAGGGTTATTCATGCACGAAATAGTCATGATAGTATCAGGATTACGTTTGACGTAATACCAGATCGGGCGGATGTTGAAAAGCCATTCATACCACTTTGATGAGTATGGATGAGTTGATTCAAGTCCAGTGTGGTAGTTAAACATATAGGTATTATACTGGATAACCTGGTCGATAAACTCATTGAGATTATGCCATTTTGTGCCATACATCGGTACTATGATAAAACTCAAGATATATATCATAACAGGAATGATAATAAAGAAGATAAGTGAAAGTAAAAAGAGTTCAACTGTTCGATTATTTCTTAGACGATAGTCTTTCTCTTTAATAAATGTCTGGATATTAAAGATAAAGTAGATTAATGCGAGTCCAACTACTGCATAACAGCCAGTCCATTTAACCGATATCGCCATTCCCATAAAAAGGCCTGATACAAGAAGATTGATATAATGTTTCCTTGAGTCATGAATATAGTTATGTTTCGTAGCTTTAATCATAAATAGAAACATCCCCATGATAAAGAAGATACTGAAAGGTTCAAGGGTAGCGATTCTTCCAGTGGTATAATGCATAAAATCAAATGCCATAAGCATTGTTCCATAGGTTGCCCATTTATGCGAAGTAAATTCCTTAACCAGAAGATATGTCATAAGTAATATTGCAGATGAGAATACTACTCCCATAATACGGTAACCAAAAGGGTTCATACCAAAGATTTTAATGCCCAGGGCGATAATCTCTGTTCCTAAAAGCGGGTGAACAGCAGTATACATCTTTTGCGCGTTACTGATTTCATAGGCATTGCGGACATGATATATCTCATCAAAATATGTTTCATTGATAAATGATGGATCTTTGATGAATGTATCCTGTTCATCAATAATTTTATAGACATCATCATACTTAAGGCCTTCACTGTAACTTTCGATACTGACATCGATATATTTATCGTCATTGACAAGCCATATTTCACTCAGGATTGATTTTTTTGATGGGAATGTCAGTCTTAGATACTGATATGAAGGTGATTCTATAATCTCATATTTGAAGAAATCTTTTTCTTTAAGGGTAGTTATTTCTTCAAAATGAACTGAGTCATTAGAACCTTCAATTAGAATGTCATTATAGTAAATCTGATATTCACCATCATTGGCATTATTATCACCTTCACCAGATATAGTATAGATTTTATTAAATGAATCACTGGCCTTAAGTATAATTTCAGTATTATCATATTCTGGATCATAGGTGGATGAAGGCATCTTAAATGATCCGAGGTTATAGACTGAGAGAATAAAAAAGGCTGTTATGATATAAATTAATGTCAAATAACGGTTTTTTCTAAAGATTAATTTTAAAAGAAAATAGACTGTAATACTGATGATTAACAAATTCAATAGGTCGGCATTCTGGAATATTTGAAGACTGATTTTTTCTAACATAGCCATATTTTAAGATATATTTAAAGAATAGACAAACAAAATAAGTGTATAATATATGCATATGATATATACATGTACTGTTAATCCTTCACTGGATTACTACTTAAAAGTAGAAAAAGAAATTGAAATTGGCGAAGTTAATCGCAGCATTAATGAATTCTATACTGCTGGTGGTAAAGGAGTGAATGTATCGATTGTCTTAAACAATCTTATGATTCCATCGACAGCTATAGGGTTTTTAGGTGGTTTTGTAAAGGACTACTATCTCTCATTCCTCAAAGGATATCCATTTATACAACCTATCTTTACTGGTATCAACGGCAATACCCGTATTAATATAAAGATTAATGGTAAGAAAGAAACTGATCTTAATACTAATGGACCACATATCACTGATGAAGAGTTTGAACGTTTTTTAAAAAGAGCTTTAAAGGCCGATGAGGGTGATATCTTTATTCTGAGTGGTAATGTTCAAAGTGAAATATACAGTCGTATTATTGCGATGATAGAAGAACTTTCAAGAAGAAATGTTAAGATTATCCTTGACACTAATCCAGTTTTGATCAGAGACTGTCTGAAATATAAACCTTTATTGATTAAACCTAATCTTGATGAACTTGAAGAACTTGTTGAAAAGACTATTCATTCAGAAGAAGAGATTTATGAATCGGCTAAAAAACTGGTTGAAGCAGGAGCTAAGAATGTCATTGTATCATTGGGTTCAGATGGTGCAATTCTGGCAGATCAAAGCGGTATATATAAATCTCAGGCTGTAGCTGGACATGTTGTATCGACAACAGGTTGTGGTGATGCCATGGTTGGTGCCTATGTTTTTAATATTCAGCGTGGAGCCAATGCGATGGAAGCTTTTAAATATGCTTCAGCTGCCGGTAGTGCGACAGCGTTTGTCGATGGACTGGCAACCAGAAATGAGATTGAAACCTGGTATAAGGAAATAGAAGTTGAAAGGATACAATAAATGAAGAAAATACTGATAGCTTTAGTGGTATTGGGAATAATGCTTACAGGTTGTGCAAAGGAAGAAGTAGAAAAAGTAGATATTTCTGAATTAAATTCATATCGTGTTGATATGTCTTCATATAGTGGAATGAACAGTGTCGATCACAGTTTTAAGGGTATTACACCTGAAGAGTTTCTGAACGCTCAAAAAGATGGGGCTTCAGGAATATTCTATCTTGGTTATACAGGTTGTCATATCTGTCAGAATGCCGTCAGCCTGATGAATGAGGCTGCAATTCAAAGTGGTGTCTATATCTACTATATTGACTGTTATAATGAACTGTATCCATTACTTGATTATGAAGAAGATTTCATTGAAACACTAAAACCAATGCTTAGAAAAGATGAAAATGGCAAGTATGGTATCTATACACCACATGTCTTTGCGATGGTTAATGGTGAATATGTCGACTATGAGATTGGACTTGGTGATTATGATGGTTCTGAGAAAGCTAGAGAAAAGGCTATTAACCGTTATAAGGAAATCATGTCATACTTTATAGAAGCCCAGTAAGGGCTTCTATTATAATAATATAAATAAGATATTGAAGAAAAATAAAAAAGGGCTATACTAAGATTAAAGGTGGGTTAAAAATATGATTGAAGTTAAAAATCTTGTGAAGACTTATGGAAACTTTAAAGCTGTTGATGGAATTTCATTTACGGCTGAAAATGGAAAGATTACGGTACTTTTAGGTCCTAATGGTGCTGGTAAGTCAACAACCATCAAGAGTATTGCAGGATTATTAAAGTTTGATGGAGAAATACTGATAGATGGATATGATAATCATGATATAGAGGCTAAAAGAGTATTTGGATATATACCAGAAGCAGCTAATCTCTATGATAATCTGACCGTAAGAGAACATCTTAGTTTTATTAAAAAGGCATATGATGTGAAGGGTGATGGATATGAGAAGGAACTGCTGTCACTTTTTGAACTTGAAGAAAAAGTAGATGTGACAGCCAAGGAACTATCAAAAGGTATGAAACAGAAGTTATCGATGATGATGGCTCTTGTAACTAGACCAGATTCATTACTGGTGGATGAACCAATGATAGGGCTTGATCCAATGGCGATTGAGAATACTTTGAAACTGTTAAAGAAACTGAAGGATAATGGGGTAGCTGTCTTAATCTCAACACATATTATTGATATTATCGATGATATCTATGATGAGGCTTATATTATTGATAAAGGTGTTTTAAAAGCACATGTATCCAAGAGTGAATTGAATTTAAACAGTCTTAAGGATGAATTCTTGAGAATTACTGCTGGGGATGAGAAACATGAATAAGCTTTTATATCTATACTTTTTAAAGGCTAAAGGTTTTATCAGAAAACTGTTTTCAAGGGTATCAAGTGCAGTATTAACGATAGTGGTTATTGTGCTGATTCTGGGATTATGTTATGTGATGTCGATGATTGATATTCCTGAAGCTGAAAAGGCACCGTTTGAAATACTGGTTGTGCTCTATCTTGGTTTTTCACTGTTTATGATGATGACGATGATGTTTCAGAAAAGGACAGCCTATATCTATCCGGTTGATGGTAATTTGCTGTTTGTTGGACCATTTAAAAAGAAAGACGTTATTCTGTTTGGGCTTCTGGGTTCGCTTTCTGGGACGTTGATGTTTGCGGTTATGACCTATGGTTATACGATGCTGTTTTTTGGACAGTTGTTTAGCCATCTGATGATTGATAATATTACCTTTCTTATTACAGGTCTTTTGATATTCTATAATGTCTTTGTCTTCATTGATATGCTTTATATATGTCTCATGACATCTAAATATCAGTCATGGATTAAAAGAGGTGTGATAGCTTTAGTGATACTGGTTATTGCAGCTATCTTTGGCTATTATTATCTGATGTCATCGACAAGAGATCTCGATGGAGGCTTTATGAGTTTTGTTGCCAGCAATGTCTTTAGTGCTGTACCGGTTATTGGATGGGCTAAGATGTCACTTATAGGTTTCCATTATGGTGATATGGTTTCAGGTTTAATGGGACTTGGATTCAATCTTTTACTGGCTGTAATTCTGACATATGTGACATTAAATCATGAAGATATTGATGTTGAAGTGATGATGGAAGATGCTTCGTGGGCTGCAGAACTAAAGACCAGAGCGAAGAATAACGGCAGTAATCTCTATACCAATTTAAAAGTTCATGAAGTGAAGGGTTTTAAATGGGGTAATAAGGCTAAAGCCATCAGATCGAGAATGCTGCTTGATATGCTTAAGACAAGAAGTTTCATTACAAAACAGGAAATAGGATTGATTGCCTTATATCTTGTAATCAGTATCTTTGATAAGTTTGATTTCGCTGGTTATTCACGTTATGTCATGATAATTCTCTTTATGATTACGATGTCATCTAACTATAATGATGAACTCAAACATCACTATATCTATTTATTACCAGATAAACCGATTAAGAAACTCATTGCCCTTTTGGAACCGACATTTCTTAAATTAATGATAGTAATTATAGTGATGCTGGGAATGGGCTTATTTATGAATCCGTCAGTCTTTGAGTTTGTTTCGGCATTCTTTGAAATGACAGGCTATGGAATTCTCTTTGTCAGTGCTAATATCTGGTCACTTAAAATGTTAAAGAGTTCAAGCAGTCAGACGATGAATCAGCTTGTAAAGATGTTGATTATAGTTCTGGCAGCTATTCCAAGTATTCTGATTGGTATCTTCTTTAATCTTGTGACAAATATCGAAATCTTCTCATTTGTATGCTCAATAGTTAATATTGTAGTGGCATGTTTCTTTATATATATTTCTAAAGGTATTATTTCAAATGATGCCTTCATTGAAGATTAAAAATAAATATTTTATAATTAGAATAAGTATTTCAGGAGGAAATTATAATGGGTTTAATTAAAGCAGCTTTAGATGCAACTGTATCTACTATGAGTGATGTCTGGAAAGACTATTTTGTATGCGACGCTTTAGATAATGATATTTTGATGGTCAAAGGTGTCAAGAAAGCCAGTAAACGTTCACTTTTCGGTAATAATGATAATAATGTGATTACTGATGGATCTGGTATTGTGGTGGCTAATGGTCAGTGTGCTATTATCGTTGATGATGGTGAAGTACGTGAAGTAGCTGGTGAGCCAGGGTTATATACATTTGATACTTCTAAAGGTCCAAGTTTCTTTGGTCAGGGTTTTTTGAATGGTGTTAAGAATGCCTTTAATGAAGTTGTTGAACGTTTTACTTATGGTGGGGATGCGGCAAGTGATCATCGTATCTACTATGTTAATATCAAGGAAATAGTAGGGAATAAATATGGAACTGCATCACCAGTACCTTTTAGAGTAATTGATAAGAATATTGGGCTTGATGTCGATATCAGTGTACGTATGAACGGTGAATATTCATTTAGAATTGAAAATCCACTTATTTTCTATACAAATGTCGCTGGTAATGTCGCATCATATTACAGCAAGAGTGAACTTGAATCGCAGATGCGTTCTGAATTTTTAACAGCTTTACAGCCATCGCTGGCGATTATTTCTTCAAGAGGTGTCAGATATTCTGAAGTTCCAATGCATGTATCTGAACTCAGCGATGCCTTAAATGAAGAACTGTCAGATAAATGGTTTAACTTAAGAGGTATTAAGGTTGTATCGCTGGCTGTTAATTCAATTAATGCATCTAAAGAAGATGAAGATATGATTAAGCAGTTACAGAAATCAGCCGTAATGCGTGATCCAAATATGGCAGCTGCGACATTGGTTGGTGCTCAGGCTGATGCGATGCGTATGGCGGCATCTAATACAAAAGGAGCTATGCAGGGCTTTATGGGTATGAATATGGCTAATCAGGCTGGTGGTATGAATATTAACAGTCTTTATGAAATGGGTAATAAAGAAGTAAAGACAGATACAAATGCTGGCGGCTGGATGTGTGAATGTGGTGCTGCTAATACCGGTAATTTCTGTACAAATTGTGGTAAACCAAGACCGGCATCTAAGTTTTGTTCAAAATGTGGCAAAGAAGTAAAGGCTGATGATAAATTCTGCCCAGCTTGTGGTAATCAGCTTAGTTAAAGTATAAATAATTAAAGGAGACAAAATGGGAGATATCAAAACCTATAAATGTCCAAACTGTGATGGAGCGATAACTTTTGATGCGACAGCACAGAAGATGAAATGCCCCTATTGTAAAACAGAAATCGATGTCGCTTCATTAGTTGAATATGAAGATGATAAGGTACATGATGATGAAGATCATTTCGGCTGGGAAGAAGTGAATTTTGATAATGTCTTAAGTGAAGAAGAAGGCAATCTTAAGCGTTATATCTGTCAAAGCTGTGGTGGTGAAGTCGTAGGTGATGCCTATCTGGCTTCATCAAGCTGTCCATTTTGTGGTAATCCAGTTATCATGGAAGAACAGTTTGAAGGAATATTGAGACCAGATTATGTCATTCCTTTTAAATATAATAAAGAACAGGCTAAAGAAGCGATGCTTAAGCATTTTAAGGGTAAGTTTCTGTTACCTAATGATTTTAAGTCAGCTGGGAAACTGGATAAGATAAATGGTGTTTATGTACCATACTGGCTCTTTGATGCGGATGCCAAAGGTGGAGTCAGATATCGCGCGACAAGAACTAATACATTTGTGAGTGGTGACTATAACGTTACTGAAACACTGCACTTTCTTTTATATCGTGAAGGAATCATGCATTTTGAGAAGATTCCTAATGATGCATCGATGAAATTTGATGATAAGACTCTTGAAGCCCTTGAACCTTATGATTTTAATGAAATTATGGACTTCAAGACAGCTTATCTGCAGGGATACTTAAGTGATCGCTATGGGGTTAAGCCGGATGATGTCAAAAACAGAGTTAATGAACGTATGCGTAATTCGATGATTGAAGAGCTTTCGATGACAACCGTTGGTTATTCATCAGTGATTCCTGAAAGTGTCAGACTGTCATTTAATGATGGTAAGGTTCATTATGCTTTGTTGCCTGTCTATGTATTACATATGAAGTATCATGGTAAGGATTATCAGTTTATGATGAATGGTCAGACTGGAAAGTTTGTCGGTGACTTACCAAAAGACAATGGCAAACTCATAATAATGATGCTTAGTGTCTTTGCGATTACCTTTATTCTGTGTTTCTTATTAATGTATGTAATCTAGGGGGATGTATGAAGAAATTATTAGCATTGATTATCCTTTTGGGATTACTGGCATTTAACATAAGTGCTGATGGTATCGCCATTAAAGATGATGCCTATCTTTTAAGTGAAAGTGAGAAGTATCAGCTTGAAGAAAAAATAGACAGCTATAAAAGACAGTATCAGATTGATTTTGTCATCTATACCACAAATGAATATTATGCAGGTGATGTGAGATATGCCGCTGCTGATTACTATGATTATAACGGTTATCGAAGTGAGGGTGTCTTACTGTATATCAATATGGCTAATCGCGAGTATTTTGTTTTGACAACAGGTGATAATACAATATACCGTATTACTGATTATGCCATCGAAAAGATGAATGATGGACTTGGCGATAGACTGAGTGATGGTGACTACTTTAAAGCTATGAATCACTATCTGGATTCAATAGCTTATTATCTTGATTTCTATAATGAAACCCATTCACCATATGACTACAATAATCATAAGACACAAAGTGAAAAGCTGAATGATGCACTGTTATTCTCGGGAATTATAGCTGCAGCAGTTACTTTGATATTTACAGTAATCATGGTTTCACAGCTTAAATCTATCAAGGCTCAAAGAAATGCCAGTGCCTATTCTGTCAATGGTCGAAGTTTCTTAAAGGCTGATATTACAAAGTCAAGAGATATGTTCCTTTATCGTACTGTCACAAGAGTGCCAATACCTAAACCTAATGACAGTTCACATGGCGGATCAAGTACTTTCCATGGTTCTAGTGGTATCAGTCATGGTGGTGGCGGAGGTCGCTTCTAATGAAAGAATTAAAAGTATTTATCCTTAAGGGCTGTCCGTATTGCCAGATAGCCCTTAAGGCACTTGATAAAGCGATGTTTAAGGATGTCAATGTCATCGTTATTGATGAGAGAGAAAATCCTGAAATCGCTGAACAATATGATTATTATTATGTACCTGCCTTCTATCTTGATGGTGTCAAGATTCATGAAGGGGTAATAGATAAGAAAGAGGCAGAAAGACTTGTTTCATCTATTTAAAAAGAAAACATATGAAGGTGAAGTGGTAACACTTAAGATGAAGGCTCATTACTCAAAGGAAGAGACATATGACCACGTTGAGAGTGTTATCTTTGATATTTATACCAGTATCGATAATAAGAAGATTGGTTCGATTGATTTGAGACTGACG
This sequence comes from Bacillota bacterium, assembly GCA_029097145.1. Lineage (GTDB taxonomy): Bacteria > Bacillota_I > Bacilli_A > Erysipelotrichales > Erysipelotrichaceae > JAHHTG01. Next base: position 13,599 of record JAQXNC010000023.1, read on the forward strand.
ATGAATGATATGATGTTTTATTATGGGCATGTCGGTTATCATATTCTTGAGAAGTATCGTGGACATGGATATGCTTATGAAGCCTGTCTTGTGCTTATGGATATTGCCAGAAATGAATATCATCTAAATGAGCTGATCTTTACTTCAAATCCTGATAATTTTGCTTCTATCAGGACAATTGAGAAACTGAATCCGGTATTTAAGGGTTGTTTTAAGGTGCCATATGGTCATCCTTTAAGAGATATTGGTGAATATGAGAAGAATGTATATAGTGTATTATTATGAGAAAATTGGTTGAGTTTTTATTAAAATTTCTAAGCAGTCGTATCTTTCTGGTGGCTTTTATCCTATGCAGCCAGCTTTTACTGCTTTTGACTTTTCTTTTTAGAATTGGTACAGACAGCTATACTTTAAGAGTTATCTTTTATACAATCAATATTTTCTGTGCACTTAAGGTTATTAATCGTTATTCCAATACATCATACAAACTGGCCTGGATGATTATTATCTTAGGACTTCCACTGGTTGGAGGCATAACCTATCTGATGTTTGCAGAAAGAAAGGTTCCTAAACGTTTAAGAGGTCGTATTATTTATCATCTGATGGAATCGCGAGATTTCTTTCCAGAAAACCAGATTGAGATTGAAGATGAAGATATCAGACAGATATATACGTATCTCAATAAAAACAGTTATTATCCATATTATCAGAATACAGAGGTTGAATACTTTAAAAGTGGTGAAGATTTCTTTGAAGATATAATTAAGAAAATTAGAAATGCCAAACATTTTATCTTTATTGAATTCTTTATCATTAAAAAAGGCTATATGCTCGATAGACTGATCGAAGCTTTAAGAGCGAAAATAGCTGAAGGCGTTGAAGTATACATGCTTTATGATGATGGTGGTTGTATTACGTGTCTGCCTGAAAACTTCGAAAGTACACTTAAAAGTTATGGGATTAAGGTCGTTGCCTTCTCTCCAGTTACTTTAAGACTGTCTCTTTTATCAAAGGCTAATAATCGTTCACACCGCAAGATAATCGTTATTGATAATGAATATGGCTTTACGGGTGGTTTTAATCTGGCTGATGAATATATCAATAAAACCAGTCCTTTTGGGTATTGGAAGGATACAGGTGTTATTTTACATGGTGAAGCAGTATGGAATCTGACAGTCATGTTTATTCAGTTTTATAATGCCAGTGTCAAGGATCAGGAAACACTTAACTATTATGACTTTAAGATTAATAATGTTGTGCCTGATAAGCAATCACTCTTTTTACCATTTTCTGATTCACCAACTGATACTGAAGATCTCGCAAGAACAGTCCATCTTTCTTTAATTAATCATGCCAAGAAATATATTTATATCCATACACCATATCTGATACTTGACTATGATTTGATTAACGCACTTACTATAGCTGCCAAATCAGGTGTTGAAGTCATCATTACCGTTCCGCATATTCCTGATAAGAAGACCGTCTTTATGGTTACCAGATCTAATTATCAGGTATTACTGGAAGCTGGTGTCAGAATCTTTGAATATACCCCAGGATTTATTCATTCCAAGATGATTGTAGTAGATGATAAACTGGCATTAAATGGTACATTTAATATGGATTTCAGATCATATTATCTGAATTATGAGTGCGGCGTCTTGATTGCTCAGGATGAAGAAATTCTGAAGATGCGTGATGATTATCTCAATACATTAAAAGAATCAGAAGAAATAACGCTTGAAAAAGCTAAGAATGTGAATATCGTAGTTCTAATACTGCGCTCAATATTGAATGTTTTTGCACCTCTGTTATAAAATAAGGTGATGAAAAAAATTGAAACCTTTAATGAGGTACTAAATAACCTATCGCATAAAGAAATAGTTACTCTGGCTAATGGTAACTATTTTGTTATGAAGGGGGAGAAAATCTTGTCTTATTTTAAAGGCAACCGTATCGTAATGACTGTTCAGGATTTTATTGATTTATATTCTAGATGTGATTTCTTTGAATATGAAGATGACAATGTCGTAATTGACAGTCTTAAGGACAGTGAATACTATAGTTTTAAACATAAATAGGGGGAAATATGAAAACATCGCTGGTATTAGAAGGTGGAGGTATGCGTGGAGCCTATACTGCAGGCTGTCTTGCATGGCTTTTGGATAATGGAATTACATTTGACAGTGCCTATGGTATAAGCACAGGCGCAGTACATCTTTGTTCATATCTGTCTGAGAATGAAGATTATCTTTATGATTTATCAACTAATCATATTGCCGATAAGGAACTTGTAGGTATCAGATCAGTACTTAGAGAGGGACGTATTGTGGGTTATGACTATCTTTTCAATCATATCCTGCCAGTTGTTAAGCAATATGATATTACTAAAGCCTACAATTCAGATACTACAGCTAAGATTGGGGTTTATGATCTTGATCTGGGTAAGACTGTATTTTATAACCTGAAGGATATGGACCGTACAAACTATATTCTTAAGGCAGCTACAACTCTGCCTATTCTTGGAAGAATTGTTGAATATGATGGTCATAAGTTACTTGATGGTGGTATTACCAAGATGATACCAATTGAAGAGTCAGTTGAAGATGGTAATGATAAACATCTTGTAATATGTACTAAACCAGAAGGATTTAAACGTAAAAAAGCCAAATGGATTATCAGAGTGTTGATGAGATTAAACTATCTGAAGTATAAATGTGTTTATGATGATTATTGTGTAAGACATATAAACTATGAAAAACAGATGGAACTGATTAAGAAACTTGAAGATGAAGGTAAGGTAATCTATATCTATCCAAGTGAGCAGTCTGAAGTCAGCCGTCTGGGTGGCGATAAGGAAAACCTGAGAAAACTGTATCAGCTTGGTAAAGATGATATGGAAAGACATAGAGAAGAGATTATCAGGAATTTTAAGAAATGATATTGAGATGTCCTAAATGTCTAAAAGAACTCGTTCAGAATGATTCAAGATATGTCTGTATCAATAATCATTCTTTTGATATTGCCAAAGAAGGTTATGCTTCATTACTTTTAAATAACCGTAAACATACTGGTGATGATAAGAAAATGGCAAAAGCCCGAAAAGACTTCTTTAGTCATGATTATTATCATGCCTTAAAAGATACAATACTGGATATTGTAAAAGATTTGGAAGTTAAAGTAATCGTTGATGCCGGATGTGGTGAGGGTTATTATACCAATTATTTTAAGAGTCATCTCAATGCTGATATATATGGCTTTGATATGTCAAAATATGCCCTGATGTATGCATCAAAACGTAATCATGATGTCCATTATTTTACTGCCAGTCTCTTTGATATGCCTCTTTGTGATCATAGTGCAGATCTGATACTTAGTATTTTTGCACCTATAGCGCATGATGAATTCAAAAGAGTATTAAGGGATGGTGGATATTTTATAAAGGTCAGTCCACTCCCAAGACATTTATGGGAATTAAAGATGGCTTTATATGATAAACCTTATGAGAATATGATTAAGGATGAAGATGATCCATGTTTAAATAAACTTTTTGAAAGACATGTCGAAGATTATGTAACTATTGATAATCATGAAGATATCGAAGCATTGTTTATGATGACTCCCTATTATTATCGCAGTCCGAAAAGTACTTTCGATAAGCTTTCAAAGCTTGATAGAATTGAGGTTAGTCTGGCATTTAGGGTGGAGGTATTTAAGGTAAAATCATGAAGAAATTACTGACGTTAATGATTATCTTCCTGTGTCTTTTAGGATGTGAGAAGGAAGTAGATAATAAGTTAGATATTAATGGAACATATTCATCAAAAGATGAAGTAGCTTTATATATTCATCTTTATGATAAACTGCCATCTAACTATATTACCAAAAAGGAAGCCAAGGCTTTAGGCTGGGATGCATCGCTTGGTAATCTTTGGGATGTGGCTTATGGTAAATCAATTGGTGGTGACTATTTTGGTAATTATGAAGGCAGATTACCAGAAGATGATGAATACCATGAATGTGATATCGATTATGAAGGTGGATATCGAAATGAGAAAAGAATAATCTATTCGGATGATGGAGATATCTATTATACTGATGATCATTATGAAAGCTTTGAATTACTGTATGGAGAAGAATAATGGAATATATTATTGATATAGCGAAAACAGATGATGTGAATCTTCATGAATATCTTAAGGAAGTCTTTGGTTTCAGGGATGGGTATGGGATGAATCTTGATGCCTTAAATGATATGGTATCTGAGATGTCAAAGGTTAAAATCAGGGTTATTAATGCTGAAATAGCCAGTGAATACCAAAGAAAGATGATTAATATCCTAATAAGAAATGCATTAGAGAATGATTCTCTTTCTTTAGAGATTGTTATGTAGTTTGAGTGTTATCTTATAAGTTAAGAGGTGAGTAATCACCTTTTTATATGTTATAATTTTAAACGTTAGAGGGAATTATGAGTGATAATAAGCAGAATAAAAAACTGACTATTGGCCTTTTGGCACATGTAGATGCTGGGAAGACTTCGCTCTCTGAGAGCATCTTATATGAAAGTGGAGCTATCAGAAAAAGTGGTCGAGTTGATCATCAGGATTCATTTTTTGATTTTGACAGACAGGAACGTGACCGTGGAATCACAATCTTCTCCAAGCAGGCTGTCTTTGAATATGAAGATACAACTTTCTATATGATAGATACACCAGGACATGTCGACTTCTCATGTGAAATGGAAAGAACTTTATCGGTTTTGGATGTCGCTGTTTTAGTGATTAATGGACAATCAGGAGTAGAGGCTCATACATCAGTTATTTATAGGCTGCTTCAGACATATCATATTCCAGTCTTTATCTTTGTGAATAAGATGGATATTGCCTATGCGTCTAAGGATGCATTGTTTGCGTCAATAAAAAAAGATCTGAAAGCTAATCTTGTAAACTTTGAAGCTCAGAATCTCTATGAAGAAGTGGCTATGTATGATGATCATCTGCTAGAGAGATATCTTGAAGGCGATATGAATGATGAAGATGTCATCAGAATGGTTAATGAATGTCAGATAATTCCAGTTTGTTTTGGTTCAGCCTTAAAAAATGAAGGTGTAAAGAGAATGCTGGATATGATTGTCAAATATGTAATGCCAAAGAAATATGATGATGAATTCAGTGCCTATGTCTATAAAATTACTCATATCAATAATACCAGACTGGCTTTTGTAAAGATTAATGGTGGCAAAGTCAGGGTTAAAAGTCAGATTAATGATGAAAAGATTGATGAGATAAGGCTATATAACGGGCTTAAATTCAGTAATCTTGAATATGCTTCAGCTGGCGATATCTGTGCCTTTAAGGGTTTAAAGAATGTTTTGACAGGTGATACACTTGGTAAAAAGACAAATGAACATCATCTCAATCTTGAACCATATCTTAAATATATGATTATTATTAATGATAATACTGATATCAAGGTATTATACGCTAAAATGAAGGAACTTGAGGATGAAGATCCTAAATTGAATCTCTTGGTTGATAATGATCATATTTATATTTCTTTGATGGGAGAAATCCAAAAAGAAATACTGAAGAAGATGGTTTATGACAGATTTAATATCGATATCAGTTTTGATAATCCGATTATCAGTTATAAAGAAACCATAAAGGATACAGTTATTGGGATTGGACATTTTGAACCACTAAGGCATTATGCAGAAGTTCATCTTTTATTAGAACCGCTCAAAAGAGGAAGTGGTGTAGAAATTGAAAATAAGTGTATCAGTGACAGTCTGCCTTTGAATTATCAAAGACAGGTTATCTCATTACTTTCAAGTCGTGAACATCGAGGTATCTTAACCAATTCACCCCTGACAGATATCAGAATCAGTCTTTTAAATGGTAAAGCTCATTTAAAACATACTGAAGGTGGTGACTTTATGGAAGCGACATATCGTGCCTTAAGACAGGGCCTTACCAAGGCGACTTCAGAAATACTTGAACCTTACTGTGAATTTGTCTTAAAGGTTAAGGAAGAATATATGTCTAAAGCCATATTTGACCTTGAACGTTTCCATGCGACACATACTTACAGTATCGATGATGGTGAAGTGACATTCAGAGGGAAATCACCGCTTAGACTGATCATGAACTATAGCCGTGAAGTAGTGGCTTATACAAAGGGTACCGGTTCTTTTTACTATAGTTTCAAGGAATATGATAAAGCTTTTGATGAAGAAGAAATCATTAAAGAAAAAGCCTACGACTTTAAAAGAGATACAGATAATCCAGCCGGATCAATCTTCTGTGCTAATGGAGCAGGTTACTATGTAGACTATGATGAGGTTGATGAAAAAGCTCATCTTAATGACGATTATTTCAGTGAGAATACCCATACAAATAACTATAATCCAGTCAAGATATCTGATGAGGAACTGGAAAGAATATTTGAGAGATCTAATCCTGTTAAAAAAGATAAGACATATATCTCTAAAGATAAGAAGAACATTAAATACAAGAGTAAGGACAGTGGGTTAAAACCGATATGTTATGTGATTGATGGATATAATGTGATTCATTCAGATGAGTATCTAAAGAGTATTGCCAAGGAATCTATCGCAGATGCAAGAGATGCTTTTGTCGATATGGTATGTAACTTTAAACCGATAAAGAATGCTAGAATGATTGTGGTATTTGATGCCTATAAACGTGATGAGGCGATGCATAAAAAGAAATATGATGGGATTGATGTCATATATACGAGCTATCAGATGACAGCAGATGCCTATATTGAAAAGAGTATCAAGGAACTGAACAGAGATTATCGGGTCTATGTCGTATCATCAGATTCTCTGATACAAAACGCTATCTTTTCACAATCAGCTTTTAGGGTATCATCAAAGACCTTTATGTCAGAAATGAATCGAACATTATCAAGGATGTCTAGTGAGATAAGCAGCAAGACTTATTAGAATGTATAAAGGAGACAATATGAATAATCTGAGTGATGAAGTTAAGAGTATTATGTATGAAAGATTTGGAAATGACTGTGTCATTTCGTTAGCTACGACCGTTGATAATATGCCATATGTACGCAATGTAAATGCCTTTTATGAAGATGGTGCTTTCTATATATTGACTTATGGGAAATCAAATAAGATGAAACAGATAGCGATTAATCCTAATGTCGCCATCGCAGGGTTCTGGTTTCAGGCTTTTGGAACCGGTATTAGTCTTGGTTATTTTCTTAAACCTGAAAATGAAAAGATTGCTAGTATGATGAAAGATAAGTTTGCTGAATGGATAGATAATGGTCATAATGATTTTAATGATGAAAATACATGTATCCTGAAGATTGAACTCACTCATGGATTGTTGTGGTCAAATGGTAAACGTTTTGAAATTACATTCAGATAATAAATAAAGGGATAACCAGATGGTTATCCCTTTAGTATATTATTTACCGTGTTCTCTGAAGAATTTATCGGCATAGACAGGATATAATTCATGATTATAAATGGTTTTTGAATGATCTTTTGTGATCATTTCAATCAGGTGATTGAATAACCATACAGCCATCATACTGGCTTTAAAATCATCGTTGATCATGGCATTAGCCTGCATTATCATACCTGATAATATATCACCACTACCTGCTTTTGATAGAGCCTCATTGCCATGATTGTTAATAAATATATGTTTATCATCTTTGATAAGAAGAGTGATGACATCTTTTAATATCAGAGTTACATGATATTTTTTGACAAAATCCAAAGCCAGTTCCATTCTATTAGCCCTAAGAGTATTTATATCGGTATCGATAAGATTGGCGAATTCACCCATATGTGGTGTCAGAATAATCCTTGCCCTGGTGTTTTGCAGGTTATCGAGATATTTCTTAAGAATTCTTAAGCCTTCGGCATCGATAATCAGTGTTCCATCAAATTCACTAAGTAGTATCCTTAAGATATCTTCCTTATACTCAAGATTATTTACCCCACTGCCATAAAGAATGGTTCTGGTCTTTGGTATCATATCTTTAATAATGCGTTCGTATGTATCATTATCACATGGATGATATACAGGATTTATTAATGATGATGCGATTATCGGATATATTGATTCATCCAGAATGACATATGTATAACTGTCACCAAATGATCTTACTCCAATAAGATTAAACATTAAGGCTCCAGCCATTCCATAACTGCCACCAATCACAAGGCCTTTTCCATTTTGACCTTTATAACTGTCTTCTTTTAGAAAAGGGTAGTTATCAATAAAAATCTCATCATTCATTTCGTGATATGTTGTAGAGTGTTCGAGATTTAATGGTAATCTAATCAGTCTTTTTTCTTTAAAGAGATGATGAATCTTCTGATACATATGAAAGACTTTATAGGCTCCAAGTGATAGAGTTATATCAGATTTAAAGGCGTCTTCATCAGCTTTATAATCGTTTGCCATGGCGCCAGAATTGATATCAATCGAAATTTTATAGGCGTGCATACAGTTTAGCTTTTTGAAGATTTCCCTTTCCCTTTCGTTAATAGGTGGATGAAAACTGAAACCATATATGCCATCAATAATCACATCATATTCATCCTTAAGTTCATTGATAAAGAGTGTTTTATCGAGTGTTTCATAATACTCTTTTGCATATGGTGAACTAAAATTATCTGATATGAGATAAATCCTGAGATTATAGATATCTTTGATCAGAGCAGCTAAAACCAGAGCGTCTGCACCATTATTACCTTTACCAGCTACAATCAATAACTTCTTATCTTTTGGAATCTCTGATTGGATATATTCAGCAAGTTTTTCACCAACGGTATTAATTAATTCTCTTGTGTTTAGTGTAGAATTTTGCTCAATATCTATCATTTCTTCTCTTGTCACAATCATTTTATAATCCTCTTAAATTAATTTTATCACTGTAATTTAATATGTGTTATAATTTCTGTGTATGCGCGAAAAAATCATCAGTTGGTTTCATTATGGTCTTGATAGAATGGCTTATAAAGAAGCTAAAATAAGAATCAGAAAATACAATCTTAAAAGATTGAGAATGTTTTCGGCTATTGTCGGAGCAATCTTTTTATGTCTTTTCTTTTCGACTTATCTGACCAGTAAATCACCAGGTATGTTGTCACTTAGGGAAAATACCAGAGAATATTATCTTTATGTCGGTGTTGTAGCAGTTTTGATATATATCGTAACTCTAAATTTTCTTGAAAGATATAAATACTTTGTAATTATAGCGTGGTATTTGCTTTTGGGGGTGCTGTTTTATTTTGCGATATGGATTGCGATAAATGTACAGATTTCACATCCGGCTGTGGCGTTCTGTGTCTTTATTATGACTTTACCATCGATGTTTATTGATAGATCATATCGAATAGTACCAATTATGTTGGGGCTTTCTGGTCTGTATCTTTATCTAAGTTATTCCAGTAAGATCTTCTCAATCTTTATGTATGATTTTGGAAATGTCCTGACATTTTTGATTATGGGTATATTTATGACCTTTAATAATCGTCATATTCAGATTAGAGCTATTACCAACGAAATATTACTTGAAAGACAGCGCGATATTGATCCTCTATCAACAATCAATAACCGTAAGGCTTTTGAAAGAAATGTTAAGAATCTGTCTGAGAATTCAAGTGGTACACTGATAATTCTTGATATTGATGATTTTAAGTCATTTAATGATGATTATGGTCATGTATATGGCGATGGTGTAATTAGAGAAGTTGGTGTCAGTATTAAGGAAGTCTTTAAGGATAATGCGGTTGTTGGCAGATATGGTGGCGATGAATTTTTGATTTATCTTATCAATAATACTGATAAGGAACAGATTCAGAAACGGTTTAACGATCTCAATAATCGTGTCAATCAGGTTGAAAATAAGAATGTCCGTAAGGTTTTCTTGAGTGGTGGAGCTGCCATTTATCCAAATGAAGGTCGCAAATATTCAGAGGTTTTCTATCTGGCTGATGAAAGACTGCTCGGTATTAAACGCCATAAGAAAGGCACTGTTAACTTTGGAGAATAGAGATTCCTTGTATATAAGGAATCTTTTTGTTAGAATCAGTTTATGATTGAAAGACTTAGTGAGAAATATCTAAATAAGATGAAAGAACTGCTGGGTGATGAATATGATGATTACCTTAACAGTTTTAATGAGAAAAGGATTCATAGCCTAAGAGTTAATAATGCCAAGATATCAAATGAAGAGTTTGAGAGAATCTGTCCATTTAAAATCAAGAGAATACCATGGATTGAAAATGGATATTATTTTGATGAAAATGACAGACCATCAAAACATCCATATTATTATGCAGGACTTTATTATCTGCAAGAACCATCGGCTATGACACCAGCCAATGTTTTACCGATTGAAAAGGGAGATATCGTTCTTGATGCCTGTGCAGCACCAGGTGGTAAAAGTCTAGAGTTGGCCAGCAAGCTTGGCGATAGTGGTTTACTGGTATCTAATGATATCAGTGTATCAAGAGCCTATTCGCTTTTAAAGAATCTTGAACTTGGGGGACATAAGAATATTTATGTTATGGCTGAAGATATATCTAAGTTATCAAAGAAGTTTGTAAAGAGTTTTGATAAGATACTGATTGACGCTCCATGTAGTGGTGAGGGTATGCTTCGCAAAGATCCTTCGATAATAAAGGAGTGGGAAGATAAAGGTAATGAATACTATGCTAACTTACAGAAAGATATTGTCAAGAGTGCAGTATCAATGCTTAAAGATGGTGGAATGATGGTATATTCAACCTGTACTTTTGATAAATCTGAAGATGAAGATATAGTTTCATATATATTAAGTCTTGATGATGATTTAAAACTTGAAAGAATAAATGAATATGAGGGCTTTACAAGAGGTATTGATATGGATGAAGCTATCAGACTTTATCCACATAAACTTCAAGGAGAAGGCCATTTTGTGGCTCTTGTAAAGAAAGATACACCTAAGACTGTTACTGTTAAAAAGAAACATGTATCAAAAATAGATTCTAAGGAAGCAGAAGAATTTATAAAGCTGATAAAGCGGGATTTTGATGATGGATATTTTGAAATTATCAACAATAATCTCTACTTCATACCTGAATATGATTTTGAAAAGAAAGGGTTAAGAATTTTGAGATCAGGACTTTTAATGGGGGAAATTAAAAAACACAGTTTTGAACCATCAATGGCACTGGCGTTAAATCTTAAAATGGATGAATTTAAAAATGTCATCAATCTGAGTGTTGATGATAAAAGAGTAATCAGTTATCTCAAGGGTGAAACCATCAGTGTTCCTGAAGCTAAAGATGGATGGGTTCTGGTTTGTGTCAATGGTTATTCTTTGGGTTTTGGTAAGATGCAAAGTGGAATTATGAAAAATAAATATGCAAAGGAATGGCGATATAAGTGAGATTAGATAAATATTTATCAGATATGAGAATCGGAACACGCAAAGAAGTAAAAGAAATTATCAGAAAAGGTCGTGTAAAGATTAATGATAGTATAGTAAAAAAGAGTGATATCCATTTAAGTGAGAGCGATATCGTGATGGTTGATGATAGAGTAATAGAATATCTTGAATATGAATACTATCTTTTAAATAAACCTGCTGGATATATTACAGCTACAGATGATAACTTTCAAAAGACAATTATGGAACTTATAGATTCCAAAAGAAAGGATCTCTTTCCTTTGGGAAGACTTGATAAAGATACTGAGGGAGTATTGCTCATATCTAATGATGGTGTTTTAGGGCATCATTTATTATCACCTAAATATCATGTTGATAAAAAGTATTATGTTGAAACTGATAAGCCAATTACTCCAGAAGCTGAAGAAATCTTTTCAAAACCAATGGAATTTGATGATTTTGTGGCTTCGCCAGCCAGATTTGAAAGAATAGATGATTATCATGCCTATCTTACAATATCTGAAGGTAAATTCCATCAAGTTAAAAGAATGTTTGAAAGGATAGGTACCAGGGTTATTTATCTCAATCGTGTTGAATTTGCCTTTTTAAATACAGACGGATTATCTAAAGGTGAATACCGTCATCTAACTAAAGAGGAGATAAAAGAATTATATAAACTGGCTAATCTCAATATGAAATAAAAGTCTCATGCGAGACTTTTAATATACTCTTTAAGAGCTTTCAGATACTTCTTAACAACGTTATATTTACACCAGGTATAATTCAGATAGACTGTATCGTCAAGGAATGGTTTAATGGCAGGATTTTCTTTATCATAAGAGATATCACTAAGCATACCTTTAAGTTCCTTATATAATATATCCATCTTTCGCTTATCATTATCGGGCGCAACCCAGTTAGCTGCCCCAAGCCCTGTCATTGCAAGAATGCCATAATCTGGTGTGTTGTCAATTACATCAGTTATTTCATCAATTTTATTAATGATACTATCCTTCATTTGATTATCCTTTCTTAAGGGTTGTTAAAAGTGACTGATTACACTTTTATGATAACAGATAGCTAATCAAAAAAACATTGACTATAAAAAATGACAGAATCATCGATTCTGTCACAGATAGTTTATTTACTTTCTTTTAATAAATCTCTGATTTCAGTTAAGAGTTTTTCTTCATTAGAAATAACTGGTGCTGGTTTAGTTTCTTCTTCCTTCTTTTTGTGAGAATTAATCAGTTTAACAAACATAAAGACACTAAAGGCAATTAACAGGAAGTTGATAATAGCGTTGATGAAATTACCAATATTAATATTGACACCATTTAAGCAAATTGTCAGAGCACTGAAATCAACCCCACCAGTAATTATACCGATAACTGGCATAAAGATATCACCGACAAGACTGTTGACTATTGATGTAAAAGCACCACCGACAATAACACCGACAGCCATATCGAGCACATTACCACGCATTGCAAATTTCTTAAATTCAGCTAATAGATTTTTCATAGTTTCCCTTTCTGCTTTCTATAATTTTTCTTAATTTCTTTTATCTGTTCCATTCTCAGGGCTACCTTAGTTTCGGTACCTTCACCCTGTGGGACATAGTATACTTTATCACATAATTCCTTGGGCATACATACCATATCAGTCATATGATGTTTATAATCCTGAGAATATTCATAACCTTTGGAATAATCAAGCTCCTTCATCAGTTTTGTTGGGGCATTTCGCAAATGGAGTGGAACACCGATATCTGAAGTTTGGATGGCATCCTCTTTAGCTTTTTCATAGGCGACATATAAGGCGTTAGACTTTGGAGCCAGCGCACAATAGGTAACGGCATGAGTGAGATGAACTGAACATTCTGGCATCCCGAGATAATGAGCAGCATCATAGGCTGCAACTGCAATTTCAAGCGCTCTTGAATCAGCCATTCCTATATCTTCTGATGCGAAACGGACAATTCTTCTGGCGACATATAATGGATCTTCACCGCCTTCAAGCATTCTGGCAAGATAATAGATACTGGCATCAATATCTGAATTACGCATACTTTTATGTAGCGCAGATATGAGATTATAATGTTCCTCACCATTCTTATCATAAAGCATAGCTTTACGATTGAGACATTGCTTCAGAATTGATCTTGAGACTTTAATCTCATCATTGATACATGGTGAATTATTCAGAAGCATCTCCAGAGTATTTAAGGCAAAACGGGCATCACCATTTGCATAGGAACTGATTATATTAATGGTTTCATCATCCATAATGACATTTTTATCACTGTAGAATTTACTGATAGCCCGTCTTATAAGTTCATTGATATCATCTTTACTTAATGGTTCAAGCAGGAAGGTACGACATCTTGAAAGTAAGGCATTATTGATTTCAAAACTTGGGTTTTCAGTAGTAGCTCCAATGAGGATAATACTGCCATTTTCAACATATGGTAAAAAGGCATCCTGTTGAGCTTTGTTGAAACGATGTATTTCATCAATAAAAAGAATTGTCTTTTCATCAAACAGCGTTTTCTCTCTTGCTTCCTTTAGCACTTCCTTTATTTCCTTCATACCAGATGTGACGGCTGAAAAACTGATAAAATGAGAATTGGTTGTCTTTGCGATAATATGAGCCAGTGTAGTCTTACCAACACCTGGTGGACCAAAGAAAATCATGGAAGTCAGATTATCGTTAGTAATCATTTCATAAAGCAGAGATCCTTTAATGAGAAGATGTTTTTGACCGACATAATCATTCAGTGTCTCAGGACGCATTCTGTCAGCTAATGGGGCATAGTTATTATTTATTCTTTTTTCCTGCATATAGTTATTATATATCAAATACAATTAATGTATAATAGTATTGTTCTGTTAAAGGTGATGTTTATCAGATCAGACTTATGCTGATACTGATAATACGACATCATCCTTAAACTGATCCATAAGCATTGTATTTCGCAAGAAAACGATAGGGGAGGAAAAATGAATCATAATATCAGAAGATTTAGTTATCTTTGCTTATTTGTGACGATTGAGGTCATACTTGGAATTGTGCCTTTTCTGGGTTTTGTCCCAATCGGTTTAATTAACGCAACTACTATGCATATTCCAGTTATTCTATCTGGGATAATGCTCGGTCCAAAAGAAGGAATGATAACAGGTTTTGTCTTTGGATTGATGTCTATGATTAAGTCAACTATTAATCCAACACCGACATCATTTCTGTTTAGCCCTTTTTATTCAATTAATGGTTTAAGTGGCAGTATGATATCACTCTTGATTGCCTTTGGACCAAGAATTCTGATTGGTTTTGTATCAGGATATACATATAGACTGCTTAAGAAGAAAGAAAATATCGCAGTGATGGTCTCATCTTTTCTGGGGTCACTTACAAATACAGCTCTTGTCATGACGCTGACATATATTTTCTTTAAGGATGCCTATGCCTTGGCTATATCCAAGTCAGTTGATGCGATTGCCTATTTTATCATAACGGTCATTATGACCAATGGTGTAGCTGAAGCTTTTCTGGCAGTTGTCATAGTACTGATGGTGTATAAGGCTACAAAGAAAATGATTAAACTTTAGGAGGATTTTTAATGAAAAAAACAATTGTAGTGGGGGTGAGCAGTTCAATAGCGGCTTATAAAAGTGCCGATCTTGTCAGTAAGCTTCTGAAGAAGGGTTATGATGTTGAAGTCATTATGACTAAAAACGCTACTGAATTTATCACACCATTAACTTTTTCATCTTTGACAAAACATAAAACATGTGTCGATACCTTTGACCGTAATGTTCAATATGATGTTGAACATATATCTTTAGCTAAAAAGGCTGATCTCTTTATTATTGCGCCAGCTACAGCCAATATTATTGCCAAGGTTGCAAATGGTATCGCTGATGATATGCTTTCAACAACATTCCTGGCATCAAAATGTCCAAAGATTATCGCACCAGCCATGAATACGGCAATGTATGAAAATCCGATTACAGAGGATAATCTAAAGAAGTTAAGAAATTATGGTGTAGCGATTGTTGAACCTGATAATGGGCTTCTGGCTTGTGGTGATACAGGTAAGGGACGTCTTGCGGATATTGAAACACTTCTTGATGCGATTGATGAACATATTCATATCGATAAACCTTTAAAGGGTAAGAAGGTTATAGTCAGTGCTGGTCCAACAATTGAAAAAATTGATCCTGTGAGATATATTACCAATCATTCAACAGGCAAGATGGGATATGCAATTGCAGAAGCTGCCAGAAATATGGGGGCTGATGTCACGCTTGTCAGTGGTAAGACTAACTTAAGAGTTCCATCAAATATCACCTTTATTCAGATTGAATCAGCTAAAGAGATGTTTGAAGCGATTAAGAATATCTATGATGAAGCTGATTATGTCATTAAATCAGCAGCTGTCGCTGACTTTAGGCCAAAGGTGGAAGCTTTAAACAAGATTAAGAAAGAAGATTCAAATGGAGTTATTGAACTGGAGAGAACTGACGATATCTTAGCTTATCTTGGAAGCCATAAGACACATCAGAAACTCTGTGGTTTTGCGATGGAAACAGAAAACGTACTGAATAATGCCAAAGAAAAACTGCTTAAGAAGAACTGTGATATGCTGGTTTTAAATAATCTCAGAACTGAAGGCGCTGGTTTTGGGGTAGATACCAATGTCGTGACAGTTCTCACAAAAGAAAATACAGAAGAACTGGAATGCATGCCTAAAAAAGATTTGGCATATATCATTCTGGAAAAATTGATGGAGGTATAGCGAGAATGTTGCTGGTAGCGGATATAGGTAATACAAATATAACTTTTGGAATTTATGATGGTGATAAACTGGTTGGTACATATCGTTTAACCACATGGTTTAAAAGAACCAGTGATGAATATGGTTTTATGATATTAAACTTCTTAAATGCTTCAGGTGTTAGAACTGATGAGATTGATGATGTGATAATTGCCTCGGTTGTACCAAAGATTATGCACTCATTCACTAATTCGATTCGTAAGTATATTAAAAAAGAACCAATCATTGTTGGTCCAGGTATTAAAACAGGCATCAAGATTAAATATGATAATCCTAAGGAAGTTGGTGCTGATAGAATTGTTGATGCGGTTGGAGCGCATTATACGTATGGTGGTGATGTTTTGGTTGTTGATTTTGGTACAGCGACAACCTTTGAAATCATAGATGAAAGTGGTACTTACCGTGGGGGATCAATCGCCCCAGGTATTCAGATTTGTGCTGAAGCTCTATCTTCAAAAACTGCCAAACTGCCAGAAATTGAAATTAAACCAACAGAAACGATTATCACAACCAACACCATTCAGGCTATGCAGTCAGGTGTCTTTTATGGATATATCGGTCTTTGCGAATATCTGATAGATAAGTGCATCAAGGAATTTGGTAAGGATATGAAGGTTATTGCGACTGGTGGACTTGGACGCACAATTTCAAAATATACTGACAAAATCGATATCTATGATCCTGATTTAACATTTAAGGGATTAAAGATTATCTATGATAAAAACCGTGCCTAGTGGTTTAAAAAGAGATATAAATATTTAATTGATGGTAGAGTAGCTATGATGGGATACTCTGCCTTTTTTATTTCTTTACTGATCCAGACTGCATCAAGATTGGCGTTATATGCTCCTTTGATATCGCTGCTGATACTATCACCAATGACAAGAATCTTGGTTTTATCCTTTTCTTCAATATGGTCTAATACATATTCGAAATAATTTACAGATGGTTTTTCAAAACCAATTTCTTCAGAAATAAAGAGCTCTTCAAAATAGTTATTCAGGTCAGTTGAAGATATTCTTGATATCTGAGTAGTCTTGACACCGTTTGTGATAATTGCGATATGGTAGTGTTCATTTAGTTCCTTCATGGCTTTTCTGGCACCTTCAATATAATCATTTCGATGTGATAATTCTTCTTTATATTCTTCGCCACAGAGAGGTCCGATATCTTCATTCATGTGAAGCTCTCTAAAAGTCAAAGTGAAACGCTGACGACTCATTTCATCTTTGGTGATAAGTCCATCTTCAATTTCTTTCCACAACATTTTATTAATACGTTTATATGTTTCAAAGAAAGTGTCATTATATTCAAGGTTATGTTTCTTAATGACATTCACAAAAGAAATATACTCACCAAGATCAAAGTCAAAGATGGTGTTATCAAGGTCAATCAGTAATGTTGAATAGTCATGTTTAGTTAACCATGGATTAAGGCACATATAGACATATTCACTGATTTCACCAACATCACCATCGACAGTCTTACCATCATAGTTTCTGATTTCAGAGCTGATAATTTCTTTATTTAATTCTTCAATAAATTCATTTTCAGATTCAATCATCTTTTGATCAAAGGAAAGATTGATACATCTGACATTAGTATTGATACTATCGATTATAGCTCCTGAGAAAAGACCATAAACTAACGATTTATCATGGTTATTAAGTGATGGTTTAAGGTATTTTAAAAGAATATCATAAGGGTTATCGTAATTGATTAGATAAGAAAAGATACACCCTTTAAGGAGCGTTTGATATTCTAAAGTATTTATTCTGTCAAATAGATTGTCGATTACTTTTTTATGTAGATACCAGTTATGCATTTTTTTCACCTCATAGTGATTTAAGTGTAGCATAACTAAATAAATAAATTTATAATAAGTAAATATAAGAGGTGGATAATATGAAAACTGTAGCTGAAATTAAAGCTGAAATTAAAGCTAAGAACCCTTATGAAACTGAATTCTTACAGGCATGTGATGAAATTCTTGATTCACTATCGCTGGTAATGGAAAAACATCCGGAATATATGCAAAATGCGATTCTGGAAAGAATTACTGAACCTGAAAGAATTATTATGTTTAGAGTTCCATGGGTTGACGATCAAAACAACATCAGAGTAAACCGTGGTTTCCGTGTCGAGTTTAACAGCGCAATCGGACCATACAAAGGTGGTTTACGTTTCCATCCAAGTGTTAATTTAAGCATTATCAAATTCCTAGGTTTCGAGCAGGTGTTCAAAAACTCTCTGACTGGATTACCTATGGGCGGCGGTAAGGGAGGTTCAGATTTTGATCCTCATGGCAAGAGTGATATGGAAATCATGCGCTTCTGTCAGAGTTTTATGAATGAACTATACCGTCATATTGGCCAGTTTACTGATGTCCCAGCTGGTGATATTGGTGTTGGCGCAAGAGAAGTTGGATATCTTTTTGGACAGTATAAGAAACTGGCTAATGAATATACAGGTGTATTAACTGGTAAAGGACTGACATTTGGTGGTTCGTTAATCCGTAAGGAAGCTACTGGTTATGGTTTATTATACTTTACAAAGGAAATGCTTGACGATCATGGCATTGATATTAGAGGAAAACGTGTCGTTGTCTCTGGTTCTGGTAATGTAGCTATCTATGCAGCTATTAAGGCGCAGGAAATGGGTGCCAAGGTCGTAGCGATGTCTGATTCTAATGGCTATGTCGTTGATGAGAATGGCATGGATATGGATATAGTCAGAGAAATCAAGGAAGTAAGAAGAGGACGTATTAAAGAATATGCTGCATTAAAAGAAGGAGCTACATATGCCGAAGGATGCAAGGGCATCTGGACAGTTAAATGTGATATCGCTCTACCATGTGCAACTCAGAATGAAATCGATGAAGAAGCTGCATTAAATCTATTAAAGAATGGTACTTTCGCTGTTGCGGAAGGTTCAAATATGTCATCAACCAGAGAAGCAGTTAAGGTATTTGAAGACAATCATATCCTGTATGCACCAGGAAAGGCAGCTAATGCTGGTGGTGTTGCGACATCAGGTTTAGAAATGTCTCAGAACTCTTTACGCTTAAGCTGGACAGCTAAGGAGGTTGATGAACGTTTAAAGGAAATTATGGTTAATATCTATCATAATGTCGCTGATACAGCCAGAGAATATGGAGCAGAAGATAATTACGTTATTGGAGCTAATATCGCTGGATTTATTAAAGTAGCTGAAGCCATGATGGCTCAGGGTGTAGTATAATAGTTTATATGAATATGGCATGAAGGAATACTCAAGAGGTTGAAGAGGTTGGTCTCGAAAATCAATAGGTCATTGATATGGCGCATGGGTTCGAATCCCATTTCCTTCGCCATATTTTTATTTTGTCCAAAATAAAAAAGGAATTATCATAAATCGATAATTCCTGTAACACCCAGATAGCGGTTATCAGTTTCATTAGACCATACTGCACGGACATGACATGTGCATTTAATATCGCCTTTTTTTGTGTGCATATTGATTGTAATATCTTTATCCGGATTCATATAGTCACAAGATTCAAGTTCTTTTGCCCACTTCTTGAAAGACATATCTGACAGCTTTAAGAGCGTATCATCATTGAGCGGATCGATGATTGATTCACTGACACCAAACAGTTCAGCCAGAGGTGGTGAAAGTGAAAGAACACTGCTGGTAACACGATAGTCGAAAGTATATCTTGCCTTTTTCTCAGCGAGGAAGTCACTGCGGTTTTTCTCAAACCAGTATTTAAGAATAATCTTATTAGAAATAGAACTATTTGAAATCTCGTGTAATTCTTCCATGAGATGTGTCGTCTGTCGCTCTTCAGAAAGTTTATGAGCATCCTTTGAAAGTCTTGATTTCAGGATATTGCTGATATCATTAAGCGATTCGAGTAACAGTGGATTAAAGGCACCACATTCGCCATCCATAATCATTCTGATAGCTGTCTCATGGCTATATGCCTTCTTATAACATCTTTCACTAGTCAGGGCATCATAGACATCAGCTAATGATACAACTTGCGCTGCAATAGGAATATCTTCACCCTTGAGTCCATCAGGATAACCATTGCCGTCATATCTTTCATGATGCCATCTAGCTATTTCCTTACCCATGATAATCAGTGGATCATCTTTGAATCCTTCGAGGTTTTCAAGGATTTTTGCACCATCAAGCGCATGTCCTTTCATAATCTCAAATTCTTCAGCTGTTAAACGCCCAGGTTTATTTAATATTTCATCAGGAATAGTTATCTTACCGATATCATGTAATGATGAAGCCATGCAAATACGATGAATCTCAGTCTGATTGAGATTATAACTGGTATTCTTCTTCTTTAACTGATTGAGCAAGAGCTCAGTAATGACATTGATATGCAGAATGTGTGGACCGCTTTCGTTATTTCGGAATTCAACGACATGCGACAGTATGCTTAACATCATATCATAGTTTGATATCTGCTCCTGTACTTTGTCAGATACCAT
The DNA here is from genome assembly GCA_029097145.1 of Bacillota bacterium. Lineage (GTDB taxonomy): Bacteria > Bacillota_I > Bacilli_A > Erysipelotrichales > Erysipelotrichaceae > JAHHTG01. The sequence continues at coordinate 34,361 of JAQXNC010000023.1, forward strand.
GGTTGAAAGCAGTTTATTCTTGGTGTAAAGGTTGATGGCATTATCAACTCGTCTTAAGACAATCTGGGCATCAAATGGTCGACTGATATAGTCAATAGCGCCAAGGTCATAAGCACGGTTAATGAACTTAGGGTCATTCTCAGAAGATATGATGATGACAGGTAATATTTCATTCCAGCGATGATCTTTCATATAATCGAGTAAACCGAACCCATCAAGTTCTGGCATTGTCAGATCAAGTAAGACAAGAGCGAAATCATATTCAGCTTTTCTTAGATATTCGATAGCTTCAAGACCATTGGTAGCCTCATATGTATCATACTTATCTTCAAGAATTGAAGAGAGAATATCGCGGTTAAGTTCTGAATCATCGACGATTAAAACACTTTGACGGTGACTTGATGAGAGTGTTTCGAGTGACATTAATTCTCTTTCGGTTTCATCATAGATACAATATCCACCATGTTCGCTCTTTTTAATGAGTTTCATAGCCTGTTTGGCACGATTGAGGCCTTCTTGCGAATATGGAGTATCAGTAAATGATATACCAGCACTGCATGATGCCTTAGGCAGATCATCAATTGGATTCAAAAGAGTACTGTTAATTATTGCGATCTTTCTTTTAATAACGTCACTTTCATTACGGGTGATATTAGTCATTATAATCAGGAATTCATCACCGCCATAGCGGAAGACATAATCATAACTGCGCAGATTCTGTTTGATGATACCTGATAATTTCTGTAAGAGTTTATTACCCTTATCATAGCCATATAATTCGTTAATCCTGGAGAATCCATCAATATTAATCAGAACTGTCGCAGAAGGTATATCTTCTGCAAGGAATCTGTTTTTTGAAAGATCAATATTATTAAAATCAAGAAGTCCAGTTAATGAATCATACTGATTAGATGACATATCTGTTTTAACTGCTGATTCATTTTCATCTGTTGTCTTTACAGTTTTGGATTCAATATTATGCGAGATAGCTGTAGGGCTTAAAATATAGATTATGGCATAGATATATCCTGTAAATGTCAGTAGTAATACAGCTCCAATCATAACAGCTTTATATATATTATCCTCCATTGATATACTTAAAATAACAAAAAGGATAATCAGGAAGATTACCGTTACGGCTATTATTTTAACAAGACCATTATTTGAATTTTTCTTTGAGAACATCTAGAGCACCTGCATTTAATAAATTCTTTGATGGTTTATGTTTAATTATCTGGATATAGATAAAACCACGGGTGAAACGATTGGAAGTCTATTAATGTAAAGACTGGTAGTTATATGTCTACATTAAATTATATTGTAGGCATATTTTTGAAATAATATCAACAAAATGATACCATACAAACACTATTATAATATATATATATATATATATACAACAAGTTTGTCTATATTCAAAAACCACAGTTTATTTCTGTGGTTTTGCGAGTAAATGTTCTGCTTTTTCTTTATTATTTCTGATATAAGTTGAAGAGACATCAACTTTATCACAGTCAAGAATGGTATAATTCTCAGAATTCAACTGTTTCATCAAAGATACAATATCAAATTCATCACGCTTCATAATAATCAGATGATAATTAAGAAGTTCTTCGAAGTTGCGCCATTTATTTAAATTCTTCAGATTATCAGCACCGAGCATCAGAAAGAGAGTTTCAGAGGGATAATCTATTTGAACTTGACGCATAAGTTCATATGTATAGTTAAATTCTGAGTAACGGATATCAGTAATGACATCTTCAATCCCTAAGGAATTAATCGTTTCAAGTCTTTCTTCAACTGTTGAATGCACTTTTTTATTCCAGTAGTCTTTAGTTGGAACGACGATTATTCTCTTGACAAGATGACTTTTTAAAGTTTCTTTGATAAATGTCAGATGCCCGATGTGTAGTGGATCAAATGAACCACAGTAGACAGCTATTGACATGCCTTAACCTTTATGTCGTTTTCATAGGCTGGCATCAGTTCCAGTTTAAAACGATTAGCTTTATACTTGGCATCGATGAGTTTTTTATGTTCAAGGTTTTCAATATGGCCTGTACGAATATATTCATCAAGTTCCTTATATGTGAAACCCAGATTATCTTCATCAGTTTTTCCACAAAGACCATCCGAAGGTGTTTTTTCTGTGAATTTATCGCTGAGTCCCAGTTCTTTACCAATAGCCTTAACTTCCTGAACTGTAAAATGTGAAAGAGGCGAGAAGTCACCAGCAGCATCACCATATCTTGTTGAATAACCAACCCAGTCTTCAGAGAGATTACATGTGTTGACTACTCTACCATTCATTGACTGGCTCACGGCATATACGGTCGCCATACGGATACGTGGAGCGATATTGATAACTGTCTGATTTGAAGGGTTGTCAAGCTGTTTGATTATGGCATTTTTAGCCTCACCAATATTGATAACAGTGTACTTTATATCCAGGAAGCGACATAAATCATACGAAACATCGATATCACTTTGAGTATTATCTGGCATGAGTACACCAAAGACACGATCTTTACCCAGAGCTTTAACACATAAAGCTGCCGCAACAGATGAATCTTTACCACCACTGATACCTAATACAGCATTACAGCCTTTACCATTTTCTTTAAAGAAATCCTGTATCCATTTAACGACATTTGCCGTTTCTTTTTTTACATCAAATCCATAATCAGTCATTATTTAACCTCCAGTTTATACATCTTCTTAAATAATCGATATATGCAGGATTCTTGCACATACCCTTACCTTCAACATCCGACAGTTTAGCTACATCTCTACCGTTACATTTAGTAATTTTCAGCACAATGTTTAATGGTTCAATAGCTGTATCGTTTGAAATGTAAGTACCAATTCCAAAAGCGACCTTACATTTATCTTTGAAATAGGCGTAGATTTTGCTGGCTCTTTCAAAATTCAGACTGTCTGAGAATAATAATGTCTTTTCTTTTGGGTTAATACCTAAAGACTCATAATGAGCGATCATGACCTTGCCCCAGATAAATGGGTCACCAGAATCATGTCTGACGCCTGAGAATAATGTGGCATAGGTTAACTGGAAATCCTTGAGGAAACAGTCGGTTGTAATGGTATCAGTCAATGCAATACCATTTAAAACCCCATATTCCTTAACCCAGGCATCCATCATATACCAGTTGGAATAGGCTGGATTATGTTTCTGATTGCCCTGTCCAACAGCTTGAACCCATTCATGAGCCATAGTACCTACTGGCGTCAGATGATACTTTTTAGCTAATAAGACATTTGATGTACCGACAAGTTTTGAATCAGGATAGCTGTTTTGCGAAAGTTCTTTGATTGCAAGACTTTGCATATCTTGTGATAATCTTCTTCTTAAACCGAATTCACTGAATGATCCAAGATTATATTTGCCTGTTTTAAGATCTTTAATCTTCTCTTGAAGTTTCTCTTTGAATTCTTTTTCAAGTTCTTCATAATCATACTGCATCCTGAAGTAGACTTCATTGACAATTGCAAGAGTAGGTACTTCATACATTGAAGTATTTAGCCATGTACCCTTGATTTCAATACTTAGACCTTTAGGGTCATCACTTGATATTTCATAATCTTCAAAACGTGGATGCCAGAGTCTTAGAAAATCAATATATGAGCCCTTAAGCCAACGGATATTATTGAGATATTCCAGTTCATCTTCATTGAAACGCAAATCGCAATACATTTTTATCTGTCTTTTGATTTCATCAACCATTTCTGGACTGAAGAAGACATCTTCGTTGCGACATTTGAATGACCATGTAGTTTTATAATCTGAAAACTGATGGTAGATGGCCTGACCCATAGAAAACTTATAGAGGTCATTTTCAAGTAGACTTGTGATTATCTGTTTCATAAACATTCCTCTTTATTGGTAAATATTATACAACAAATGGCCTGAATAGTAGGCCATTAATTCATATTATTTAAAAGATTAATCTCTTCATCATTTAGTTCCCTGAAACTGTCACAATACATATAGAGTTCGCGTTTATCATCGCTGTATTTTACAACAGGACGTTTGTTGAGCTCATAGAGAAAGAGATTCTGACAACTGATAAAACTTTCGATGATATCATTCTTTAAATCATCATCCATTCCTTCGATTGTGCCAAGCATATTAACGCGGTCTAATACTTCAAGACATCCTTCAAACTGATCTTTAGTCATGGTTTTCCTCCTTTGAATAACGGTTTGATATCATATCCAGTACCTTATCATCACTATCTACATAGACTCTTGTGACTCTGTCACTGATGGAAGTCAGGATTTCATAAGGGATGGTTTTATTATCATTAGCCATATCATAAAGACTGATATGTTCACCAAAGATTTCGACATCACTTTTAATAGCGACAGGTTTATTAATATGTACCATCATCTGATCCATACAGATACTGCCG
>JAQXNC010000024.1 GCA_029097145.1 Bacillota bacterium
AGAACTCAACTTAAAAGTCTATCCAGTTCATCGTCTTGATAAAAATGTTGGTGGGCTCATGGTTTATGCATTAAACAAAAACAGTGCCCGAGAACTCTCTTTAATCATCGAAAAAAGAATGATGCAAAAGAATTATCTGGCATTAGTGAGTGGCATCATGGACGATAAAGGCACAATGGATGATTTACTTTTTAAAGATTCTTCCAAGAATAAGGTCTTTATCGTAAAAAGAGAAAGAAAAGGCGTAAAAAGAGCGATTCTTGAATATGAAACTCTCAAAACATATGATAATACCAGTCTTGTAAAAGTATATCTTCACACCGGACGTTCTCATCAGATACGTGTTCAGTTTGCATCAAGAAAACATCCGCTTATCGGTGATCATAAATATGGGGCAAAGGATTCAAACAAAAACCCAATGCTTTATTCACACGAAATCATCTTTGATATGTATAATAAACACTATCACTTCGAAGATCTTCCATCATGGGCAAATAATTCATTATAAAAGAGAATCATAACAGATTCTCTTTTATATATCTGGCTAAACCATCATGATTATTGTCATATTCAGTTATGACATCTGCAATCCTCTTGGTATCATCACTACCATTGGCAAGACATACACCAAGACCTGATATCTTAAGCATTTCATTATCATTTGAAGTATCACCAAAACTGGCAACCGATTCATTCTTTATCCCATGTATTTCAAGAAAGCGCATTAAACTATAGGCTTTAGTACAGCCTTTAGGCATAAATTCAAGATAAATTGGTTGAGTTCTAACCACTTCATAATTTCCATTACATATCGTTTTGGCATACTCTTCAATCTCATCACTTTTTTCAAGTTCTGTTTTAAATAGAACCTTAGGAACTTCATACTGGCACATATCATCGATTGTTTTGGCAGCAATTACCTTTCTACCACTTAACATATAGTTTTTATAATCTTCATCATCTTCAAAAAACATTGTCAATTCATCATTATATATGTGACATCTGGCTTCATTATGATAGATCTGCATTTTTTCAATAATTTCCTTAATCCATTCTCTTTTCAGTTTAAAGAAATCATAGGTTTTATCATTTATACCATCATATAAAGATGCACCATTTAAAGCAATCAGAACTTTAAAATAGTTTTCAAGCCCCCATTCTTTGGCATGCCCTTTAAGCTGACCTATGGTCCTACCAGAAGCCAATCCAAGAATTACTCCCTTATCATATAGTTCTTTAATTACTTCTCTTGTAAAATCAGAAAATCCATGATTATCATCCACCAGTGTTCCATCGATATCAAAAACCATAACCTTATATTTCATTAAATATCCCCTTTTAACTATTCAACACTCTTTAAAGATTCAACCATTTCAATTTTTCTTAGTGATTTAGACATTATCAAAAGAACTATACAAGTAAAGATGATAGTTATGCCAAATGAATAAATATAGCTGATTGTTTTGATATTACTTCCAAACATAACCATATCCATATTAATTACTTCCATGATAATTCGATGTTCAATCTTACCAAGCGGCATACCAATTAAACCACCAATAATCGTCAGAAGGAATATCTCCTTAAATATGTATGAATTAACTTCTCGATTATTAAAACCAAGAACCTTAAGCGTTGCGATTTCTCGCATACGTTCTGAAATATTAACTTCTGATAAATTCATCAGTACAACAAAAGCCAGTGATCCAGAAGACAGTATTATCACAAGAATAATAATATCAAGCGCATCAATCATATGTTCAAAATTCTCAACCATAGGTTTAAAATCAACAATCGAAACTATTCCTTCACATTCACTGATTGAACTCTTCATTTCATTACTGTCAATGGCTGTCACAGCTATTTTATCATGGTGCACTGTTTCATTAAATGATTCTTCATATAGTTCATCAGACATAAACATATAATGCTGGAAATAGATTTCACATATACCGTCAATCAAAACTTCAGACTTAATTCCATTTTTAGATTCAATGGTAATTGTATCTCCAACACTAATGCCGTTTGTCTTGGCAAATTTTTCCGAAATAACCACACCATCACCATGTATATCAAGTTTTTCACCTGTATGTCTGTTTCTTAAGTCCATGACACGGCCAATCTGGCGATCATCATAAACATGAACTGTAATAGTTTTTTCGCCATTTTCAAGATATACCTTGGTTGAATAATCCATAAATGAAACGACCTGTTCATTGTTGGAATCAGCATTAAGCTTTTCAATCACATCATTCAGATAATAATCACTTTCAAGATTGATTGTATTGTTGTATTTAAATACTTCTCCATACTGGACTCTAATAATATCACCAATCGAATCTTTGATACCAAAACCTGCAACCAGAAGTCCAGCACAGCCAGCAACACCAATGACCGTCATAAAGAAACGGCTTTTATATCTGATCAGATTTCTGGCGGTTATCTTTGATGAGAATGATAGTCTTTTCCATAACCAGGTAATCTTTTCAAGAAATACTTCTTTAGCATTCTTTGGAGGTTTAGGCCTCATTAGAGTTGACGGCTGTTCTTTAAGTTCTCTTCTGGCTACATAATAAGTCACCACAAGCATCAGCGATGTAAAAGACAGCGTTCCAACAAGAGCGTATCTCAATGGAAGGTATGGTTTAATATCAGGTAAATCATACATCAATCGCCATACCGAATATATAACAGTTGGAAAAAGAGCTATACCGATCACAATACCAATAACACTTCCGAGAATACTGGCTGTTCCAGCGTAAATAAGATACTTTGAAATAATTTTGTTTTTTGAAAAACCGAGTGCTGAAAAAACACCAATCTGTGATCTTTCTTCATCAATTAGACGTGTCATCGTTGTAAGACAGACAAGCGCTGCTACAAGGAAGAAAAGTAGAGGGAAAATAAAGCCAATATCCCGCATCTGAATAACAGAATTCTTAAACATATAACTTGAATAATGCGAATCACGATCAAGAATCATCCATTCACTATCAGGTAATTCTGATAAATCCTGACGAGCTTTTGCCAGTTCGTTTTCCGCTTTTTCAATCTCAATATCCATTTCGTATTTAGCTTCTTCAAGCTGTTTGACACCAGAATTATATTGCGCTTTTCCATTAGCTATTTCTTTTTTAGCTTCTTCAAGCTGTTTTTTACCAGCATCCAGCTCTGCCTTGGCGCTGTTTAGCTGTTTATAACCTTCATCAATCTGTTCCTTACCTTCTTTAAGCTTCTTGAGATTATAGTATGTTTCCTTAACACTGCCGTTTGCTTCCTCATCCATTTTCTGAAGTATTGAATCAATTGTATTATTCAGTTTGAGATTATTAGCTTCAATTCTGGCCTCGAGAATAAGATTATTAGTCTTAAGTTCATTTATACGCCTGTTATTTTCTGCAATCTTTTCACTGTCAAGTTCTTCATCTAAAGCATTATTAAGTTCTTCAAGTTTAAGTATTTCAGCATTATTCGCATCAATTTCCTTTTGATACTCAATGTTCTGATTTTCAATTTCAGTTTTATCAACAGTGCTTTGTGATTCTAACGATATATAAAGATAATATGCTGATTCAGCTTTCTGATATATGTTATCAAAACTGTCATTACCTTCTTTTTCGACCTGAGCTATCGCATTATTTACAGTTGACGCATTGGAATTTAAAATAGCTTCATTTGTTTCTATTTCCTTAATTCCTGCCTCAATGGTTTTTTCGTTAGTCTCTATTTGTGTCTCACCAATGCATATTTTAATGTATGCATCATCAAGTTCTTTCTGTGCCTTGGCAAGTTCGGCTTCGGCTTCAACTTTTTTAGCTTCAAGCTCGGCTTCACCATCGTTTATTTTAGCTGTAGCTTCTTCAATAATGGTGTTTTTTAGATATGGTTCTTGTGATTCCTTGGTCTTCTTAATTGAAATCATCGATTTGTCGATCAGATTCTGATATTCATCGGTAAACGCTTCATATGCATCGGCACCTTCAATCGTCAGATAGATAGTCGTGTAATAATCACTGACAAAGTTTTCAGAGCCTAACATAACCACTGTATCTAAAGCCAGATTGTCAAGGGTTGATGTTTCGTTAGTTGATGAGAGATATTTTGGTGATTTAAATGTTCCAACAATCTTATACTGTTTATGCAAAAGATGGTCTTCAGGGTTATCATTTTCATCCGAAACACTAATCATGTCTCCAATTTTAAAATATGCACCAAATGAACTGATTTCAAGTGCTATAGCTTCGCTTTCATTTTCAGGCATACGTCCATCAACCAGTTCAAATTCATTGATATTTGTGTCAATTTCTTCAAATCTGGTTACATATAAATCATCATATTCATCAAAGACATACGCATCGTAAAACTTTGAACCAAAGACATCCTTAACATTTCTGGTATTCTTAAAAGCTTCTATATCATCTTCACAGAAGCCATAATTAGAATATATCTGAATATCCATTAAATTATACTGATCATCGTAAACATCAACACTTCTTTGCATGATTGGTGATGTCGACATCAAACCCACCATAAAGGCTACACCAATCATGACCATTAAAAACAGTGTGATGAATCTCTTTTTAGTTCTTTTGATCAGTCTGAATGTATCTCTATTAAACATTAGTATTCAATATCCTCAGCTTTCATAGGATTCTCATTAATGACGATATCTTCAATCTTACCACTACGAACCTTGATGATCTTATTGCCCATATTAGCTAATGCACTATTATGAGTAATCATAACTACTGTCATATTTCTTTCAATTGACATATCCTGTAATACTTTTAACACCTGTTTACCAGTACGATAATCCAAAGCACCTGTCGGTTCATCGCACAATAAAAGTTTAGGGTTTTTGCAGACTGCTCTCGCTATCGCTACACGCTGCTGTTCACCACCTGATAGCTGTGATGGAAAGTTATTTTTCCTCTCGCCCAATCCTACAAGTTCCAGAACATCTTCTGCTCTTAAAGGATTCTTCGATATCTGTCTTGCCAGTTCGACATTTTCTAAAGCAGTCAGATTCTGTACAAGATTATAGAACTGGAATACAAAACCAATATCATAGCGTCGATACTCACACAACGCCTTTTCATTAGCTTTTGATACATTTCTTTCATCGACAATAATAGATCCGCTTGTTGCAACATCCATGCCTCCAAGTAAATTTAGAATTGTTGTCTTACCCGCACCACTGGCACCAAGCACAACCACAAATTCTCCCTTATCAATCGTAAAAGATATATTATCAAGAGCTCTTATTTCAACTTCACCCATCGTGTATATTTTATTTACATTATTAAACTCTATAAAAGCCATTTCACTTCTGCCTTTCTTTTCCAGTAAAATCTGTTTTCATCATCTGTAAAAAAGAATCAAAGAATACTCTCATCAGTTGTACTTCTTCTTCAAAACTCAGATTATCTGACAGTAGACATTCACTAAGTCCTGAGAAAATAGATGCACACAGAGTCTTTGAAAATACATTAATAAAATCATCATTAAAATAATGATCGCTGTCTTTTTCTTTAACCATAATCTCTATCAAGTTAAAAAACCACTCTCTAAGCAGTTCAGCTTTCTCAGAACACTTAATCAGTATCTTTATTTCATTGTTATATCGGTGTTTTAAACTCGAGAGTTCAAATGACAATGCATTAAGAATTTCACCGATATCATCTACACCTAATCCAACATTTTCGACCTTAATTTGAAGATTAATTTTTTCATTCGTCAGCTTTTTGATAAGTTCATTTAATTCAAACAATGGTGGATTAACTATTGTATCAATAATTTCATCTTTATTTGTGAAATATCTGTAAAGATTACCGACAGTAATGTTAGCGCCTTTGGCAATGCTTCTAAGTGAGGCATCTTTTAACCCCTTTTCCAGAAACTCTTTTTTTGCAGCCATAATGATATTCTCTTTTACACTTTTCTTTAGTATCTGAGCCATATCAATAGTATACACCTGTTTATTATTAAAGAAAAGAAAAAGCTCAGTCTTGAGCTTATTTTCTTAAACCTAACTTCTTAACCAGTTCACGGTAACGGTTGATATCAGTTCTCTTTAAGTAATTTAAGAAATTCTTTCTCTTACCAACCATCTTCAGAAGACCTCTATTTGAATGGAAGTCCTTCTTATGAACCTTGAAATGTTCAGTTAAACGATTGATCTGTTCTGTTAAAATAGCAACCTGTACTTCAACTGAACCTGTATCACCTTCGAAACGAGCGTATTCGTTGATGATAGCCTGCTTTTCTTCTTTAGTTAACATTTATTTTCTCCTTTTTATTTATTCCTTTTATTCCGAGTGAGGGATTGGAGATTTCCAAGACCCAGCATAAAAGCATTAAAATAATACCATAATCAACACTAATAAACAAGAGAATTTAGAGAAATTCTACCAGAATAGAATTCAATATTTCAAGATTATTGGCAATCAGATGATTATCCTCTACTCTGACAAGATTCCTATTTATTAATGAGTCAGTTATATCTTTATATACATCAAGAAGTTCTTTATTAAAACGCTCTTTGAAACACTTTAAGTCAACACCTTCCTTAAGACGCATTCCCATCATTATCATCTCAAACATTTCATCTTCTTTGCTTAATTCAATAACTTCATCGATGTATTTGTGTTTAAGGTATGAACTTAAATGACGTGTATTGTCTTCTCTTTGATGATTAAGTTTTGAGCTGGCACCCATACCAAGACCCATAAAATCATCATAGTGCCAGTATGCAAGATTATGCTTTGACTCATAACCCTTTAGTGCGAAATTTGAAACTTCATACTGCATATATCCTCTTTCTTCAAACATCGTCTTAGCTGTTTCATAATAATCAGCTTCAATATCTTCATCAAAAGACTGATAACCTTTCTTACCAAAGACGGTATTTTCTTCAATCGTTAAAGAATATAAAGATATATGTTTAATATTTAAAGCCAGGGCATCATCGATAGTCTTTTTAAAACTCTCCATCGTCTCATGTGGAAATGAATACAGTATATCAGAAGATATATTATGAATATCTGAGATTTCATTTAGAAGTCTGACAGTATTCTTTACATCGTCATAAGTATGTCTACGGCCTAAAAATGCCAGTTCTGCACTATCAGAACTCTCAAGCCCGATTGATGCCCGATTAACATGGTATTTTTTTAAAAGTCTTGCTTTTTCTTCATCAAAAGTCTCGGGATTGATTTCAATCGTGTATTCAATCCCTTTAGAATATACTGTATCAATCAGTTTCAAAACCTCTTCAAAAAGATCTTCATTAAGGCTTGTTGGAGTTCCACCACCAAGATAAATACTTGATGGGATAAAATTAACACGTGTATTGAATTCTCTTTGAAATTCACTAAACCATTCATCAGCCATCTTATCACTATAGGTCATGTGACAAAAATCACAGTATGCACATATATGCCTACAGAAAGGGATGTGAATATATAATGCCACACCCCTATTTGTCATCATCCATACTTAAAACAGCCATGAAAGCTTCCTGTGGAATAACAACACTTCCAACTGCCTTCATACGTTTTTTACCTTCCTTTTGTTTTTCAAGAAGTTTTTTCTTTCTTGTGATATCACCACCATAGCATTTAGCCAATACATTTTTACGTAAAGACTTGATGTTGGTTCTGGCAATAATCTTATTATTAATCGCAGCCTGAATAGGAATTTCAAACTGCTGTTTTGGTAAAAGTTCTTTTAGTTTTGATGTGATAGCTTGACCACGATTATAAGCAAAATCACGATGAACAATAATACTTAATGCATCGACAACATCACCATTAATCAGAATATCCATCTTGACAAGATTTGACTGTTTATAGCCTATTAATTCATAATCAAGTGATGCATATCCCTTTGAAACACTCTTAAGTTTATCGAAATATTCAAAGATAACTTCTGATAAAGGCATTTCATATATCAGCTGATTACGGTTTGAATCAATATAGATCATATCTTTATATATACCACGTTTATTCTGTGATAATTCCATTATGGCACCAATATATTCATTTGGAACCATGATACTGGCTTTAACATATGGTTCTTCAATGTGATGAACAAGTGTCTGATCAGGCATCATACTAGGATTATCGATAGTTATCATAGTACCATCGGTCTTATATACATGATAAACAACACTTGGTGCTGTCGCAATCAAATTCAAATTGTATTCTCTTTCAAGTCTTTCCTGGATTACTTCCATATGTAATAATCCTAAGAACCCCAGTCTGAACCCAAAGCCCAGAGCTTTTGATGATTCAGCTTCAAAAGTCAAAGAAGAATCATTGAGCTGTAACTTTTCTAAGGCATCTCTTAAATCGTTGTATTTAGAATTATCAGTTGGATATAATCCACAATACACCATTGGATTCATCTTACGATATCCGCTGAGTGGTTCTGTAGCACCATTTTCTACATGTGTAACAGTATCACCGACATGAACGTCCTGTATTGATTTGATACTGGCTGCAAGATAGCCAACTTCACCTGTCACAAGACAATCTTTCTTAACTTCCTTAGGTGTCTTAACCCCAAGTTCAACAACCTGATAAACCTTATTGGAAGCCATGAATCTTATTTCATCGCCAACTCTGACTTCACCATCTTTTATGCATATATTTACAATAACACCTCGATAGGCATCATAAACAGAATCAAATACTAAAGCCTTAAGTGGTTTATGAATGTCACCATTTGGTGATGGAAGTTTATGCACAATAGCTTCAAGCACATCTTCAACATTTAATCCAGATTTAGCACTAATCATCGGAACATCACTGCAATCCAACCCAATTACTTCTTCGATTTCCTGCTTGACTCTATCACAGTCAGCATTAGGTAAATCTATTTTATTTATTACCGGTAATATTTCAAGATTATTATCTAAAGCCAGATAAACATTTGCCAAAGTCTGAGCCTCAATTCCCTGAGCAGCATCCACGACTAAAATAGCTCCATCACAGGCAGCCAGTGAACGTGATACTTCATATGTGAAATCGACATGCCCTGGAGTATCGATCAGATGAAAAATATAATCTTCACCATTTTTTGCGTGGTATTTTAACTGAACTGTATTTAATTTAATCGTAATTCCTCTTTCTCTTTCAAGATCAAGAGAATCAAGTATCTGATCCTGCATCTCTCTTTTTGAAACTGTATCAGTCATCTCTAATATACGATCAGCCAAAGTTGACTTACCATGATCGATATGTGCAATAATCGAAAAATTTCTAATATTCTTCTGATTCATTCATATTCCTTTCAATATCTATCTTTAGGTCTTACTTTATAAACTTCTTACCAACAAGATTCTTTCCTGCGCCATTATAGAAGTCTTTGGCCTTCATTCTGGATTTACCCTCGCTTTGAATCTCATCGATGATAATCGAACCATTTAAAGCACCAATCAGTAAACCACCATCATATAATCCATAGACCATTCCCGGTTCAGTTAAAACCTTATCAGTACATCTGACTTTATGGAATTTGATTTTCTTATTCTCAATAGTTGCATAAGCTCCTGGATTATCCAGCAACCCTCGTATGTGATTATAAACTTTCATATAATCTTCATCAAAGACAATATATTCATCTTCAGGTTTAAGATTATAGGCATATGTAGCCTCTTCACTATTCTGTTTAACAGGATTGATATTACCGTCAATAATATCGTCAAGGTGTTCAAGAAGCATCTTTAAAGCCAGATCACTTAATTTAGAAAAAAGCGTAGTTGATGTATCATCAATATCAATATCAAGGCTTTCCATAAAGAGGATATCCCCTTCATCCATCTTGGTATCCATATACATAATGGTTATACCTGTCTTTTCTTCACCATTAATAATAGCCTTTTGAATTGGAGCTCCGCCACGATATTTAGGCAATAGAGAACCGTGAGTATTTATACAGCCATATTTTGGATAATCAAGAATAGCTTTTGGGATAAACTGACCATAAGCACAGGTAATAATCAGTTCAGGTTTTAAAGCTAGAATATCTTCATATTCATTTCTGATTTTTAAAGGCTGAAAAACAGGTAAATTATGTGCTAATGCTACTTCTTTTACCGGTGTATAAGTCAATATCTGTTTTCGACCAATTCGCTTATCGGCCTGGGTAACAACACCAACAATATTGTATCCATTATCAAGTAAACCACTTAATATATTAGAGGCAAATGATGGGGTTCCCATAAAAATAATTCTAGTATCTTTCATAACGAAATGATTATAACATAAATAAGTTAATATTGCATTTGATAATGATGTTTGGTATAATTTACTAGCATTGAAATAAGGAGGACTCATGGCAAATATCAAGTCACAGAAAAAGAGAGCTTTAACAAACGCTAAAAAGAATCTTCAGAACACAGCTGAAAAGAGCAGATTAAAGACAAGCATCAAAAACGTAATCAAAGCTGTTGAAGCTGGAAATAAAGAAGAAGCAGTTAAGGCATTCAACACTTGCAATTCTCTTTTAGATAAAGCTGTTTGCGAGCATATTAAACATAAGAACTATGCTGCAAGACAGAAAGCTCGTCTAGCTAAATTAGTAAATAGCTTATAAGATTACCACCACAAATAAGGTGGTTTTTTTATGCTTAATAAGGTATAATCAATTAGAAAGTACGAGGATTCTATAATGAAACGTGGCAATGGAATATTGATGCATATTTCCAGTCTTGCAAATAATACAGGTATTGGTACACTGGGTAAATGTGCCTTTGAATTTGTTGATTTTTTAAAGAAAGCTGGTCAATCATACTGGCAATTATTACCAATATGCCCTACTGGTTTTGGTGATTCACCTTATTCATCATTTTCAACCTTTGCCGGTAATCCATATTTTATTGATCTGGATCTTTTAAGAGAAGATGGTCTTCTTGAACTGGATGATTACCAGAATATCAGATGGTCTGATGATGAAGAAAGAGTTGATTATGGTCGTCTTTATCAGTATCGTTTTAAAGTATTAAGAAAAGCTGTAACTAACTTTTTAAAGAATCCGGATACTCAGTATTACGACTTTATCAAAGCCAATAAATGGGTTAATGAATATGCTTTATTTATGTCAATTAAGGATTCTGAAAACGGTAAATGCTGGCTTGAATGGCCAGATGATTTAAAAAACCGTCGAAGAGAGTCAATTGAAAAGATTAAAGAAGAATATCATGAAGAAATAGAATTTCACATGGTTATTCAATATCTGTTTTATAAACAATGGAATAACCTGAAATCATACGCCAATACTAATGGAATAAAACTGATAGGTGACTGCCCGATTTATATTGCATTAGACAGTGCTGACGTCTGGATTAACACATCCCTGTTCCAGCTTGATGAAAATAACATCCCAACGCGTGTTGCTGGATGTCCACCTGATGGTTTTAGTGCAACTGGTCAGTTATGGGGTAATCCTCTATATGACTGGGATCGGATGAAAACTGATAATTACAAATGGTGGATTAAACGTATTGAACATCTAAGCAATATCTACGATATCGTCAGAATAGATCACTTCAGAGGCTTTGAATCA
>JAQXNC010000025.1 GCA_029097145.1 Bacillota bacterium
TCGTGAAATTTGCACGAAGTTCCAAGCACAGTGAACTCGAGATTGTTTTTCTTAAGTGTGCTAACTGTACGAGATCTTTGGTCTTCTTTAAAACAGTCTATTTCTTCATTATCCATCACATCATTAATACCTCTGACTTCAATTCCGCTAAAATGGTATTTTTTTGCCAGAGTTATGATCGAATCAAGATCATCTTTATAACATCCAAGAGTTGAAAAGCACCACTTCATATCAGTTATCCTTTAAGGTAGAATCCATTTCATTAATATAACAGTTCAAAATGATATTAGGATTGTCAATTGGTTTATTTTCAATAGCGTTAATCAATAGTTCGCCTGCATTATATCCCTCATCATATGCCGGTTGAACAACGGTGGTAATAGAAGGGCTTGAGAATTCTGTCCATTCAAGTGAATCAAAACCCATTAGTCCTATGTCGTTTGGAATGCGTTTTTTATATCGTTTAACTGTCTTATATACAGTTGACAGTAACCAGCAGTTTACTACAAATATTGCAACATTATGATTGTTATCAAGAATATTTTGAATTTTTAATGATACCTCATCTCCGTTGTTATTATTGTCTGAGATGACTACTTCAAAAGATTTATTCCTGTCGGCTAAAGTTTTCTTAAAACTGTTATATCTCTCCTGTCTGGTGGTTAAAATACTTGGATCACCTGTTACAAGCACATAGTGTTCATATCCTTTGCTGATAAGATAGTTTAAAGCTTCCTTTACAGCTTCTGTATTGTTGGTTTTAACCCACATATCATTAATATCGGATGAGATGGAATCAAAATACACTATCGGTTTATCAATACCGGTTTTTTTATACATTTCTCGAAAATGAACCGTTGGCTGAACGATAAATCCGTCAACTCCTAGATTATTAAGATTTGTTACATACTGTTTTTCAATTTCAGTATCATAACCACTTGAACAGATAATCAGCTGATATCCAAATTTGTGAGCATATGCTTCAATTCCTTTAACAATCTGGTTGGCAAAAGTATTGGTTATATCACCAATTATTACACCTAACAAATTGGTCTTCTTGAAATTCAGACTTCTGGCAATACTGCTTGGCTGATAGTTGTTTTCACTTATAACTTTCTCTATTCTTTGACGGGTTTCTTCTGACATTTTTTCAAATTTACCATTCAAATAGAAAGAAACAGTTGTTTTTGAAACGTTGGCTAGCGATGCAATATCATTAATAGTTATCTTATTTTTCATTCTGTCACCTATAAACTAGTTTGCCATAAAATTATATCATACCTAATATAATTAAAACATCACCGAAGTGATGTTAATTTTCATATGATAAATCATGTAATTCATTGAACAGTCTTTTTTTGGTTTCAGGTGTTAAAGTATCTGTGAATGATTCATAGGTAATGAAATTATCATCTATGCCTGTTACATAATGAGCATAGCCGTTTGAGTAACATATCAGTATTGAATCATCGGTGTTAATAGCCTGAATGTAATAGCTGAAGAGTTCGTTTGGGCAGAATATAACCTTATAATTTCCAAATCTAATTCTGGAAATTAGGGCTTCTTTTGGCAGTGTATCAAGTTTTTTAGCCAGGTTTTTGCGGACGATAGCACCGATTTTAATAGTTTCAAGTTCTCTTGGCGATAAGTCAGAAGATATCTTTGACATATCTATATCTTCAAATGTGTGCTCAAGATTGATAATTCTTTTATCGTAAGTAACATTGTTAAATGGCACCTCGACTGTTTTTTCACACATCATTGAAGATACTTTTTCGGCAAGCAGGGTCCCGAGTCTTTGTACCTCTTCATAATTTTGAGCTTGCCTTGTGAATCTGGTTGAAATATCACCATCTGCACCCTGCGAGAATGTAAAGAAGGTATAAGGATATCTTTCGGTAAGCTTTTCAAGTGCATATCCAGGGTATTCCTTAGAGAAGAAAGGTGTATCGCCATTCATGATTGTTGGATGACAGTTGTGTGCAATAAAAACAAATACTGGATTGTTATTTTCCCTGAAAGTTAAAAGCTGTAATAAGACATTGGCTTCATGATTTGAAATGCGGCTTTTACCGACTTCAGTAAATGGAACGCATTGATAACTGATAGTCAGGTTCCTTTCTTTTATTTCCAGGTTGGAGATGGCGTTAATGAGTTTATTTTTAAGATATTCAGTATATTCACTGTTATGTGGACTGCAGCCAAAATGCGTATGTGTACAGCTGATGGTAATATCTGTATCCTTAAAATAATCATTAAGCTCATTTTGAATGCTGATTGGTAATCCAAGATTGTCACATGATATATGGATCACTTTATGATTTCCATCATCAAAATAAGCAATTCTGGCATATAGATCATCATTATATTCATTAACATCGTATGTCTGTTGAATAAATCCGGCCTGATGACATGGAAATGGCGCATTGATATTGATTCTTGCGAAAGCAGTTTTCATTTTATTCACCTCAAGTCTATTATATATAAAATATACAAATTTTTATATATAAATATGCTATAATATGTAAAAAGAGGGAAAGGATTTTTTATGACTGTAGATTTAACAAAATTAGTAACCGAAACACGTAATCCGCGTACTATGAACATTGACACAATGTCAGCTCTTGAAATTGTATCAATCATGAATGACGAAGACAACAATGTGGTTAAAGGCGTTAAGGAAGTATTGCCAGAAATTGCCAAAGCAGTTGAATGGTGTGCTGCAAGTTTAGCAAAGGGTGCCAGAATTGTATATATTGGTGCAGGAACAAGCGGAAGACTTGGTTTGATGGATTCTGTTGAATGTCCTCCAACATATGGTGTATCTCCTGATACTGTTGTTGGACTGATCGCTGGTGGAGAAGGAGCTTTTATTAAGGCTGTTGAGGGTGCAGAAGATAGAAAAGACTTCGCTGTTGAAGATCTTAAAAAGATTAACCTGACCGCTGATGATGTAGTAGTTGGACTGGCTGCTTCTGGAAGAACTCCATATGTTATTGGAGGTTTAGAATATGCAAATGATCTGGGATGCAATACAGTTGCAGTTGCTTGCAATAAGAATTCAAAAGTTGGAGCTATTGCAAAACTGGCTATCGAACCTGTAAGTGGACCTGAAGTAGTAACTGGTTCAACCAGATTAAAATCAGGAACAGCTCAGAAGATGGTATGTAATATGTTAAGTACAGCCAGCATGATTCTAAATGGTAAGGTATATCAGAACCTGATGGTTGATGTACAGCAGACTAACGAAAAGCTGGTTACTAGAGCTGAGAATATTATAATGGAAGCTACAGGATGTTCAAGAGAAGAGGCAAGTAAAGCCAGAGTTGCTGCAAATGGAAAGGTTAAACTCGCTGTAACAATGATTTTAACTGGCTTAGATATGGAAGAGGCAGCTAAGAAACTCGATGAAGCTAAAGGACACGTGCGCGAAGCAATTAAATAAGAAACTTTTTATATCTGATCTCGATGGAACATTATTAAAGATTGGCAATGAATATTCAAAGGGAGTAAGTGATGAGAATCGAAAGGCTATCCTTGAATATGTTTCCAGAGGTAATATTTTTGCGATTGCTTCTGCGAGAGATAACTATCTCAATGAAATATCTCCTGTTTTAGGATTCAGACCGTCATATATCGGTGGTAATGGAAGTGTTATTATTGTAGATGACGAAACTGACAGAATATATCTGAAAAAAGGTGTATATAATAAAACGCTTGGATATATCAAAGATAACCACATGGATGCCAGTGTTTTATATGGTTCGACAAAAGGCGAATATATTAGTGATTATGATCACTATCCAAATAACTGTGAAACTCTCAAGCGACCAAAGGGGATTTTTGACAGACTTCCTTTATTAAGTATTGAAGATGATGGTGAATGTTACAGTATAGCTGTTCTTATCAGGAGTGATCAGCTTCAAAGATGTGAAGAAGGGTTAAAAAAACGCCTTGATGATGTGGCTGAAGTTGTCAGTTCAGATACTGATCTAATCAATATTAATCCGAAAAATTGCACTAAGGGTAATGGTGTTTTGAGATTGGCTCAGAAACTGGGCATTGATATTATGAATGTTGGAGTTGTTGGAGATTCTGATAATGATATCAGTATGTTCGATGCTGTTAAAAACAGTTTTGTAATGGACCACGCGAGTGATGATGTAAAAAGTCATGCTAGATTTACGGTTAAAAGTGTAAAGGAAGCTCTGGAGATATTTGATAAATAAATATGAAAAAGAATGAATTTCTAATGGTGCTGATTACCAGTTTGTGGGCGCTGGCTAACACCTTGTCGGCTGTATTTGTCAATGTGTATCTTTATACATATACTGGTTCACTTGTTGTAATGACAATTTACTGTATGATCAGAATTGCACAATTTCCAATGTTTTTTACCATCGGAGGAAAATGGGCGCAGCGTAATGGATATGCATATCCATTATCAACTGGTGTCATTGTTTCAATGATGTCATTAATGTATGTGCTGTTCATGAATGACAGGTTTGCTGAAAACAGTAATCTTGTATATATTTCGGCATTGCTTGTAGGCATTGGTGAAGGTTTCTTTTGGCTGAGTGTCAACAGTCTTCATCAGGTTGTATCGACACCAGATACCAGAAGCCGATATCTTGCCAATATTGGTATTTTCAACAATATATCAAATATCATTGCTCCGATTATTTCTACATTTATTATAAATAATTCGGTAAGTGATAATGCTGGGTATATTACCATCTTTAAGTTTGTACTGGTGATATATGTCATTATTGTAGCTGCAGCTTTCCAGGTTAATGTCAAAGGTATTACTAAAAAGTTTTCTGTTATCAGGTGTATGGGAATAATAAGCGATGCCAGATGGCGTAGAATTATGATTATGACATTCCTTTATGGAATGCGTGATGCGCTTGTATTAACACTGGCAGGACTGCTTGTCTATAATGCAACCGATGGCTCTGGAGGTCTTTACAGTAAACTGCTGACAGTATTTGCTTTGATTACTATTGCATCATATTATTTCTTCTCAAAAAGGCTAAAAGGAAGAAAGATGTATGGTTATTTCTATATTGGAGCTATATTGATGGCGCTTAGTACAATTGTACTTGTATTGGTTCCAAATATTTATGGAGCTATATTCTATGGTGTTGTAAATGGAATTGCATCGCCAATGTATGCAAATCCATATCAGATTATTGCCATGGATGTTATCAACGAATACAATCGAGAGAATATGACTGGTAGAGTAATTGCCAAGGAGATTTATTTATCGATTGGGCGATGCACTGGTATGTTGTGTATTGTTGCCAGCTCATTTATATTAAATCCTGATATATTCCTAAAGGTTTCGGTTGTATTCTGTTCAATGTTCGCAATATGGACAGCTCTTTACGTTCATTTTACAAATGATGAAGTTGGTCATTGAATTGATGTAAATTTCATCATACAATTAATATATAAAAGGAGTAAAAATAATGAAAATCGTATTAATGAGTCACTTCAATCTTGCAGAAGGGTTAAAGAGTACTTTAGGTTACTTTAATCCAGTTGCAGCAGATCAAATCTTAGCAATCAGCGCATATGTTAACGATTGCGATCCAAAGGCTGAATTTGAAAAATTCATGTCAAGTGTTGATGAATCTGAGCTTGTGCTTGTATTCACTGATATTATGGGTGGCAGTGTAAACCAGCTGACTATTCCTTACTTAACAAGACCTAATTTCTATGTATTTGCTGGTATGAATCTGGGTATGTTATTACAGGCAACATGCTTATTAGGAGATGAAACTCCAGAACAGATTAAGTCTCTTGCAGAAGTTGGCAAAGAAGCTGTTGTCTGCATGAATGATTATAAATTTGAATCATTTGACGAAGAAGATGAATAATTAATAAAAAAGTGAAGTTAAATGATACTTCACTTTTATTTTTCGTTGACAATAAAATAAAAAGAGTTATAATTTTATTAAACCGGTTAACTAAACCTAGAAAGAGTAAATATGAATATTGAGAATTATCCTTTATTAAATAATCAAGAGCTCGATCAGGCGATTGATAACGCAATTAAACAGGTGAAAAACTGTCTGAAAGATTATACTTATATGTTTAAGTATCCAAACAGTGTCAATAATTTCTATCCGTTAATGGATAACACTGAATGGACTAATGGTTTCTGGACTGGAGAAGTTTGGCTGGCTTATGAATTGACAAAAGATGAAGCATTTAAAAACACTGGTCTGGCACATGTTGATAGTTATTAT
>JAQXNC010000026.1 GCA_029097145.1 Bacillota bacterium
CTTGTTTCATCAAGATGTTCTCCTTTCATTATTATTGCGGTTGTCAGACCCGCTTTAATAATAAAGGAGTTTTATTTTGCGAAACAAGACATTACCCTACGCTAAAGCTTCTATCGCCACGCGCATAGCGCGTGGTATTTAAATGCCTAAGGCAGTTTATATAAAAGAGGATTACTCATCCTCTTCATACTTATCAATTATATGCAGTTCTATCGCCTTTTTAATAATCTCTTCATCGCTCATATGATCAACTTCACACATTTCCGCAATAACACTAAGAAATATTGAAGCCTCAGTATTTAAATGATCCAGTATCCTTTTTCTTAACTCATCAATACTATACATATTAATAACCAAGATTCTCTTTAATCAGAATAATCTCAATTCTATGTTCAACATGTGATCTTCTGGTCACAACATAAGATGAACAGATAGTCTCTGAGAAATTACAGTGCACACATCTGCCGCTTATAAGACATGGTGCCTGCTTATTTAATCTTTCACAGTTTAAAGGTGCTGCTGTCTTTTCAACCCTTTCAACTGCCTCTTCAAGATTCTTAACAATCTTGTTGATTCCGGCAACGACATAAACCTTCTTAGGTCCATATGTGAGACCGGCAACCCTGTTACCTGTTCCATCAACATTATAAAGCATGCCATCTTCCGTAATCGCATTGGCTCCTGTTAAGAAGATATCAGCTGTTAATGATTTTCTCAACTCTTCATGCATATTATTACTATGGAATCTGTCATAGAAGGTAATACCTTCATGTCCCTCAGATAACCAGTCATAAATACCCATATCTCTAATGGTTACCGACATCCCTGTCCCAACAGTGCCCTTAAGACGGCTCTTTAAGTATTCACTGGCTTCTTCGCTGTTTTCAAATACCGATACATCAAAACGGTTATTCTTCAGATTTCTGATTGTTCTTTCAATATCCATACTCATCCTCCATCTATATAACTTCCTGATTATTTATTATCAGTTTAAACTTTAATCCCAGTGCCACGGCTGCTTTTTCACACAGTTTCATTCTCTCGAGGAATATCGAGAAATAATCCATCACTGTACAGAAGTGATTATCAGTTTCCAATATCAGATAGACTTCCTTCTTATCCTGATTTATTTCAAGCTTATTATCCGTTACAGAATAATTAACTCTATCATGAATATCAAAACTGCTGATATCACTGTTTCTGACTCTACTTCTTCTGACATCTGACTTATCAGCCAGAATGAGTGCTGCTGCAAGTGGACTGACTGGTACGCCATTCCCTTCATCGTGATTACCGATAGCTTTAATAATTTCAGCTATCTCAATATCTTCAAAACCTATTTTATCCAGAATTCTAAAAGCCATAATAGCTCCGCTTTGTGAATGATCGACCCGATTAACCACATTACCAATATCATGCATATAGGCAGCTATCTTAGCAAGTTCAATCGTTCTTTGATCATATTCAAGCATCTTTAATATATATTCAGTTCTGACTGTAACCATCATGATATGTGCAAAACTATGCTCAGTATAACCCAGGGCCTTTAAGGCTTCATCAGCCTTTTCCACATAGACATTTATCGTCTGATTATTTCTTATATCTTCAAATCCCAGCATATTTATCTCCTAATTTCAGATTATAATCTTATGATAAACCCTCGATGTTAAAACAAGATTAAATATTCCTAGAATTCCATTATAAGTCCTGAATGAAGCTGCAGGAGCCTATCTCCCAGAACATCCTTCAGAATATTATAAGCTCTTTCCTCTGTGCAATGTCCTGTGCATACAAATTCTATACCTGTATTTTTAATACATTCAGCTACTTCCAAAACTTCTGCATCCTTCTTATTATAAAGATGGAAACCACCAATAATTCCATAGATATGTTTATCCTTAAAGGTATTCTTTACTTCATTGATAATATTAACAGCTCCACCATGTGAACAGCTGTTAATAATCACAAGACCCTTATCGGTATCAACCACAAGACTCTGTTCATGTGCAAAGTTATCAAAGATATAACCATTATCTGTCTTAAGATACATCTTTTCCTTTTTACCGATATTTTCAAGATTAGCTGTTTTATGAGGTAAAAGATAAACTCCATCCATCAGTTCATAATCCCCGCTAACAACCTCAATTCTATCAGCATATTCATCCATCATCCTTTTAGGAATCCCAATATATTTATAGAAGAATAAACGCTTGGCATAGCAGTTATCTTTTGTTGTCTCTCTGATATAGAACTTAGCCTTATCATTCTTCTTAAAGAAGGCTGGTATACCATTGGCATGATCAAAATGGGCATGTGACAACATGGCATAATCGATATCTCTGATATCAATATTCATCTTTGCCATATTATCAATAAAGAGATCAGATGCCCCAGCATCCACCAAGATCTTCTTCCCCTTATAATCAACAACTATCGATAGACCCCATTCACCCTTTAAACCATTACAGGCTTGATTATCAATCACAACACTCATTACAGTCTTCATATTTACCTCTATATAAGTTTATATAACTTTTCCTTGATCTCATCCTTACAGAAAGCGGCATCAATCGCATTTAAAGTACATTTCCTGATATCTTCTTCACTTAAACCTATCGCCATCAACTGATTATGTTCATTCTGCAGCGTCGTTCTTGCAAACATCATATTATCGGTATTAAGTGTCACTTTCACCCCAGCTTCAATCAGTTTTCTAACAGGATGATTGGCATAATTGCGGTCTTTATTGACATTTGAACCCACACAAACTTCAAGTGTGATCTTTGAATCAACAACTTCCTTAAGCCACTTATCATTATTAACACAGTTTACTCCATGACCAATACGAT
Organism: Bacillota bacterium; assembly: GCA_029097145.1. Classification (GTDB taxonomy): domain Bacteria; phylum Bacillota_I; class Bacilli_A; order Erysipelotrichales; family Erysipelotrichaceae; genus JAHHTG01. The sequence continues at coordinate 2,850 of JAQXNC010000026.1, forward strand.
GAGCTTTCATCATCAATGCATCATGAACATGTTCACCCATACCCATTTCACCAGCGTGAATTGTATATGGAATATGATATTCTCTAGCCTTTTCAAAAAGCGGGGCATAAAGCTTAAAATCACCATTATTCTCATATCCAGCCAGGTCTAACCCAACCACAATATCACCAATTGTCTCTTTCACAACCTCAATAGTTTCATAATTGGAATCCATATTATATAAGGCGTTTTCACCTCTATGCATCATACAGGCAATAACCCCAATCTCAATACTGCATTCCTTCTTAGCTTTCTTAACACCATCCATTACCGCCTTAATCGCATCGAGCTGACTCATACCTTTAAGGGTATGCAGTGATGGTGCAAATCTTATTTCAGCATAGATTAAACCCTGATAATCAAGAGTCTTCACAAGGATATATGTTGCCTCCATCAAATCTTCATAATCCTGCAAGACAGCTAAAGGAATATCAAATCTTTTAAATCCTTCTTCTCTTGTCTTATACTCAGTAAAATAGTAACTGTTATAATATTCTTCAAAACTGACATCCTCTCTGATAACATTTCTTTTTAAAGCTGTCTTATAAGCCCATGGCAGATAGATTGAACCATCAAGATGCAGATGTAAATCAATTTTAGCAGTATTCATAAAAACCTCCTGATTTCAAAGTATATTTAAATATTAACATAAATAAAAGACTGAATATCAGCCTTTTAAACCTCCACGAGCTACACCATTAACGATATGCTTTCTCGCAAAGATGAACAGTATTATCATTGGTAAGACAACAATTGTCGCTGCTGCCATCATCAGCTCAGTTTTAGCTCCACCTTCAGATACAAATGAATATAATCCAAACGGTAAAGTCTTAAGATTCTTATCGATTATCGCCAAACTTGGCCATAAGAATGAATTCCATGAAGCAATGGCATTAAGTAAAATGATAGTTACCAGTGATGGTTTGCCAATTGGTACCATAACTCTCCATAAGTATTTCCAGTTTGAACATCCATCAACCCTGGCAGCCTGATAAAGACTATCAGGAATAGTATCAAAGAAACCTTTAAGAATATACATATAGAAGATACTGGATGTGAATGGAATAATCAAAGCCAGAATCGTATTGTAGATTCCAAGATCGACAATTGTCCTGAAGTTAGTGATGACAATCATTTCAAATGGCACCATCATTAAACCCAGCAAAAATCCCAGTAAAACATTCTTAAATGGTATTTTAAGTTTACTGAAGGCAAAAGCTCCAAGGATAGTTGTAACTGTGCAGATTGATACACTGCCAACCATCGCAATGACTGAATTCATGAAATATCTTAAAAATGGTGCCTTATTAAATGCTTCAATAAAGTTATCAAGACTGAAATGTGATGGTAACCATAATGGTGGAAAGGCAATAATTTCTTCACCAGTCTTAAAAGCTCCAGTAATCATCCAATAAAATGGGAATACCATGATAATCGCACCAGCTACAAGGAAGAAATAAATTAGTATTTTATTAAGTGATATTTTCTTAAACATACATCTTCCTCCTAAGACTTAATCTTCTTTTCAATATATCTTTGCAGCATAGTTGCCACAAAGATAATCAGAAACAGAATAACCGCAGCTGCTGATGCATAACCATAACGTGATGGTACACGTACTCTAAACTGATAATAGATATATAAGACAACTGTAAAGAGATTATTGGCAACACCCGCTGGGACATTAGCTCCACCACCAAATAATGGGAACAGTTCATTAAATACCTTAAAACAACTGATAGTATTAACCATAATAACCATAAAGATGGTTGGTGCCAGAAGTGGCAGAGTCACTCTAAAGAAGATCTTTAAAGGTTTAGCTCCATCAACCTTGGCTGCTGTATAATACATTGGATCAATATTCTGAAGTCCTGAGAGCAGAAGTATGATTGAAAATGGTAATATTGCCCAGATGCCATATATACATAAGGCATAGAAGTTATATGTCGGATCCTGCAGCCAGTTAATCGGTGCGATATTTAAAAAGCTTAAAAGATAGTTGATTACACCATATTTATGGCTGAACATAAAACGCCATGCAAAACCTATCGCAATTGTTGATGTGACCATTGGGACAAAGTAAGCTGTCTGAAATAAACCAGCAAATTTAATCTTCTGATTTAAAAGTGTCGCAATCAGTATCGCAAGACATGTTGAAACCGGTATAACCACAAAGACATAACTCAGTGTATTCTTTAATGCCTGAATAAAATATGGATCATTAAAGATATACTGATAATTAGCTATACCCCAGCCACTAAATGTCTTGGTAATATAGTTGAAGTTTTCCTTAAAACTGATAAGAAAGACATTCACAATTGGATATAGAGTGAATATGATAATCCCAATAAGAAATGGCAGAAGATAGATTAGCCATTCACTTTTATTCTTAAGTTTAGTTAAAGAAAACTTTTTTTCTTTAGACTTTAAACTCATAATATACGCTCTCCACTCATCTTATCAAAGACAAAGAATCCACGTTTCTTAAGCTTTAATGATACCTTCTCACCAACCTTAAATGACTCATCTGAATCAATATAGGCTCTGACTTTATTATTACCCAGTGTAATATATGCCAGGACTTCCTTACCCATGACATATACTTCATCAATGACACCACAATTGTAGCCATCATCTTCACATACTTCAATCGCTTCAGCTCTTAAAGAAAGAATAATATCATCACGATCTTCAAGATTCTTAAAGCGTTCATCTTCAATTGAACATTCACCATCAAGAATAATCTTTCCACCCTTAATAACACCATAAGTCTTATTAATTGGTGGGTTACCCAAGAAATCAGCCACAAAGCAGTTAGCCGGATTATCATAGAGCTCCTGAGGTTTAGCTATCTGCTGCAGCTCTCCATCCTTCATAAGAATGATATGATCAGAAATACTCATAGCCTCTTCCTGGTCATGGGTTACAAAGACTGTTGTAACTTTTGTTTCTTTTTGAATACGACGGATTTCTTCACGCATCTCGATTCTTAATCGGGCATCAAGATTTGATAAAGGTTCATCCAGTAATAGAATTCTTGGTTTTTTGACAAGTGCACGGGCTATCGCTACACGCTGCTGCTGTCCACCTGACATCTGTGAAGGCTTACGGTCAAGCATATTATCGACATGTACCAGCTTAGCCATTTCCATAGCCTTTTGAACTCTTTCACTCTTTGGTACCTTTTTAATTTCTAATGGAAAACAGATATTTTCAAGCACTGTCATATGTGGATATAAGGCATAATTCTGGAAAACCAGTCCGACACCTCTTTTTTCTGGTACTACATCTGTCACATCGTCATCATCAAAATAGATTTTACCTTCAGTCACATCCAGAATACCTGAAATCATGTTCAGCATTGTACTCTTACCACAACCTGATGGGCCAAGTAAAGCTACCAGTTCCCCTGATTCAATAACTGCATTAAAATCCCTGACAGCTGTATTATCAGCGAATCTCTTGGTTAAATGTTCAATTGTAACTTTCATATTCTATTTCTCCCTTAAAAGATCTGACCAGACTTCACCTTGAGTACCTTCCATATCAATACCCAGCATCTTAGCCATTGTACATGCCTCATTCAGCATGGTACTTCTTTCTATTATTATACCCTCTTTAACATCTTTTCCACACGCAATAAAAGTAGTTGTTTCATCACGTTCAGACAGATATCCATGTGACGCCAGTGTATGATGCCATCCAGGTTTCAGATACTTTTCAAAAAGATCATTACCTGAAAGTGTCGAATCAAATGACATCGGTCTTAAACCTTCAATCACAAAATCAATATGTTCATTACATAAACCATATTTTTCTTTAGCCTCTTCCTTGGTGAAGACATAACCAATATTATATTGTGGATCTTCTTTAATCTTCAAAAGGAATTCATAGACTTCTTTTCTTAACTCTTCATCATTTTTATCCTTAAGATCAATCCAGGCAGACATACTGGCTGAATGACAGTAAGCCTTATAATCAATCATATGATTATTCTCATCAGTTGTAATAAAACCATTTTCCTTAAGCAGAAGATTAAAGTTAATATTCTTTTCAATATCTGACTGTCCATGATCGCCCAGTATCACAAAGTTAGTTTCATCAAAATCCCAGAAACGTCTAACAGCTTCAAGCAGTAATCCAAACTGTTCATCATGTTTTCTTAACTGTTTTTTAACTTCATCATTACTGATACCTTCACAATGTTTAACTGTATCGAGATCACACATCTTTACAAGCATGACATCAATATCAGGATAATCTTCGATAATATCTAATGCTGTATGCATGGTAAATTCATCAAGATTACGGTTTTCACCAGTCAGAAAAGGTGCATACTTCCAATAATAACGATCCAAAAGTTCCTGTGTTGAATAATTGACATAGAACTGATATGGATTATCACCCTGATAACTGATAGGTACAATCATTGGCAAATTATAGTCAATATCAGCTCCACCTGATACCGGCCAGGTAATTGAACAAGTCTTAAGACCATGTTCCTTAAAGACATCCATCACCGTCTTAACTTTGATATCTTTCCTCAGTGAATACCATGGGGCATTAGGATTTTCTGGATCAACAATTTCATTATGGGGAACACCATGAACTTCAGTTGTTACACCTGTCAGAATTGAACAGTGACATGGATAAGTCAGAGTTGGATAAACAGGTTCAACATGTTTAACATAACTGCCTTTTTCAAACATCATCTTAAAATGTGGCAGTTCTTTCATATATTCAATATCTGATGTACATAAAGCATCAAGACAGAAAACTAGTAACTTACTCATAAAACTCCTTCATTTTCTAAAAAAGGTGAAGGTAATGATTATTTCCTTCACCTTAATAAAGACTTTTTTTAAAATTCCTTATTCGCCTCTCATAGCGGCATTGACATTATTAGCACAGTTAGTTAATGCAGTTGCTGCATCAAAGTTTGGATCAGCAGCACCCTTCATTAAAGCACTTAATTCAGTTCTCATTTCAGTTACACCTGTAAATACTGGGGCAACAAATGAGTAAGGAATCTGTTCAGCTAAAGCACTTAAAGCCTTATCACTTGCAACATGTTCCTGATATGTAGCAGATTCTGTAACTGCCTTATATGGTGTATTAGCATTCAGTTCTAATACCCAACGTTCATTCTGTTCAATGAAGTATTTAGCGAAATCAGCAGTGGCTGCATTTTCAGCTTCATCACCAGTATTGAATCCAATAGCTCCACGAGTCCAGATGATACCAGCATTTTCAATGTCCTTTTCGCTCATCATAGGTACACGTACAACAGTCAGATTTTCAACATTTAAATATGGTATACCAGCACTTGAACCAATATATGAAGCGATTAAGCCATTATTGATATCTGATGAGTTATAACCATCAGCAGCCTGAGCAGCAACCTGGAAGTAACCAGCATCTACGCCTTCTTCCCACCACTTTAACCATTCAAGAACTTTTTCATTATTGAATGCTACTTCATTCTTATCTAAATCTACAATCTGACCACCATTGCACTGATAAATCAGTAACTGAGCAAAATCAGTTAAAGAGTCAATAGATAAACCTACAACACCAGTCTTTTCATAGATAGTCTTGCATGCTTCCTTTAATTCAGCCCATGTAGTTGGAACTGCAACACCTGCTTCATCAAAGATATCCTGATTACAGAATAATAAAGCTCCAGCTGTATATACAGGTGCTACATGAAGCTTACCATCAGAGAAGTTTGTACCTTCCTTATATAAACCTTCAGAAGCTAAAGTTGCTTTGTAATCGAAGTCCCAGTAATCTTCAAATGATAACAGATAGTCAGTACCTTCGATATCAAAACTCTTGGCGAATGATGCATATTCAAAAATCATATTAGGTCCAACGCCATTGATAACTGAATCAGTTACCTTACCCTGGAATTCACTGGCTGCACCAGTATTAACGACTTCAACAGTCACGTTTTCATGAGCGTCCATATACTCTTTGGCAATAGTATTTAATAATTCTTCTTGTCCTTCAGTAAATGTGTGCCAGATTGAAATTGTAACTGGAGAATCACCAGTTCCAGCAGTGCCTTCATCAGTCTTTGAACCACAAGCGACTAATGAACATACCATCACAATTGAAAGTAATGTTAGTAATAATTTTTTCATGTTTTCTCCCTTTTAGTCATTTTACTGACAAACTAATTTTAACTCATTTATACAATTAAAACTACCTCATTTCCATAAGAAGAGACACTTTTAACAATCTGTAAACCAGATTTTATTATTCAAACATCGGTGTAGAGAGATATCTTTCACCTGTATCAGGTAACAGTACAACTATCATCTTGCCTTCATTTTCAGGTCTTAATGCCAGTTTTACAGCACCACATAAAGCTGCCCCAGAACTGATACCCACAAGTAAGCCTTCTTTTTTGGCAATTAGTCTTCCATATTCATATGCTTCATCATTAGTTATCGTAATGATTTCATCATAAATGCCAGTATCAAGTGTATCAGGGACAAATCCAGCGCCGATTCCCATAATTCCATGTGGACCACTTTGGCCTTTTGACAAGACTGGTGATGTCGCTGGTTCAATCGCAACCACTCTTACATCTTTTTTCTTTTCTTTCAGATATTTACCAGTTCCACTGAGTGTTCCACCGGTTCCAACTCCAGCTACAAAGATATCAACCTCACCATCAGTATCTTTAAAAATCTCAGGTCCAGTACCCTTATAATGCGCTAATGGATTAGCAGTATTTTCAAACTGTGATGGAATAAAACTGTTTGGTATCTCTTTTGACAGTTCGATTGCCTTTGCGATAGCGCCCTTCATTCCCAGTTTTCCATCAGTTAAAACAATTTCAGCGCCATAAGCCTTTAAGAGTTTTCTTCTTTCAATACTCATAGTTTCAGGCATTGTAAAGATTGCCTTATAACCCTTCATAGCTGCAACTGATGCCAGACCTATACCTGTATTACCACTGGTAGCTTCAATCAGTGTAGCTCCTTCGGTAATAATTCCATCTTCAATAGCTTTCTCAACCATTGATTTGGCAATACGGTCTTTAACACTGCCAGCTGGATTGAAGAATTCAACCTTGGCGACGATTCTGGCTTTTAAGCCAAGCTCATGTTCGAGTTTCTTTAATTCGATAAGTGGTGTATTTCCAATTAAGTCTAATGCATTGTCATGTATTCTCATAAATCCTCCTAAATGACATAGTCTTGACACTCCCACAGCTAAAGCGATGGGATTCTTGTTTCTATGACCATTACATTGTCACAAAGACTTAGTTTTACATAGTCTCCACAAGCGTAGATTATACTGTTCGGCTATGCCCTAGCCTACAGTTTAGATATATTTAAGCTACTCCAAGCCCTTTATTTAAGATATTTATACTGGCATTGGTGTCACGATTATGTTTTGTATGACATTTAGGACATTCCCAATTACGAATAGCCAGATTCTTTACCAACGGATTTTTGTGACCGCAGCAACTACAGGTTTGACTACTCGGATATATAGTAGGTACTTTAATTACATCATTACCGTACCAATTAGCCTTATACTCAAGCATTGTAAAGAACTTCGACCATGAAGCACTCGCTATTGATTTAGCGAGCTTGTGATTGCGAATCATACCTTTTACATTTAAGTCCTCTATACAGATTGTTTGGTTTTCACGTACTAGCATAGTTGACTGTTTCTGTAAGAAATCGTTCCTCTGATTTGTAATCTTTTCATGTACCAAAGATACTTTTACACGTTGCTTATTACGATTGCTAGATCCCTTTTGTTTACGAGAAAGTCTGCGTTGTTCTCTAATGAGCTTACGCATAGACTTTTCGAGATATTTAGGATTGTGTACTACATTTCCGTTGGAATCAGAGTAAAAATCCTTAATACCTACATCAATACCGATAGAACCACCTTTGTTAGATTTTAATTCTGGCTCAAAATCTACATTAAGAACCACAAAATACTTACCTGAAGGTGTATGTTTAACAGTTACATTATTGATTTTGCCAGTTTCCATAGACTGTTTAATCTTAACGTAACCCAATTTTGGTAATTTCAGATATTTCCCTACAATACGGATATTATCGCCTTGATTGATTGTCCTATAGGATTGATGGTTATTATGTTTGCTCTTAAAAGTAGGGTATGATGCTCTTTTTTGAAAGAAATTTAAAAAACCTCTATCAAGGTCACGCAAAGCCTGTTGTAAAGCTATAGAGTCAACTTCCTTAAGAAACAAAAAGTTATCATCTCTTTTCAACTTTGTAAGCATAGCTGAGGTTTCTTTATATCCTATCTTTGATCCATTTTCATAGGCTTCATTACGCAAAGCAAGCCCTTTATTATAGATG
>JAQXNC010000027.1 GCA_029097145.1 Bacillota bacterium
ATAGTTTTGTTTTGAATATTGTAATTAGGAGAGGGCTTGTTATAATGGGGATGAAAAAGATAGGAGAAAGCATATATGACAGTATTTAATATGAATGATACAGTACTTAATAATAATAAAGCTGTATTTACCGCAACAGAAATCCATCAGCAGCCAGCAACCTGGATCAAGACATGTAATGAAATCCGCGAAATGAAAGATGAAATTAAGGGTTTTATGGATCAGGTTTTAAAAGCTGATGATTTTGATGTCATCTTTACTGGAGCTGGAACCAGCGAATTTATTGGTAATGGTTTATATTCATATATCAATCGCCTTGTTGACTATAAGGCTAAATCATATGCGACAACTGATATCACTGCGACACCAGAAAACTTCATCAGCAAACATAAACCAACTTTATTAATCAGTTTTGGCAGAAGTGGTAATTCACCAGAATCAATTGGAGCTGTTGATTCAGCACTGTCAGTCAGCGATAATCTGTATAATCTCTTTATTACATGTAATAAAGATGGTGCATTATCTAAAAGAGCTGAAATAGAAAAGAATTGTCTGGCAATCAATCTGACAGATGAGACGCATGATCAGTCTTTTGCGATGACTTCTAGTTATTCTAATATGTATCTGGCAGCTTTGTTATGTTTCAGTATTGATCATCTTGAAGAAACAATTAAAGTTATTGAAAATGTCATAACTAAGACAACATTACTGGTTGAACATAACTTTAATGAGATGAAACATATTGTTGATACATATGACTTTAACCGTATTGTTTATCTTGGCAGTAACACTCTAAAGGGTACAGCTCAGGAATCAGCTTTAAAGATGCTTGAACTTACAGCTGGTAGAGTTGTGACGATGTATGATACACCTTTAGGTTTCAGACATGGACCAAAGTCAATCGTAAATGATGATACTCTGACTGTTGTATATTTAAGTGATAATGGTTATACAAGACAGTATGAAGTAGATCTGATTAAGGAAATGCATGGTCAGAGAAAGGGCAATAAGATCATGAGTGTATGTAATACACCATGTGAAGAAGCTAAAGACTTAAGTGACTTCTATTACTGTTTTGATGGCGAAGCTAAAGATAATGTCTACAATGGTCTTGAGTTTATTGTATGTGCACAACTGATTGCCTTATTTAAATCATTATCGTTAGGTATTACTCCAGATAATCCATGTCCAACAGGTGAAGTAAATCGTGTAGTTAAGGGTGTAACCTTATATCCATATACAAGATAAGAGAATACGTATGGAACATAAATTAAAGAAACTGGTTACTGATTATAAACATGAAACAGTTGGTATCTATTCATGTTGTTCAGCAAATGAATTTGTAATCGAAGCAGCTTTGGAAAGAGCTAAAGAAACCAATACACCATTACTGATTGAAGCTACAGCAAATCAGGTTGACCAGTATGGTGGTTATACTGGTATGACACCTCAGGATTTTATGGCTTTTGTGAAAAGAAAGGCAATGGAAATTGGGGTAGATATGCAGAATGTCTATCTGGGTGGTGATCATCTTGGTCCATTAACCTTTACTGAATATGATGAAGATAAGGCGATGTCTGAAGCTTCTGAATTAATCAGACAGTATGTACTGGCAGGCTTTACCAAGATTCATGTCGATACAAGTATGAAGGTTAACTCTGATGATAAGGATATAAGACTGAGTGATGAGATTATCGCTCAAAGAGCTGCTAAACTGGTAAGTGTCGCTACTGAAGCCTATAATGAAAGACTGAAGGAAGTTCCTGATGCGATAGCTCCTGTCTATGTTATTGGTTCAGAAGTACCAATTCCAGGTGGCAGTCAAGCAGCAGTGGATAATGGAGTAGAAGTTACTAAAGTAGCTGATCTTGATCATACTGTTAAAGCTTTTAGAGAAGCTTTTGAAGATAATGGTCTTATGGAAGTCTATGATAATGTCATAGCGATAGTTGTTCAGCCAGGTGTTGAAGAAAAAGACAGTGGTTGTACTGAATACGACCGTCAAAAGGCTAAAGAATTGATGGCAGCTATAGATAATTATCCAAATCTTGTATATGAAGGCCATTCTACTGATTATCAGACTAAGATTAAACTTAAGGAAATGGTTGAAGATGGTGTCAAGATTTTAAAGGTTGGTCCAGCTTTGACATTTGCGATGCGCGAAGGATTATTCGCTTTATATAATATCGAAAAAGAACTGTATAAGAATACTGATGTCAAAACCAGCCATTTATTAGAGGTTCTTGATGAAAAGATGATAGAAGAGCCAAAATACTGGTCTAAGCACTATCATGGCAGTTCTAATGAAATAGCCTTAAAGCGTATGTATTCATTTAGTGACAGATGTCGTTACTATATGCCACTTAAAGATGTTGAAAATGCGATAAATGTCATGTTTAATAACCTTAAGGATGGTTGCCCACTTAATCTTTTAAGCCAGTTTATGCCACTTCAGTATACAAAGGTCAGAGAAGGATATCTAAATAATGATCCAAGATCACTTGTGAAAGACAGAATAAAAAACTGTATTGATGAATATCTCTTCGCTACAAATCAGAATAAACTATTATAAAAAGGACTGTTGTCCTTTTTTAGCTTTCATAGATTTTTCTGGCATATTCACTTGGGTTAATCCCAAAGCGTTTAGTAAATTTTCTTGAGAAGTATTGAATTGATGAGAAACCCAGCATGGAAGATATATCGTTGATGGTATACTTACGGGTTTTGATCAGTTCTCGGCTTCTTTTCAGTTTCAGTTCATTGATATAGAGTTTAGGTGAGGTCTTAAGGTTATTCTTAAAGATATTCTGTAAGAAACTTCTTGAGATTGAGAAGGTATCACATATATCTTCAACTGAGAGTGGTTCATAGATATGATTACTGATATATGAGATAATTTCTTCAAACAGTTTATCATCAAAGAACTGACTGATAGGAGTTAGAGGTCTGACATGAGTCTTTTCATTATACTGTAAAAGATTGATGATAATCATTTTCAGTAATGATATCGATAAATCATCGGAATATGCAAGATGACTGTTAGAGTTATCAGTAAACTGTTCAACAAGGCTGATAACAGTCTTATTGGAAGAGAAGACTCTATTTAAAAGATGATCTGCCTTAAGATTATCGGCTTTAAAGATAATTGTCAGATAACTGCAGGAATTATCGTTTGAAACTCTTTGAGTATGAAATTGTGATGGACCATAAAGGCATAAGTCTCTTGTCCCAAGGGTATATTCTCTGTCATCAATCTTCGTTATCAGTTCGCCATTATCGACATAGGTCAATTCATAATAATTATGAGTCTCACCATCAAACCTGTAACCTGGGCCCTTGACGACATAATATGTCGCAATAATCTCATCAATACTGAAAGATGGGATAACTGATTTATAAGTATATG
>JAQXNC010000028.1 GCA_029097145.1 Bacillota bacterium
CTGGCTTTAACTACCTTTAAATATTTGCCATTACCTTTTCTTCTCTTAGCTGGTACTTCAATATATTTCTTATGACTTAAATACTGTCCAGTGATTGACTTCTCATTGGCCATGACTTCCTTAGGTGTACCTGCCGCTACGACATAGCCACCATCCTTACCAGCTCCAGGACCAATATCGACAATATAATCACTCTCCATCATGGTCTCTTCATCATGTTCAACTACAATCAGAGTATTACCTAAATCACGCATATTCTTAAGTGAATTAATCAGTTTGGCATTATCTCTTTGGTGTAATCCAATTGATGGTTCATCCAGTACATATAAGACACCTGTCAGTTTTGAACCAATCTGAGTAGCCAATCTGATACGCTGAGCTTCACCACCTGATAATGTCATCGCCATACGATCAAGTGTCAGATAATCAAGTCCGACATCAATTAAAAATGACAGACGATTAGATATCTCTTCAATTAAGAGTCTGGCGATCTCAGCTCTTGTCTTATCAAGCTTTAAATCATGAATCCACTTATAGGCATCCTTAATTGACATCTTAGTAAACTCATAGATATTCTTATCACCGACATAAACTGCCAGTGCCATTTCATTAAGTCTTGCCCCATGACACTTATTACATACTGATTCACGCATAAAAGACTGATAATATTCTTTAGACATATTCGAAGTCGTCTCTTCAAAACGATGTTCAATCAGTGTCTTAATCCCATCAATAAACTTATTTCTGATATATTTATTACCAGTTGATGTATTTATTTCATAAGCTATTGGCTCTTTTGAACCATATAGTATAATATCCATCTCTTCCTTTGTGAAATCCTTTAAAGGTTTATCAAGATCAATATGATAATGATTACAGAGAATACTGAACTGCTGCCATTCAATACGGTCTGAATCAACCATATTCTTATAATATCTGATACCACCCTGTCTGATTGAAAGGTTCTTATCAGGCATTAAGAGATCTTCATCAACTTCAAGTGTTATACCTAAACCCTTACAGTTATCGCAGGCTCCTAAAGGGGCATTAAAACTGAAAAGTCTTGGTTCAAGATGTGGAATACTGAAACCACATTCAGGGCAGGCAAAACGACTTGAGAATAAGATTCTCTCACTTCCACACTTACATACCACTAAGCCATCAGCCAGTTTTAAAGCTGTCTCAATTGAATCAGAGAGACGACCTTTGATATCTTCTCTTTTCTTAATACGGTCAACCACTACTTCAATATTATGTTTCTTATTCTTATTTAAAGGCTGTACTTCTTCAAGTAAGACCATCTCATCATCAACATAGACTCTGATAAAACCATCTTTCTTTAATTTCTCAAAGGTATCCTTAAAGGTACCTTTTTCATTTCTGGCAATTGGAGCCAGAATCTCTAAACGACTGCCATCTTCATATTCCATAATCCTGTTAACCATTGCAGCTACAGTCATAGCCTCAATTGGCTTTTTATGAGTAGGACAGTATGGTATACCACATCTGGCATAAAGTAATCTTAAATAATCATAAATCTCTGTCACAGTCCCAACTGTCGACCTTGGATTATTACTGGTAGTCTTCTGGTCAATTGAAATTGCAGGTGATAAACCATCAATCTCATCGACATCAGGCTTCTCCACTCCACCTAAAAACTGTCTAGCATAAGAGCTTAAAGATTCAACATATCTTCTTTGTCCTTCAGCATAAATCGTATCAAAAGCCAGTGAAGTCTTACCAGAACCTGATAGTCCTGTCATAATAATCATCTTATTTCTTGGCAGTTCAATATCAATATTCTTAAGATTATTAACTCTTGCCCCTTTAATTACTATCTTATCCTTCATTCTTATCTACCTTCATTATCATTTCACTTAAAAAGTAAAGTGACCCACATACAGCTACACAGTCATATTTACTCTTTAAATATGCCAAAGCCTCTTCATTATTACTCATATACTTAACATTTAACTCTTGAGCAGTACTCTTAGTATCAATCAGTAATGGATGATTAAAGTCAGTTATCACGAGTTCATCACACTCACATTTAAGCATCTCTACCATCTTTAGATATTCCTTAGTCTTAATGGCACTGAAAAGAATCCCCTTAGGCATCTTTATCTCTTTAAAGCTTTCAATAAAAGCCTTAATACCTGGCATATTATGAGCTCCATCAAAGATGATTAAAGGTTCCTTTGAGAT
>JAQXNC010000029.1 GCA_029097145.1 Bacillota bacterium
TTCCAGATCTTCTTAATCCTGTAATTACTTTTATATCCGGTATATCTTTAACTGCTTGAAGCTTGTTTAAATAGTGACTTCTTTCAATTAATTTCATAGCATTACATCCCTGACTTGATTATACCGTTTCGCAAAAATGAAAACAATTCAAATTTGCGAAATGAATGAATGCGTTGTTAGTAAATGTCAGTTCGCAAATTTGTTGGAAGTTCTTGTTTATATAAATAAAAAGCTAATCAATTAAGATTGGCTTAATACTGTTATATAAATTGGAATTTACTTAATAGATAACTGTTTATCTCTTATCTTCAAACATGCCTCAACATGCATAATCCAATGCCTTGAAAACGGCATCTGTATCAGCCCTTTTACATCTTTTCCACACCAATAATCAATTAACCAATATGCATTTTCGTCAGTACTTACTACATTGAGTGTCTCCAATTGTTTTCTTCTATCATCGGAGATTTTTTCTTTCATATCACTATATGTAAGAGTCTTTAAAATCTGTGTTGTAGATTCATCAACATCAGCAATATAATTATACAGTTCTTCAATAGACAGCTTCTTGGAAAACTCTCCGATTTCTTCTTTTACAAGTTCATTTGCAGTTGTAATAATCGGAGATTTTATACGTCTTTGATAATCGCCCTTAAAGAAAATTTGCTCATCATTTGCAATAAGCGAATGTGCTACAATATCCTCTATACGAAAGATATGCCATAAGGAATATGCTACCGTTTTGTTATGATAACCTTTGGCGTTCATATAAGGCATGGCACAAAAATCAGCATCCGCGAGTTCATTCCTAAACTGCATAATTTGTTCCATAAGGTTTCTCCGAAGTTCTAATAATGTATCTATACCCGTTGCAAAAGTATCTTTTCTCTTAATCTGTAACTGTAAGGTCTTATTCATTTCTGACCATTCTTTATTCATAAATTAACACCTCGCTAAATTCAAATCTTCTGTTGCTTTCAATCTCTCCGCAAGACTGGAATTTATCTATCGATAGCAATCAGTACAGCTCTGCATGGCGAACCATCCGCGCCGGACAGATTTAATGGCGCTGCATTTAAGAAATAAATGCCTTCCACAACTTCTGCTAAACGGATTCCTTCAAGCAACACGATACCGGCTTTCAGCAGGATGATGTGTACCTCCATTGGAGCCGCTTCTGGTCCGACAGTCTGTGATTCGTTCCCGAGCAGTAAGATTCCCGATTCGGCAAATACTTCGGCTGCTTCCGAAGAAACCTCTGCATCCCCCTTGATAAGAATTCTCTTTGCCGCTTCTGTGTCCTGTTTTTTTGCTTTTTCAAGCATTTCTGCTGCGACGACAGCAGAGACGATTCCATGATATTCTGCAACATAAGCCATTCCCACGAATGTATCCAAGTCTATGGAATCAACGGTTTTTCCGTCTTTGATAAAATGAAATGGTGCGTCGATGTGCGTGCCGTTGTGAGCACACATATCAAAAGCCGTCAGGTTATACAAATCGCCTTTTTTCATTGAGTAAAGCAGCTTTTTTCCCGGCGTCGGATCGTCGGCATATACCTGACAGCTGAAAACCTCTTGAGAAATGTCATAGATTTTCATTTCATATTTTCCTCCGTCAAATTCAAGTTTATCGGTCTCTTTAATCATATAATGCAGCTTCAACTTATGCAAGAACAGCCACCGCAGTTCAAACTACAGTGGCTGTTAACTGTCTTACGAACACACGCCTTTTTTGAGGTTTTGTGTTGTATTCAATCAGGCTACTTCATTTGTCAGATTGCGTACCCACTTTTCTTTCCTGATAAAAGCTGTTGCGACAATAGCCTTTAAGATATCCGTTGATTGCCCAATAGCGTACATCATCAGAATATTCATATCAGTCATATATGACATAATGGCTACTAAAGGGATATTGATGGCCCACATAAAACATGAATCAAATATCAGTGTTGATCTGGTATCGCCACCTGATCTCAAGATAAAGAAACATTCAGTATTAAACATATAAAGCATGAAGAAGACTGCCATAATCTTTAAGAAACTTGAAGCCAGATGTTTAGATTCAATTGAGACATTGTATAAATAAGGTACGACAAATGAACTCATAAACATTAAAGTCAGAAAGATAATTGAAAGATAAATACTGAGTGATATCAGTTTATAACCATTCTCTTTGGCTTCCTTTAGGCGGTTGGCACCAAGTAGAGTACCCACAAGCACGGTTGTCGCTGTTGCCATACCACTGAATAAGACAAAGAATAAATCAGAGATAGTTGAAGCCATACCATAGGCTGTATTGACTTCAAGTCCGCGATTGGCATAACACTTAAGTAATGTTGACATTCCAAATGACCACATTGTCTCATTAATACAAAGAGGAATAGCTCTGATTGTAATGTGTTTAGCCAGATCTCCACTGAAATCAAAGATATCTCTGATACGGGTCTTAAATGGCATATCACTTCTTTTAATAACGACAAGATAAATAATCATTTCTAAGATTCTGGCACATAGTGTCGCAAGAGCTGCGCCCTTAACACCATAAGCTTTAAAACCAAAGTTACCAAAGATCAGACAATAGTTTAAAAATGTATTGGTTAATACTGAAACTATTGAAACATATAAAGGTATCCTGGTTTCACCTAAAGCCCTTAGAGATGCTGAAATACATAAAGATAAGACGACTGGAATATAGGTAAAGCAGGCAATCTGTAAATATGCAGTTCCTGTCGCAATAACTTCATCATTATGAATAAAGAAACTGATGATCTGACTTGGAAACAAAAAGGCAATCATAAAGAAGAAAGCACACATGATATATGAAGAAACAATTGAAAATCTGAAGGTTTCCTTCATATGTTTCACATCATCAGCGCCATTATATTGTGAAAGATAGATTGTACAGGCTGCAATCATTCCCTGAATGCCAAATAAGACAATCATATAGAAACGGTTGGCATTGGATACACTTGATAAAGCGACATCACCTAACTGTCCTACCATCAGATTATCGATAAGGTTAACACTCGATACGATTAACTGCTGGACCATTAATGGTATCGCAATTACTAAAGCTGATTTCACAAATTCTTTATCAAGTTTAAATAAATAACTGAACAGTTTCATTTTACCTCCGTTTCCTTCTTAACATTTCCTTTTCTTCTCTTGTAACTTTATATGAATCATTAATCTTGGATATAGCTTTATTAAAGGTTACATCATCAAGATGATTATTATCAAGATATTCTAAAGTTCTGTCTTTATATTTGACATAAGCACTCGCTATTGCCCAGGCAACAGCCATCATGACATAATATTGGGATTTATCAATTCTATCAAAATAATCAAAGAATAAATCAAGATATTCTTCCCTCAGATACCCATCAATAAACATAACTACCCCAAATCGCTTGATAAACTCATAATCACTTTCAAGACATTCCTTCACATATTCAAGCATCAAAGTCTTGTCAATCTTCTTAAGTCTTGATCCCAGATTATCAATAATTGCCCAGTTATCAACCAAAGGCAGAAAACCCCTTAAATATGCAATTATCTTTGATGTATCCTTAAGCTTAGCGATAACTTCACTATATAGAAACATCATTTCATATGATTCAAAGTTTTTCATCCTTAAGAAATCATCATAATCATCAATCAGCTCTAGAGCTTTCCTGATTTCATCATTTCTTAAACCATGAATATAATAGTTCGTATTGATAATACGTTTATTGAATATCTGCCTGTCTTTATCACTGCATTCCTTAAAGTATTCTTCAATCTTATTATACATATGAATGTTCAATCTCCATCACACAATACAGATTCGCATTATATGCCTTAACAGCACTCTCGATCTGTTCCTTAATCTTCTCATGAGCAGTTTCATCATCAATTGGTAATAAGACATCAAAGATCATATTGGTATGCGATGGACCTGAAACTATTCTGAAATCATGAATATTATAGGCGGGATTAATATTCTTAACGATATTAACGACAACTTTCTTTAATTCTTTAGTTCTTTCATCATTCTGATCAACTGGATCCATATGAATAGTAGTCATAATCCCAAATTTACTCAGAATATTTTTTTCAAGATTATCAATCTCATCATGAATATCCATAATATTATCATCAGCATTCACTTCAACATGCATGCTCATATACTTTCTTGAAGGTCCATAATCATGAAACATTAAATCATGAATTCCGATAACCTTATCATACGATCTGGCATAGGATTCAATTTCCTCAATCAGTTCCTTATCTGGTGCCATACCCAGTAATGGATCCATTGTTGACTTAAAGATTTCAACACCTGACTTTAAAACCATTACTGATACAAGAATCCCAATAATCGCATCCAGTGGTAAATCAGTAAAGAGAATCGCAATTGTTGAGATAAGAGTCGCTGATGTCATCATGACATCATTCAATGAGTCCTGACCAGCAGCCTTAAGTGAAGCTGAATTCAGTTTATCACCAGTTTTATTGTTGAAGCTGGCCATCCATAACTTAAGTGTAATTGATACAACCAGTACGACAACTGCCGGTATTGAAAAGCTGACACTTTCATTATTTATCAGCTTTAATACCGATTCCTTAAGTGATGATAATCCCACAAACAGTATCAGAAAGGCAATAACCATACCCACGATATATTCAATACGTCCATGACCATAAGGATGATCAGCATCTGGATGTTTATTAGCCAGTTTAAAGCCAAACAGTGTCGCAAGATTAGAACCCATATCTGATAAGTTATTAAAACCATCAGCACTGATTGCCACACTGCCAGTAATAAAACCAAACAGGATCTTAAATGAAGACATAAAGAGGTTACAGATAATAGAGATAATCGAACATAGAGTTCCATACTTCTCTCTAACCTCACTGTCATCTATATTTTCATAATTTCTGATAAACTTTCTGACTAATAAATCAAACATATATTTCACCCCATATTCAACAATTATAATACATTTCACATTAAATAAAAGACCCGCATTGTGCGGATCATTCTTCTCTTAGGGTTTCGGTACCTTTCTGCAGGTTGATATGCTTCCTGAATTCTCCAGGTGTCATACCTTTTAACCTTAAGAAATTGCGATTAAAGGTCTTGATTGTGTTATATCCAACCTGTAAGGCGATATCAACTATCGCATCATCAGTAGTTAACAGATATTCACAGGCCTTATTGATTCTCAAATAATGCAGCAGTTCTTCAAAGTTCTTCTCGACATGATACATTAGAGTTCTATTGACATCGACAACTGTCATCTGGAATCTTTCGGCAATATCAGTAACTCTGATATCTTCTGTATAGTATGTATTAATGAAATTAATCATTTCATAGCTGACTGATTTATCCTTTTCCTTGAGGATATTCTCTTTAGCCTTATAATTCTGACGATATTCATTTGGTGATACTTCCATCTTGGCTGTAAATACTCTGACCAGATGTGACGCATCAGAGAATCCTGTCATCATCGCAATATCATTCAATGACAGATCAGTATATGTCAGCATATCGGTAACCTTGGTAATTCGCATCTCATTGACAAGATCGGTAAATGTTAAACCTGTAACTTCCTGAATATATTTCGAAGCTGAAGACTCCGACATAAAGAAGGCATCTGACAGGCGTTTAATTGTCATCTTCTCAGCCAGATGTGAATAAATATATTTAAAGATAGCAGGACGGTTATCAAGTTCAATATTATAACCAGCTCTGGTCTTACATTCCTTCTTTGATGAATAACGTTTATGTTGAATCATCAGTTCCATCAGTTTATTAGTGACATAAATCTGTGAGAGTTCTTTCTCTTCAGGAATATCAAAATATGATTCTACCCCAACCTCATCTCTAATGACATCCATGATATCCTTAATAACTTTACTTTCCTGTTTAGTCAGATTAACTATTGGCTTTTCTGCCATAGGCTGAATAACAGATAAAAGACGGTTAGAAGTATTCAAATCCTTCTTCATCATACTGTTGACAAAGTCTGAATTATAGACAATCTTAATAAACTGTAAAGGTTCACTGACATCTTTAATGATCGTAGTCTCCCATGGAAGTATCGCAATAAAACTGTCTTCCATGATGTCATAATCCTTATTATCTACAGTAAAAACAGCCTTACCCTGTAAGATATATAGAAATCTGGCTGTCTGATGAATCAGTGGTTTAGTCCTCCCATCAACAAACTCAATATCATAACTGCATAATTTACGTTTGTCATATGCCGAACAGAACTGATTCTGAATCTCATTGTATTTTGTCATTTTAACCTCTAAGCCATATTTTAGCACTTTTTTAAACAGTTTTTAAGTAATTGTTTAAAAAACCGCACATCATAATGATATGCGGTCTATTATTAATCCATCTTTTCTGGAGCGTCTACACCAAGTAAGCCTAAAGCGTTCTTTAATGTAATCTTAGTAGCTAGCACTAATGCCAGTCTCTGTTTTGTCAGTTCTGGGTTTGCATCATCGATGATCTTGTTTGAACCATAGAATGAATGGAAGTACTGAGCCAGTTTCTGAATATAGTTACAAATCTTATTTGGAGATCTTGTTAAGGCAGCATCAGCGACAACCTTAGGGAATTCATTGATATGTTTCATTAAGTCAACTTCTTTTTCAGTAGTTAACAGATCATACTTCTCTAAACGTTCAACCTTATCAACCTTGCTTAATACAGTACAGCTTCTTGCATGAGCATACTGTGCATAATATACAGGGTTATCATTAGTCTTAGATCTAGCTAAACCTAAATCGAAATCCAGATGTGTATCTAAAGCTCTTGATAAAAAGAAATATCTTGCAGCATCAACACCGATATCATCACATAACTCTCTGATAGTTACGGCATTACCAGTACGTTTAGACATCTTAACTTCCTGTCCATTTTCAACCAGTCTTACCATCTGAATGATATCTACTTCAAGTGAATTAGGTGGATATCCTAAAGCTTCAATAGCAGCCTTCATACGAGGAACATAACCATGGTGGTCAGCACCCCATAAGTTAACCAGTAATTTATAACCACGGTTAAACTTATGAATATGGTTAGCGATATCTGGTGTCAGATATGTATAGTAACCATCAGACTTTCTTAATACACGGTTCTTGTCATCACCATATTCAGTAGACTTAAACCAGAAAGCTCCATCTTCTTCATATGTCAGACCCTTATCAACCATAATCTTTAAGGCATCATCAACCATACCCTGGTCAACAATCCACTGTTCAGACATCCAAGAGTCAAATTCACAACGATAATACTTTAAGTCATCTTCAATACGTTTCATTTCAAGGCGCTTACCTTCAGCCTTAAAGAATTTCAGTGCTTCAGCATTATCGACATTTAACCACTTATCACCATATTCTTCCTTAATCTTTTCAGCTACCCCAATAATGTCCTTACCATGATAACCATCTTCAGGTAAAGTAAAGTCTAAACCAAACAGTTCTCTATATCTTGCCTGTACAGATAAAGCCAGCATATCCATCTGATTACCTGCATCATTGATATAGTATTCTCTTAAACAGTTATAACCTGAAGCCTTATATAATCTGGCACAGCTATCACCCCATGCAGCACCACGTGCATGTCCTAAGTGTAAGATACCTGTTGGGTTAGCACTTACATATTCCAATAATACAGGGAATCCATTACCTGAGTTATTTTCACCATAATGATCTCCTGCATCGATTACAGCATTGATAACACCAGCAATCTCAGTCTTAGCAATCCAGAAATTAATAAATCCAGGACCAGCAATCTCAATCTTTTCGGCATTATCTAATCTGGCTTCTAATCCTTCTTTAATTGCAGTTGCAATTTCACGAGGATTTCTTCTTAATAATTTAGTTAAACGCATAGCGATATTAGTCGAATAGTCACCATTAGCGTTATCCTTAGGTATTTCAATCATAACCATACCTTCATCAGTATCTACATCAAACTTCTCTTTAACGACAGCTTTGATAGTATCTACCAGATTCTGTTCAATCTTATTCATATCTATCTCCTTTTCTAGTCCATATCATAATAACAAATTCTTAATAAAAAAACTATCAAAAATGATAGTAATACGTAAAATATGGCGCGCCCAGTAGGAATCGAACCCGCAACCTTTTGATCCGTAGTCAAACGCTCTATCCAGTTGAGCTATGGGCGCATTGCATAATATATACTAACAAACGTTTATCAAACTTGCAAGCTTTTTGTATAAAAGTTGCATATTTTAATGATGCCCGCTTCATGTCCTTCATTTTTTATCACTGAAAAGCTATGATTTTTTAAGAAGAGGAGGAATTCTAATGGATCAGATTAAAACTGGAAATTTTCTTAAAGAACTAAGAAAGGCTAAAAATATAACTCAGGAGGAACTCGCAAATCATTTAAATGTCTCACGCAAATCTGTCTCAAGGTGGGAAACTGGTACAAACATGCCAGATCTCGATATTCTTATCGAACTATCAAAATTCTACGACGTCAATATCGATGAGATATTAAACGGTCAAAAAAGAGAGAATAATGAAGTCAATATCGATGAAACTGTTTCGAATGTCGCAGCTATCAGTGATAATACTCTAAATACTATCAAAAGAAGAATGCATATATTATTTATCATTGGATTTATTGTGGCAACCATCTTCATGTATCTCTATATAAATGATTATGAAGGTAATTTCTTTACTGGTTTATGTCTTGGGATTGAATATGGCATGATGATTGTTGGTATCATCATTACATCAAAATACGCAGACATAATCAGAAACGCCAAACATTCAATCATAAACAGTATAAATAAAAAATAAAGGTATCATTACGATACCCTGTTTTTTTATATGGCGTCCACGGAGGGACTCGAACCCCCGACCGTACGCTTAGAAGGCGTATGCTCTATCCAGCTGAGCTACGTAGACATTGCTCTATTACTTTAACATGTAACCAATAAAATTACAAGCCTATAATTTTTTGCATACAGTATACTAGCTGATAATCGCTGTCAGAATAATTGAGACAAAGATGGCAGGGACATAATTCATAGATTTAAACTTACCAATCTTAACAATATTTAAACCTACACCAAGAAGGATCAAAGATCCTGTTACTGAAAGATTATTGATAACCATTTCAGAACCTAAAGATAATACTGATGAAAGTGGTGAAGCCAATAAAGCAATAGCTCCTTCATAGATAAAGACAAGTCCAGCTGAGAAGATAACGCCTATGCCAAGTGATGAAGCCATAAAAAGAGCCAGGATACCATCGATAATACCTTTAAGGATCAGGGTATCATGTGAATTCATTAATCCTCCATCGAGAGCTCCAATTACTGCCATACCACCAACACAGAATATGAGTGAAGCACTTGAAAAAGCCTTACCAATATTTCTGTCTTTAAATATCTTCTCAAGTGATGCTGCAAGTTTATACATTCTGCCTTCAAGATCAATCTTTTCACCGATTATGGTACCAATTGCCATTGAGATTAAGACATTCAAAGTATTAAACTCACAGATCATACCATCAATCGCTATCAAGATACAACAAAGACCCATACCCTTTTCCATGGTATCTTTCAGTGATTCATTCTTTATTTTTAAGACATAGGTTCCAAGGATACTGCCAATCACTATCCCAAGAGCGTTTACTAGACTTCCAAATATCGCCATATTCCACCTCATAGTATCACAAATACAGAAGAGCCTAATAGGGAAATTAGGCTCTAGTTGCAAAATATTT
The DNA here is from genome assembly GCA_029097145.1 of Bacillota bacterium. Classification (GTDB taxonomy): domain Bacteria; phylum Bacillota_I; class Bacilli_A; order Erysipelotrichales; family Erysipelotrichaceae; genus JAHHTG01. The sequence continues at coordinate 9,769 of JAQXNC010000029.1, forward strand.
TAGGAAATTATTTTAATATGTATATATAAATTATTAGGGATTATTAATTATATATTAGAAAATAAGCATAGCGACTGTCAGGATAACACAGTTGATAACACCTAACAGAAGAATTAATTTACCAGCCCACTTTAACCAAGTAGAGTATTCAACCTTAGCGATCTTTAAACCACCCATTACTACACCAGATGTAGGAGTGAACAGGTTGATTAAACCAGATGCTGCAGAGAAAATCATAACGATTACAGCTGGATTATGGCCTAATTCAGCAGTTAGAGGACCCATGATAGGCATTGTAACTGATGCACAGCCAGAAGTTGAAGGAATTAAGAATGATAATCCTAAGTATAATAAGTATGAAGCAGGAGCATATACAAAACCTGGAACATTTGCTAAAGCAGATGAAGCAGATGATAAGATCCAGTCAGATAAACCAGTCTGAGTCATTAATACAGAAGCACCACGAGCTACTGCAATAACTAATACTACAGAGATGATATCGCCAGCACCGAAGATGAATGCATCAACGATTTCTTTTTCATTTAAACCACCGATAATACCGATAACGATTGATCCAAGGAAGAACCACATAGCCAGTTCTCCAAACCACCACCAGCCAAGAGGCTGACCAGTCAGGAATTCAGACCATCCAAATACTCCAAGCAACCATTCTTCACCGAATAATCCATCCCAAGGGATAACTGAGATAATCATTACTACAAACATTAATGCGAATACGCAAAGAACAGCTTTCTTACGACCGTTGAAGTCATCAGCTTCAGCAGTATATTCTTTACCATAAGCTTCCATCATTGCGTCGTGTTCTAAAGAAGAAAGGATAGAACCCTTTTCATTCTTAACTTTCTTAGCATAGTTAAGTACGAACATAATAGCGATAACCAGGTTAACAACAGTCAGGAATAAACCTAAACCGATAACTACTGACTGGTCAACATTAATACCTAAAGATACGATAGCGTCACTTGCGATACCTGTAGCGAATGGGTTAACAGTAGATCCAAGACAACCAATACCAGCACCAAGCAGGATTGTAGCAGCTGCTACAACTGTATCGAAACCAGCAGCAACCATAGTAGCACTGATTAAAGCATAGAAACCAACAGTTTCTTCACACATACCATAAGTAGTTCCGCCTAATGCGAATACTGACATTAATACAGGAATTAATACAAGTTCATTACCATGTAACTTCTTAACTAAAGCCTTAATACCAGCATCCAGAGCACCTGTCTTAGTAACAACGCTCAGGAAACCACCTAATACTAATACGAATACACATACATCAATCGCATCAAGGAAACCATTATATGGTGCCATAACGATTGTAGCTAAATTAGCCTTTTCAACTCCTGGTACAAAGAATGTAACTAATGCTAATACGATAATGATTAACAATAGAATTGAATAAGCACTAATTGAACCCTTTTTCTTTTTGTCTGACATTTTTTTCTCCTCCTATTGAAACGAACTTATTTTTTAATGATAGTTCCAGTTTCACCCTTTAATGCAGCTTTGGCCTTTTCTAATGAAGTGATTAGTGCAACACCATTAGAAGTAGATTCTACAAATTCAAGACATGCTTCAACCTTTGGTAACATTGAACCTGGAGCGAAGTGTCCTTCAGCAATATATTTCTTTGCTGTTTCAACATCCATTTCAGCTAAAGATTCCTGATTTGGTTTATTGAAGTTAATGCATACACGATCAACAGCAGTCAGGATAACTAACATATCTGCATTCATGTCTAATGCTAACTTAGAGCTTGCACGGTCCTTATCGATAACAGCAGCTACACCCTTTAAGCCATCATCGGTCTTAACAACAGGGATACCTCCGCCACCAACAGTAATAACGATATCGCCGGCATTTACTAACTGTTCAACAACATTTAGTTCAACGATTTCTACTGGTTTTGGTGATGGTACTACTCGACGGTAACCACGACCTGCATCTTCTACGAATACGAAGCCTTTTTCTTCAGCAATCTTATCTGCTTCTTCTTTGCTCATAAATGAGCCAATAGGCTTAGTTGGTTTATTGAACGCGCCATCGTTAGGATCAACAACAACCTGAGTTACAACACATGCAACTTCTTTCTTGATACCTCTTAAAGCGAGTTCTCTTTGAATTGACTGAGTTAAATGATAGCCAATATATCCTTGAGACATAGCACCACATTCAGGGAATGGCATATATGGAGTCTTACCACCCTTAACAGATGAGAATTCCATAGCGTTATTGATCATACCAACCTGTGGACCATTACCATGTCCAATTACTACATCGTATCCCTCTTCGACTAGGTCTACGATAGTAGAAGCTGTCTGTTTAACAAGTTCTAACTGCTCCTCAGGGGAATTACCTAAGGCATTTCCCCCAAGAGCGATAACTAGTCTTTTTGCCATTATTATTTTAATGTTGCATACATAACGGCTTTAATTGTATGCATTCTGTTTTCAGCTTCGTCGAAGACTTTAGACTGTTTAGATTCAAATACTTCATCTGAAACTTCCATTTCAGTAACACCAAACTTTTCAGCGATATCTTTACCGATTGTAGTCTTAGTGTCATGGAATGAAGGTAAGCAGTGCATGAAGATTGCATTAGGATTAGCATTAGCCATAACCTTAGCATTTACCTGGTAAGGGCTTAACAGTTCAATTCTTTCTGCCCATACGCTATCAGGTTCACCCATTGATACCCAGATATCTGTGTAGATAACATCTGCATTCTTAGTGCCTTCTTCAACGTTTTCAGTTAATGTAACTGTGCATCCGTTTTCAGCAGCAATCTTTCTGCAAGTTTCTACCAGTTCAGGATTAGGCATCTGCTTAGCTGGTCCACAAGCAGTGAAGTTAAGACCTAACTTAGCACAAGCAACCATTAATGAGTTACCAACGTTATTACCTGCATCACCCATGAATACGAAATTTAAGCCTTTCAGATGACCAAAGTTTTCTTCGATTGTTAACATATCAGCGATCATCTGAGTAGGGTGGAATTCAGTAGTTAAACCATTCCATACAGGTACACCTGCATATTCAGCTAATTCTTCAACGATAGACTGTGCGAAACCACGGTATTCGATACCATCGTACATTCTACCTAATACTCTAGCTGTATCTTCGATAGATTCTTTCTTACCCATCTGAGAAGAACCTGGATCAAGGTAAGTAACACCCATACCTAAGTCACGTCCAGCAACTTCGAATGAGCATCTAGTTCTTGTAGAAGTCTTTTCGAATAATAATACGATATTCTTACCCTGTAAGTATCTGTGTGGAGTGTTAGTTAATTTTAACTGTTTGAACTGTTTTGAAAGATCAATTAGATAGCGAATTTCATCGCTTGTGAAATCTAATAGCTTAAGAAAGTTACGTCCGCTTAAATTTACTGGCATTTTTAATTTCTCCTTATAGTTTTTCTCTTCTTATATTGATATGCAATTAATTAATCTTCTCTGATTAATGGCATTGACATACAGCGAGGTCCACCTCTACCGCGTGATAATTCAGCACTTGGTACAGTTAATACTGTTAAGCCGTATTCACGTAATAATGCGTTAGTTACATCATTTCTTTCGTAACATACGATGACACCTGGAGCGATACATAAAGTATTAGAACCATCATTCCACTGTTCACGTTCAGCAGCAATTGGATCTTCACCACCACACTTGATTAATGTAACGTGTTCAACACCTAATGCTTCTGCTAATACATCTTCAAGACAAGTTTCCATCTTTTCAACGTTAACAGTATCAGCTGTTTCACCCTTAGTAATCTTAAATACTTCAAGAGGTCCTAAGATTCCTGGATGAATAGTGAATTTATCAGTATCGATCTGTGTGAATACTGTGTCTAAGTGCATGAATGCACGTGATACAGGAATATTGAAGGCAAGAATAGTTTCGATCTTTGATTTAGGATTATTGAAGATCTTTCTTGCAAGTAAATCGATAGCGTCTGGTTCAGTTCTCTGAGAGATACCAATTGCTAATGTAGTTTCTGTAAGGTTAAGAACGTCTCCACCTTCGATGTGGAATTCATCATAACGGTCATACCACTTTTCAACATAACCAGCAAAATCTGGATGATAATTGAAGATGTATTCAGCATAGATAGTTTCTCTGTTTCTTGTTTCTGAATACATTCTGTTTAAAGTAACACCATCACCAACTGATGCGAATGGGTCACGCTGGAAGTATAGATTTGGCATTGGTTTTAATACGAGCTTGTTGCCGCCATCTACCATATCGATTAAAGAGTTAGCAGGTCTTTCCTTAATTTCAGTTAAGTTAACACCTTCGATAGTCTTCATAACTAATTCTTTGTTGTTTTCGATTGAATTGAAGAAGTTGAACAGGATATCCTGCCAAGCCTTAGTGTGGATATTACCTTCCTTGATGAACTGTCTTAAGAACTTTTCACGGATAGAACGGTCGTTGTCAAATACTTCTGCAAGTAAATCTTCGATATATACAACTTCAACGCCATTGTCTCTTAATACCTGAGCGAATGCATCGTGTTCTTCCTGAGCAACTTTTAAGAATGGAATATCATCAAACAGTAATTCGCCTAATGTGTCTGGTGTCAGATTTAATAATTCTTTACCAGGACGGTGTAACAATACTTTCTTTAGTGGTTTGATTTCACTAGTAACATGAATACCTTTCATTTTGTGTTATCCTCTCTTTCAATGTTGTGGCGAAGTCAACGACAGCTAGTAAGCGCTTACAATAGCCGTCTAAAAAAATATAAAGTTCGCGATCTTTACATCCTTTTTTGTTAACCTCTTTACATCATTATAATACCAATATTCAAAACCCTATGTAGGACATCTAAAACTTTTTTTGTTGTATTTTAACGCAAATTTATTATTTCACAAGTTATTTCTGGAAAACTTTTTTTATCAAAAAATGCCCAAAAATAGCCATTTTATCGGCTTTTTAACACATTTTTAGCCTGTTAGGGCTTACAATTTTGTAATAATTTTATTTTTAACATATAATATATTCGTTTATAGGAGGATCAAAATGAAGACAAATTTTACTATCCAGGTACACGGTAATGACTATGTAGCTGCCGATGTTGAAAAGCTGGTTAAGGAAGAACTTAAGGCTCAGGGTGTTAAGGTTACTGGTATCAAGACTTTAGACCTATACTTCAAACCAATCGAAAGAGAATGCTACTACGTAGCTGTATCTAAAGATGGTGAAGTAACTGGTAAGGTTAACTGCTAATTTAGTTAAAACGCATTTATAGCCACCGACCCTGGTGGCTTTTTATATACTGTGACTGAGGTATGGATTATATAGATATTTTCATTTATATGTAAATTATTGCGAAAATAATAGAAATATTATATTAAACCAGGTCATGGCCGTGCTCATGGACCAGATGAATGTATGAATATCGATGGCTATATCGATGGAATTAAGGTTATCGCCGAAGTATTTTTAGCCCTTGATGAAAACCTGTAAATCAAAACTACCTGCTGAGCCGGTAGTTTGTTCACGCCCTATAAGGGCTTGATACCGGCTCAACTCTAAAGAGTTATGTAAAGGTTCCTCAGTCGCAACATATTTATCCAGTGTCCCTTGCAAGGGACCTTATTTATCTTCTTGTTACTTTATTTCTTTTGGATCAAATGGATCCAGATATTCTTTTAAAGATATCTTGTCATACATCTGATCTTCCTGTAATTGATTCTTGATATATTCTTCGATTTTCTTCGCGTTTTTTCCTACTGTATCTACATAGTAACCTCTTGCCCAAAAGTGTCTGTTACCATATTTATATTTTAAATTAGCATGACGCTCGAAAATCATCAGAGTAGATTTTCCTTTCAGATATCCAACAAAACTTGATACTGAAATATTTGGTGGTATTTCTAGAGGCTATGAATGTGATCAGGACATACTTCTGCTTCTATTATTTTCACACCTTTTCTTTTGCATAGTGCTGATAATATATTAGCTATATCCTGCTTAAGTTTTCCATATGCAACCATTCTTCTATATTTTGGTGCAAATACTATATGGTACTTACATGTCCATTTAGTATGTGATAGACTATTATTATCCAATTGGATTACCTCTACTTTCTATTACTGTGTTGGCTTCGGAACCACATTCAGTATAGAACCTAGAGGTTTTATTTTCCAATTGGATAATAATACCAATTACTCAAGTGTGTTATGTCACACCTGCATAGCAGGTGGATTTATGGTTTATAACCATTAAAAAGGACCTGGTTTAATCCAGATCCTCATGTTTATTTCTTGACCTTAAATACTTCTGTAATAGCACCTTTGGCATTACCGTATTTGACATCACTTTTCTTAAATTCTTTATTGAGTATTATGGTCGCTGTTTCAGTAGAAATATGATTTTCAGCAAATGTGTCAAAGTCT
>JAQXNC010000030.1 GCA_029097145.1 Bacillota bacterium
AAAAATGTAATAAAAAATGACGCATTTGGTCATATTATTTTAAATTACAAGTTTATATGGGTTATAATTTAATAAATATGATAGACTTCAGTGATGTAGTAATAGCTAATGGTACTGCAATAGTACTTTTGGTGATGATGCTTTTAAATATTAAAAAACCTATGAAGGCATCATTGCTTGATGAAAAGATATTTTATCTGATGGTTACTGCCACCATTTTTCAGTGTATAGTTGAAACCTTATCATTTTATATCGATGGTAATATAGCTCCAGGAATGAGAGAGATCAATTACTTAGTCAATACATTGCTTTATATCAACTGCATAATTTTTGCATATGAATGGACCTTATATGTCGATTTTAAAATATTCAATGACTATGATCGTCTAAAACGCATATATCCATATGTTGCGATTCCTGGTATCATAGTGGTTTTAGGTATAATCATCAATCGCTTCTATCCTTTGTTTTTCATAATTGATGCAAATAATACATATATAAGAACTAATCTTTTTGTTCTTCCTTTTCTGGTAGTTTATGGTTATATGATATATGGTGTAATCACAACTTATATAAACAAGAATAAGGTAAACAAATATTTCTTTATGCCAGTATTGCTGTTTATGGTGCCGGTATTTATTGGCAGTATGATCCAGTATTTCTGTTATGGAGTATCGCTGATATGGCTTGGTGCAGCTATCTCTTTATGTACTCTTCATTTCAGTATCCAGAATGAAATATCATATATTGATTCTTTATCTGGATTGTATACTCGTCAATATATGAATCTGTATATCAGAAATCAGATTAAGCATATCGGTTATGGATATAAACTCGGCGGTATTATGATGGATATCGATAGATTTAAGATGCTTAATGATAAATATGGTCATCTTGAAGGGGATAATGCAATCAGTAATGTCGGCAAAATTCTGCTTAATTCAATATCAGGCATGAATGCATTGGCATTCAGATACGCTGGAGATGAATTTATTATACTGATGATAGTAAATAAAGAAAGTGAGATTGTTGAAGCTATGAAAAAGATTGATGATGCGACAGAAGCTTTCAACAGTCATAATAAAAAACAGTATAAACTGTCATTCTCGATGGGTTACACTGTCTTTAAAGAGGATGTTGATACATTTGATGATTTCCTCAATCGCATTGATAATGAAATGTATCGTAATAAGCGAATGAATTAGAACTGATATTCAGTTCTTTTTATATAGTTCATGAGACATCTATATGCTGCCATAAGCTATCGCAATTGAGAGTACTGTGATCAAAAGACAAATGTGTTTTATAATCCATTGTCAATAATTGTAAATGCCACATTAACAGTTGAAGATTAGCGACACAATTCTCGTATATAACACATCTTTAGAATGTGGTTATAGATAGCTTTTTATGATAAACTAATAAAAAATAATAGGAGAATTCAGAATGTATACCAACAAAGAAACAATGATTAAAGATATTGAAAGCATTATGCACGATAAACGTTTGACTTATTGGCAAAGAACCGATCAGTTAGCTAAATATGCTGCTGGTATTTTGGATTATTCTAAAGATACTCCCATGGAGTTTTATGATTTAAGGGATAATGGTGAAATATGCGATCTTTCTGAAGGACCTGGTCCATATAGTGCCAGATATATCATTCCTGATTATGAGAAGTTTTTGAAAGAGGGTAGTGAATTCTTAAGGTTAAAGCCGGCAAGTAATTTAATGGAGGCTACTAATAATCTTTTAATCTTTTATCATAACTGTCATGGGCTAGATCGTTTTGTTGTATTTATTGGCAGGCTGGATGTATTGCTGGAGCCTTTTGTAAAAGATATGCAATATGAAGAGGCTAAAAGTATTTTAAGATATTTCTTGATTAATATCGATCGTACTTTATCAGATAGTTTTATTCAAGCAAATCTTGGTCCATATGAAACGGTTACTGGTAATATTATTCTCGAATTACTTGCTGAATTACAGAATATTACTCCTAATGTTTCTCTGAGATATGATCCTGATATTACCAGTGATGCGTTTGCGACAAAAGCTATTGAGACCAGTTTAAAATGTGCTAATCCAGCATTTGCTTATGATAGATTTTATCGAGAAAATGTAGGGGAGAATTACGCTATTGCTTCCTGCTATAATGGTTTATTAATTGGTGGAGGAGCTTTTACATTAACGAGATTAAGACTTGGTACTATTGCTTCACATAGTGAAAGTGTTGATGATTTCTTTAATAATAAACTTACTCTGGCTATTGACACTCAATTGAAATTTATGGATGCAAAAATAAAGAATCTGGTTGAGGAAAGAGTATTCTTTGATACGGACTTTGTTGTTACAGAAGGTTTTGTTTCAAGAGATAAATTTGTCGGTTTATTTGGTATTGTCGGTCTTTGTGAATGCGTTAATAATTTAATGAAACTCTCAAATCTTGACTATACTTTTGGTCCTGATGAATATGCTAATGAAATGGGAGTTAAAGTATTGGAATTTATCAATAAGAGAGTTCAACAGCATGAGAATAAGTACTGTTATAAAAAGCGCTTTGTGATGCATGCTCAGGTCGGAACAGGTTTAGATACTTATGATTCTCCTGGCACAAGAATTAAAGTTGGACAAGAGATAGATCTTTATCCTCATTTGAAACAGTGTGGTTTATATCATAAGTATTTTCCTAGTGGAGTTGGTGATATTTTTCCGTTTGATGAAACTGCATTGAGAAATCCTGCAGCTGTTTTAGATATTTTTAAAGGTGGTTTTAAAGTTGGATGTAAATATTTATCTACTTATTTAGCTGATGGAGATTTGGTTAGGGTTACTGGTTATCTTATCAAGAAAAGTGAAGTTGAAAAATATCGTCAGGGAAAAATGGTTGCGAATGATTCAGTTTGCTTGGTACCTGGCCAGCAGGATAACAATCATATCTTTGACAGAAAGGTTGAAAGTCTGTGATTGCTGGTATCAACAAGATTATTGATTCTTCGATAGTAGATGGGCCTGGCAATCGCTGTGCCATTTTCTTCCAGCAATGTAATTTTAACTGCATGTATTGTCATAATCCAGAAACTATAAATAAATGCATCAATTGCGGACAGTGTGTGCTTAAGTGTCCTGTAAAAGCTCTTGAATTTATAGACGGCAAAGTGGTATGGGATAGCAAGAAGTGTATCAATTGCGATACTTGTATAAAGACATGCACTCATAATGCTTCATGTAAGATATCTTATATGAGCGTTGAACAGGTATACCATAAAGTACAGTCTAATATTCCGTTTATTAGAGGAATAACGACATCTGGTGGCGAATGTACATTGCATGCAGAATTTATTAAAGAGTTATTTAAACTGGCAAAACATGATGGATTATCGACCTTGATGGATTCTAATGGTTCTTATGATTTTGAAAATGATGCAGAATTAATGGATGTATGCGATGGTGTCATGCTGGATATTAAGGCAACTAATGATTCTATACATCAGAAATTATGTGGTGTTTCAAATAAAAAAGTACTGGATAACGTCAGATATCTGGCTTCTGTTCACAGATTGGAAGAGATAAGAACTGTATGTATACCAGGTCATCTGAATGATAAGGAAACGATTAAAGATATTAGTATCATTTTAAAAGATCATTTAGATGAAGTTACGTATAAGCTGATTAAATATCGACATTATGGAGTAAGAGAAGAATACCGTTATTTAAAGGAACCTGATGATGAATATATGCAGGAATTAAAAGAATTTGCCATTGAGTGTGGTTTTAAGAAAATTATTCTTATATGAGATAATGTGATGATCGACCATATCGGTTATCATAATAAATGCAGCATTTAAGTTAATGGACAAGGCGTGACTCCTGTAGAAATCAGGAATCAAGTCTTGTCTTTATATTTAGTTTTATTATTTGAGAAACCCGGTTCAGTATAATACCAGTTTTTTATTTTATATTATGATTTTCACATTATTAACACAATAATCTGTTTTAATATAGTTGTAATAAAAATAATTAATTTTTTCATTTTATTTGTTCTTCCTTATATGAAAATAAAGACCCGAAAGGGTTTTTATTTTTTATGCTATTATAAGAATATGAATAGAGAATCTTATGATGTAATAGCTGATTTATATAATGAATATATGAAAGACAGAGAAGTAGCGAACTGTATCAGAGAATTTGCCGATCTTTTTAATCGTGGCGATATGATCCTGGATGCCGGATCTGGAAGTGGTGTACCAAATGACAGATATTTAGTTGAAAGAGGATTTATCATAGAAGGGATAGATGAATCCTTTAAGATGATAGAGAATGCCAGAAAGAATAATCCTAATGTGAATTACTGTCTTTGCGATATCAATGAATGGAAACCAGATTATCGCTATGATGGGATAATTGCGTTCGACTCATTATTTCATATTGATTATGATTTACAGATACAGACATTTAAAAGGTTATCAGATCTGCTTAAGGAAGATGGTTATATTTTATTTACTCATGGGAAAACAGATGATATGAGAGATGGTGTCATGTTTAATGAAGAATTCAGCTATGCTTCTTTAGGTTTTTATAAAATAATAAAGGTTTTAAATGATGTACATTTAAAACCTTGTAGAATATATCTTAATTATTACGATGATAATGCTGGCAGTCGTGATCTTGTAATAATTGCCAGAAAATATTAATCGTATAATACTTTATCCAAAAACAGTTTAGCTCTTTGAGTTTTAGGATTGCTGAAGAATTCCTGACTGCTGTTTTCTTCTACAATATGACCATCTTCGATAAAAATGATTCTGTTAGAGATATTTTTGGCAAAGTTCATTTCATGAGTCACAATAATCATTGTCATACCCTGATTTTTTAACTCTTTGATAACTTCAAGAACTTCTTTGATCATTTCGGGATCAAGAGCACTGGTTGGTTCATCAAACAACATTATCTCAGGATTCATGCATAGAGCTCTGGCTATGGCTACACGCTGTTTCTGACCTCCGGATAATTTATTAGGGTAGCTCTCGGCTTTGTTTGATAGACCTACTTTTTCAAGATAATGCATGGCGATTTCGCTGGCTTCATCATCTTTTTTGTGTAACACTTCCTTTAAAGCCAATGTGCAGTTTTCTAAAACTGTCATATTTGGAAACAGGTTAAAGTGTTGAAACACAAAACCCATATGCGAACGTATTTCCTGGTATGATGTTTTATCTTTAGGGTTCATTAACTGTCCTTTGTAATAAACTTCGCCACCGTCAGCTTTTTCAAGTCCGATAATGCATCTCAAAAGAGTTGATTTACCACTGCCGGAAGGTCCGATGATCGATATTATTTCGCCTTTAGATACTTCGAGATTAATATTCTCGAGTATTTTTGTATTATCAAAGCTTTTAGAGATATTTCTGATACTAATCACTTTCAGCTAACCTCTTTTCTATTTTTGAACCAATTTTAGTAATAATAACAGTCATGGTCAGATAATAAATCATTGCCAGCAGATATGGTGACATGACATCATAATAGTTTATGCCGAGAATCTGTGAACCTTTAAGCAGTTCCACAACGCCAATACAGCTTAAAAGTGAACTGTCCTTAAAAAGGGTAATGAACTCACTAATCATCGGAGGGATGATTATTTTAAAGGCCTGAGGCAGAATAATCTTTTTTAACGTGACTGAATTATCAAGGCATAGAGTTGAAGCAGCTTCCCATTGACCTTTATCAACACCTGATATCCCAGATCTTAAAAGCTCTGTCTGATAAGCTCCTGAATTGACTGACATGGCAATAATTCCGATAATTATAGGATTAATACGTAATATATTGCCTGTAATTGCCGTATATATTCCAGGGATAACCGAATATATGATTAATATCTGAACAAGCAATGGCGTACCACGGATAACCCCGACATAGATATCA